>JAFXFS010000004.1 GCA_017513445.1 Bacteroidales bacterium | reverse complement strand
GGTTGACGCTGATGGTGATGGCACCAAGGAAGCATATCACTGGCTTTCTATGAGCTATATTTTGGTGAACGACACCCATGATGTAGATGAAGACAAAGATGGCACTATTGGTGACTACAGAACCAATCTGGAGAGCCTTGAATATACATTCACTCCCGCGAGCGGCAATGCCATTGAGTTCGCTGAGGGTTTGAACAACGTTCCTGTACAGCGCAACTGGAGAACCAATATCCTCGGTAAGATCCTCACTGGCGACATCCAGTTCAACATCACTATTGATCCCGTTTATGATGGCGACATCAATGTTGAAGATAATTGGGCTGATGGTTATTCATACGAGGAAACAACCGGCACATACCATGTATATAATACTGAAGGTATGATAGCTGTTGCTGCTCTTGTTGATGAAGCTACTGATGGCTTTGAAGGTAAGACAATCCTTTTGGAAAATGACATTGATTTGTCTGCGGCCAATTGGAATCCTATGGGTGATAATCGTACAGATAATAAAGCCTTCAAAGGTATCTTCGATGGCCAAAACCATATGATTTCTGGTGCTCACATTACTGGCGACCATTGTTGGGACGGAAGTGTATATGGCAGTAAAGAAGGTTGGGGATTATTCTCTGTTTTAGATGGAGCAAGCGTCAAGAACCTTAAGATGGATGGTGCTACTTTTGCTTCATACACTGTTATTAGTGGTGCTATTGCAGGTTATGCAAAAAATACAACATTCGAAAACATTGAAATCAGTAACACTAAAATTGCCGGTTATAACTGGTACACTGGAGGTGTTGTAGGCTGGGCTGAAGGCGAATGTACATTCAAGAATGTAAATTTGGATAACACAGTCTCAGTGGGTACATTATGGGATTCTCACGGACAGAGTGCTGGTGGTATTGCCGGTGGTATTAGCGAAGATGCTGTAATCACAATCGAGGATTGTAATATAGCTTGCGTTCTTGATGTTATCAATGACGTTACCTCTAATTACAAGTGGTATATTTACCGTGTTTCGGGAATGATTATTGGTAATACTAACACAACTGAAGCTCAATACAACACTGTTGTTACTGCTACAGCAACAAATGTTACTTGTAAGAATGTAACTGTGACCTACGGTGATTGGATGAACTACCACTACTGTCAAGGCTACTGGAATCGTGGTTGGGGTCGTGTTGAGTCATCTGACTATGTTAGCGGAATTGACCACACACAGTGCAATCACCCTGCTGGTGAGCAACACTATGTATGTATTCCTTTCAACCAGCTCTTCGGTGGAAGTTCTAATGGCAGTGGCCACTACCCTGTGAAAGGTCTTGCATCATTCCCAGGCGTAACAGTCAATTACCCTGCTTCTTTTATTACTAATGAAATTATCTCTGATTTGTCAAATGTTACTTCTGAAAAAACTGTCGATTTAACAAGTGACCTGTCTGTTTCAAGTGGAAATACTATTCATACACAAAATGCTGCTGCGGCTATAACCATCAATGGTAATGGTAACAGTATCGTTTCTACTGCTAATTCTGCAGATGATTTCCAATGGGAAGGTGGTACCATTCCTGCTATGTCTACTATCTTTTCTTCTGCAAATGGAAGTAAAGTTACCGTAAACGATCTCTCTTTTGAGGGTACTATGTCTGCTTTAATGTTGGGGCATTATCAGAATGCAACGTACAATAATTATAATACGGAACTGAACAACGTAAATGTAATTAATACTAAGGTTGTGTCATTCTCGGCGGGTGTTTCTCCAGCAGTATGTGTATATGGTACAGCTGTATTGAACAATTGTAATATCTATGGTACTACATTGTCAGAATTAGATACAGATCCGATGTGGCCAGTATATGATGTGGCAGCTGTAAATTATTCTACAACTACTGTTAATGGTGGTAAGATTGGTAGCCTCCTCTTTTGGAATCAAGCAGCTCTCATTGTTAATGACAAAGCAGTTATAGAAAAGTTGGTTATTCGTGGTAATATGAATAACAATAATGCCAATAACTACATTAAGATTAATAGTGGTGCAGAGGTTAAAGTAATAGACTTGAGTAACATTACAGACAAAAATCGCGTAAAAATCACTATTGAAGATGGCGCAACAGTTGGTAAGATAGTTGCCAATGGAGTAGAGTATAATTCTATTACAGAATATAAGGGATCTTGATAATACTTGATTATAATTTTAATTTAATAAATAATTCATTATGAACAAGAAGTTATTCTTAGGAATGTTCGCAGCAGCAGGTATGTTGCTCGCAACATCGTGTATGAATGACGAACTGGATGTAGTTCAGTCAGGAAATGAGGCGCAGGTGACGTTCTCACTTGGTCTTGAAGGTGATATGGCTACCCGTGCTATCAGTGATGGTACAAAAGCAGACAAGTTGGTGTATGCTGTTTACAAACTTAATGCTAATGGTGAGCCTGAATTGCAAAATGTTGTAGGCTCAAACAACAACGGTCAGTTTGTTAAGACAGATTTCAAGTCAGGCGACAATGTGTCTATCACACTTGCCAAAGGTCAGACTTATCAGGTTGCTTTCTGGGCACAGGATGAAGATTGCAAGGCATATGATACAGATGATTTGACAGCTGTAGAAGTAAAATATAAGAATGAAGATGGTACAAACGCAGTAAACAACGATGAACTTCGTGATGCATTCTTCAAGATGGTTCAGTTTGAAGTAGCTGGCGACAAGAGCATTGATGTAGTGATGAAGCGTCCTTTCGCTCAAATCAATGTAGGTGTAGATGCTGAAGATTGGGACGCTGCTGTAGCTTCAGGTATCGAAATCAAGAGCTCAAACGTTGTTATCAAGAATGCTGCTACATCTATCAACTTGCTTACTGGTGCAGTATCAGGTAATGAAACAGTAGTGACTTATATTTCAGATACCATTCCTGATGAGACTTTGTATGTTGAAACTGATGCGACAAAACAAGGCAAAGAGGCGTATAAATGGCTTTCTATGAGCTATATTTTGGTGAACGACACCCATGATGTCGATGAAGACAAAGATGGCACTATTGGTGACTACAGAACCAATCTGGAGAGCCTTGAGTATACATTCACTCCCGAGAGCGGCAATGCCATTGAGTTCGCTGAGGGTTTGAACAACGTTCCCGTACAGCGCAACTGGAGGACCAATATCCTCGGTAAGATCCTCACTGGCGACATCCAGTTCAACATCACTATTGATCCCGTTTATGATGGCGACATCAATGTTGAAGATAATTGGTCTGATGGTTATACATACGAGGAAACAACTGGCACATACCATGTGTATACAGCAGAAGGTATGATAGCTGTTGCTGCTCTTGTTGGTGCAGATACTCTTGGCTTTGAAGGTAAGACAATCCTTTTGGAAAATGACATTGATTTGAAGGGTGTCAAGACCATGGGTAGTTCTTTTGCTCCGATAGGTTCTACAGGCGAGCGTGATGGTAGTAACAAACTTATTTGTGACCCTTTTAAGGGCACATTCGATGGTCAAGATCATGCTATCAAGAATCTATACCAAAGTGGTTGGGATATGGGTTATGAATGGGGGCAATATGGCTCGCTTGGCTTGTTTGCAGAACTTGAAGGTGCAACAGTTAAGAACCTTGTAATTGAGGGTGTAGAAGCACAAGTTGAAGGTGGTGACATTTCATTTGTAGCTGGTAGCGCAACAGGTGATTGTGTATTCGAAAACATTACAATCAAGGATAGTAAGATTGGTACTTACAACAATGGTTGTGGTGGTATCATTGGTTGGTCAGGTGCGGGTACTTACACATTCAAGAACATTACATTAGAATCAGATGTAGTTCTTGGTGGTCTTTGGGGTTCATTCGACTCTTCTATCGGTGGTATCGTTGGTCAAGCAGAACCGGGTGCAACTTACAATTTCGAAAATGTAGAAATTAATTGCCGTATCGATGCTTACAATGACTGTACAGCTTCTTATGACTATTACAACTATCGTATGTGTGGTATGATTATCGGCCGTTGCGAGGAGACTACAACTATTAATGGTATCAACTATCCTGATTTGTCAAAGTACTACCTATCATTTAACAATGTAGTTGTTAATTACGGTGAGTGGATGTACTATCATTATTGCGAACCTACTCCAGGACATAATGGCGGACGTGGCATGCGTATCGAACCTGGTTATGCTTACGGCGGACTTCCTGCAGACTTCGATCACACTCAATGTGTAGACAATCACTATAATTGCATCCCATTTGACCAACTTATTGGTGGCGATCAGCTTGGCGTCAAGGGCCTTCGCGAAGTAAATGGTGTTACAGTTAATTATCCTGAAACAAGAAACGTCTACACAGCAAAGGAATTGGCTGAGGCAGTAGCCGCTGGATATAGCAATATACGTTTGGAAGATGGCGAATATGATGTTTATGGATGTGGTGGTAAGAACTTGACCATTAGTGGTTCAAAGAAGGCTATAATAAAATTGTACAACGAAGGTGAAGACGGTTGTGACTATGCATTTGGTGGTAATGGAACAGGTGTCGGCACATATGTGTTTAATGGCGTGACAATCGATACACAAAGCAACACAGGCAATTATAGAGGTTTTGCCTATATGGGTGCAACCTTTAATGATTGCGCTTTTGTGGGACCATATTCATTGAATAATGCCAACGATTTTGTATTCAACAGATGTACTTTTGATTTCAAGAACGGCTATTTCTGGACTTGGGGTGCCAACAGTGTTAAGTTTGACGGATGTACCTTCAACGGGAACAGTAAGGCAATCCTTGCTCATGGATTTTCTTCTACCGCAATCACCATTAAAGATTGCACATTTGCAGCTACAGAGAAAGGGTATACAGGCAGTGGCGATAATACCGCTACTGTGGAAATTGATCCTGCTGGCACCAATACCTACACTATCACTTTCACTGGAAACAACACCAAGACTGATAGCTATAATGGTTGGACTCGTATTAAAGATGGAAGTACAGGTCATAACATTACAGAACCTAATTAAACTATATAGACATAATTAAGACACTAAAGTAGAAAGTGTGAGGGTGTGTTTGCACACTCTCACACAACTATTAATATTGAATGCGGTTTAACTCTACTCAAGAGTTAGACCGTTTTTTTTAATATAACTATCCCCTCTCTAAAAAATGCAATTATTTTATAAAAATGTTGATAAATTGTTAATAAATAGGGGTAAATTATTACACAAAGTAAGGAAAGGCGTTTATAATTTATTAAATTTGCAGAATTGAGAATAAATATCCAACATTTTATGGAAAACAATAAATTACAAGAATTGACCGACAAACTTTATAATGAGGGTTTGTTAAAAGGGAAACAAGAGGCGACTGAACTCACAAAAAGAGCGAAAGAGGAGGCCAACGAAATTATTGCTAAAGCCCAAGCTCAGGCTGTTAATATCATCAAAGAGGCTGAGAAAAAGGCGAAAGAGATGGAACATAAGGTAGTAAGCGACCTTAAAATGGCATCTACTCAAACTATTACTGCTATCAAGCAGGATGTTGTAAATTGCATTATCACTAAAAGTATCTCTGAACCTGTAAAAAATGCAGTTGCAGAGCCAGAACTTATTAAGAGTATTATTACAAAAGTGGTTGATGCATTTAAAGCAGATAACGATGAGGTTGAACTCTCTGTGATTATTGATAATAATCTTAAAGACAAACTAGATAGTTATCTAAAGAGTGATATAGCAAAGAGACTTAAAAATGGTTTGGAGGTAAAATACTCTAAACAAGTGGGCTCGGGCTTCAAGATTGGTCCAAAGGATGAGGGTTATTATATCAGTTTCACTGACTCTGAATTTGAAAGTTTGCTTGCAAACTATCTAAGACCTGCTACAAGACAAATTTTATTCGGCGAGTAATGGATAACTACCCATATATTATAGGTGGCTTCCCTACCCTTCTACTTGACTTTGAACCATCTAACTTCAAATATCAGGATGTTAGAGATTCAATCTTCCCTCTATTAAGCAAGAGGGATCAGAAATTGGTCGAGTGGCTTGAGTATGGATTAAAACCTGAAAATCTTTCCCATTACTTCTACTATCGTATTAAATCTTTCAAGAATCACTTTTTGAATGAGTATTTTGAATTTGACAAGATTTTGAGAACTCTTAAAGTTGATTACTTGCAAAAGAGAGAGCCGAGTATCGAATTTGATGATATTCAAGAGGTTACAACCATTCTTAATATGGATAACATTCTCCTTAGAGAGCAACAATATGATAAATACATCTGGGAAAAGGTTGATCAAATCGTTGTTATGGATATATTAAACATCGATTTAATCTTGGCATTCTTGGTTAAATCAAAGATTGTTGAGAGATGGTGTACATTAGATAAGAGTGTTGGCCAACAACTATTGGCAACTCTTATTTCAGAAGTCAGAGGCACATTCAAAGGTGTCGAGTTCAATGAAAAATAAAATAAAGATACAATAATATGAAAACCACAGGAATTGTAACAGGTATTACATCCAACCTTGTAACTGTACAGGTTAATGGTCCTGTTGCACAAAATGAGATTTGCTATATTGATTTGGCTGGAACAAATCTTATGGCAGAAGTCATTAAAGTAACCGGTGATAAGGCTTTCGTTCAGGTTTATGAGAGCACACGCGGTATGAAAAAGGGCGATAAAGTTGTATTTGAGGGCTTTATGCTAGAAGCTACTTTGGGTCCTGGACTACTTTCAAGTAGTTATGATGGCCTTCAAAACAACCTTGAAACTATGGAGGGGGTATTCCTTAAAAGAGGTGAATACACTGCTCCATTAGATGATGAAAAACTATGGGATTTCACTCCTATTGCAAAAGTTGGTGACCAAGTTTGTGCATCAGATTGGTTAGGTGAAGTTAAAGAGGGATGGTTGCCTCACAAAATTATGGTACCTTTTGCCTTTGAGGGTGAATATGTAGTAAAATCTATTGTTGAAGCTGGTCAATATAAGATCAACGACACTATTGCCATTCTTACAGATGAGAATAATGAAGAAAAGGTTGTAACAATGGTACAAAAATGGCCTGTTAAGGTATCTGTAGGTGGATATGTTGAGAAACCAAGACCAAGCAAAATTATGGAGACAGGTGTAAGATGTATTGATACACTTAATCCTATTGCAGAGGGTGGTACAGGATTTATCCCTGGTCCATTTGGTTGCGGTAAAACAGTGCTTCAACACGCAATTGCACAACAGGGTGATGCTGAAATTATAGTTATGGCTGCCTGTGGTGAGCGTGCAAATGAGGTTGTAGAGATCTTCAAAGAGTTCCCAGAACTTGTTGACCCACACACTGGAAGAAAGTTGATGGAACGTACAACTATCATTTGTAACACTTCAAATATGCCAGTTGCTGCCCGTGAAGCATCAGTATATACAGCAATGACTATTTGTGAATATTATCGTCAAATGGGTATGAAGGTTCTTCTTCTTGCCGACTCTACATCAAGATGGGCTCAAGCTCTTCGTGAGATGTCAAACCGTATGGAGGAATTACCAGGTGCTGATGCATTCCCTGTGGACCTCTCTGCAATCATCTCAAACTTCTATGCCAGAGCCGGTGTTGTTAAATTGAGAAATGGTTCTACAGGTTCTGTTACATTTATCGGTACAGTTTCACCAGCAGGTGGTAACTTAAAAGAGCCGGTAACTGAATCTACAAAGAAAGCAGCAAGATGCTTCTATGCCCTTGCTCAAGCACGTGCAGATAAGAAACGCTACCCAGCAGTTGACCCTGTAGATTCTTACTCAAAATATCTTGAATATCCAGAGATCGTTGAATATCTACAAAATAGAGTTGATAAAGATTGGGTAAACAAGGTTAATAGAGCTAAAACGATTATCCGTAGAGGTAAAGAGGTTTATGAACAAATCAACATCCTTGGTGATGATGGTGTTCCAATCAGCTACCACGAAATGTATTGGAAATCTGAGTTGATTGACTTCGTAATCCTTCAACAAGATGCATTTGACCCTATCGACTCTGTTACACCTATGGATAGACAGGAGTTTATGCTTTCACTCGTACTTAATATTTGCGACAAGAGCTTCACATTTGAGACATTTGAAGATTGCTCTGCCAAATTTAAAGAGATCATAAACATTATGCGTCAGATGAACTACTCAGAGTTCAAGAGCGAACAATTCAATAAATACTTTGAACAAGTAAATAAAATTTTAAGCGATGAGTAAGGCATTCAAAAAAATATATACAAAACTTGAATCTATTACAAAAGCAACTGTATCATTGAAAGCGAGCGGTGCTACTAATGATGAACTTGCTACTGTAGATAATAGATTGGCCCAAGTTGTAAAGATTAAAGATGACTTGGTAACTCTTCAGGTATTCGTTGGTACAGAGGGTATTCCTACCAATGCTGAAGTTGTATTCTTTGGAGAACCACCTGCATTGAATGTATCAGATGATTTGGCAGGTCGCTTCTTTAATGCTTACGGTGAACCTATTGACAATGGTCCAAAGGTTGAAGGTGAAAGAAGATATATTGGTGGACCATCAGTTAATCCATATAAAAGAGAGCAACCTTCTCAATTGATTCCAACTGGTATTGCAGGTATCGACCTTAACAACACATTGGTTTCTGGTCAGAAGATTCCTTTCTTTGCAGACCCTGACCAACCATACAACCAGGTAATGGCTCAAGTTGCACTTCGTGCAGATGTAGATAAAATTATCCTTGGAGGTATGGGTTTGACAAATGATGATTACCTTTATTTCAAAAGCGTATTTGAGAGTGCCGGTGCTTTGAACAAGATTATCAGTTTCGTAAATACAACTGAGCAACCTCCTGTTGAGCGCCTTTTGATTCCTGATATGGCACTTACAGCAGCTGAGTACTTTGCTGCAGATAAGAATGAAAAGGTGTTGGTGCTTCTTACAGATATGACACTATACGCCGATGCATTGTGTATCGTTTCTAACCGTATGGACCAGATTCCTTCAAAAGACTCTATGCCAGGTTCACTCTATTCTGACCTTGCTAAGATCTATGAAAAGGCGGTACAATTCCCTGCAGGTGGATCTATCACAATTATTGCGGTAACTACATTGAATGATGGTGATATTACTCACGCTATTCCTGATAACACTGGTTATATCACTGAGGGACAGCTATTCTTGCGTAATGATACAGATACCGGAAAGGTAATTATTGACCCATTCCGTTCACTATCTCGTCTAAAACAACTTGTAATTGGTAAGCAAACTCGCGAAGATCACAACCAGGTGATGAATACAGGTGTACGTCTATATTCCGATGCTGCCAATGCCAAAACAAAATTGGAGAATGGTTTTGACCTTTCTGATTATGACAAGCGTTGTTTGGATTACGCAAAAGAGTACTCTACACGTCTTCTTGCAATTGACGTTAATATCTCTTTGACAGAGATGCTTGATACTGCTTGGGAACTATTCTCTAAATATTTCAACAAAGCAGAGTTGGGTATTAAAGATGAATTCACATCAAAATATTGGAAAAACTAAGATATGGCAATAAAATTCCAATTTAATAAAACTTCGTTGAACGAACTTAACAAACAGCTTAAAGTTCGTAAACGTGCATTGCCTACCCTCAAGAATAAAGAGTCAGCTCTAAGATTTGAGGTAAAAAGGGCAAAGCAACGTTCAGAAGCGCTATTGGAAGAATTGGAAGCCTCAATGCAATCGTACAACTATATTTCTGCACTTTGGAATGAGTTTGAGCCAGGTCTTATCTCTGTTAAAGATGTGAAACTTGAAACTGTTAAGGTAGCAGGTGTTAAGACTCCTGAATTAAAAGAGGTTATTTACGATGTAAAAGAGATAGATCTTTACTCTAAACCACTTTGGTATTCAGAGGGAATTGCAATCCTTAAAAAACTTGCTCAACTTGGAATTGAGTCTGAGGTTTATACTGAAAAGAGTAGAATTTTAGATTTCCAAAGAAAGAAGACTACACAAAAGGTTAATCTGTATGAAAAGGTACAGATTCCTGGATACAATGAGGCAATCCTGAAGATTAAGCGCTTTATGGAGGATGAAGAGAACCTCTCTAAAGCTGCACAGAAGATTGTTAAGACAAGACATCAAATAGAAGAGGAGGAGCAAAATGATAATTAAGATGACCAAATACTCAATCCTTATGCTTACTAAGGAGAGAGAGGAGTTTTTGGAGAGACTCCAGGAACTGGGTGTCGTGGATATCACACGCTCTGTAAAACCTATTGATGACAATTCAAGAAAGCTATTCGGTGAAATAACTAAATCAAAATCAACTCTTGAAATTCTAGATAAATATGATTTCAGCAATGATGTTGATTATCAACAGATTACCGAATTGGCAAAGAGAGTTGAAATACCTGCAGAGAAGGTAGAATTTGTCAATCAACAATCTGCAAAACTTCGTGAATTAAATAGCGCCCTTGCCGCTACCGAAAGGGAGATTAAGGCAAGACTCCCTTGGGGAGAGTATAATAAAGAGTCTATCCAGAAATTTGAGGCACTTGGTTATAAATTACACTTCTATTGTGTTGATAAGAAGTCTTTTGACCCATCGTGGATTAACGAATATCCACTTCAGGTTATCACTACAGATGATAAGAAGTGCTGGTTTGTAATAATCAGTGAAAATGGTTCAGATTATAAATTCAAACTTTCAGAACTCCCTGCACCTGAGGGTGATTACAAGGAGGCGAAAGCTGAATTGGATAGAATTAAATATGATATTATCGAGTGCAAAGCTTCACTATTAAAGGTAAAAGAGTCTGCTAATATAATCAAAGATGATTACTCTGAGCAACTTGCTGAACTTGATAAATATCTTGCAGCAGCTGCAACTAAAAAGGCAGCTGAGGATATGATTACAGTTATTACAGGATTTGCTCCGGTAGATGAAGAGCAGAGACTATGTGAAGAGTTTGATAAGATGGGTATCTACTATATCAAAGAGGATGCAGTAGAGGAAGATAATCCACCTATTAAGATCAAAAATAACTGGTTTGCTCGTCAATTTGAAGTATTTACAGGAATGTATGGTATGCCTGTATATAGCGAATTCGATCCAACTGTGATTGTTGCTCCATTCTACTTACTATTCTTTGCAATGTGTCTTGGTGATGCAGGATATGGTCTTGTATTGCTACTATTTGGCCTTATGCTCAATAAGGGCTGGGTTAAAATTGGGATGTTCGATGGATTGGGAACAATTATCTCAATTCTTGGTGCCGGCACAGCAGTGGTAGGAACAATACTTGGTACATTCTTCGGAATGTCACTTGTAGAACTCTCTTGGGTTCCTGAGTGGTTGAAGAGTTGTATGATTGTCGGAAAAATTGAACTTTTCGGTATGGGAGAGTTTGATATTCAGATGATTTTAGCAGTTTGCATAGGTATATTCCACATCTGTATTGCGTTGATTGTCAAAGCAATATGCTACACGAAAAGATTCGGATTCAAGAATAGCATCAGTGCTTGGGGATGGCTGCTACTAATCCTTGGTGGTGTAATTATCGCTACTTTGGGTATTGGAAAAATCATATCTCCTGAGGCAATTAAATGGGCTGTAATTGTTGTTGGAGTGATTTCGGCATTAGGTATTTATATATTTAATACACCAGGCCGAAACCCTCTAATTAATATTGGCTCAGGCCTTTGGGATACTTACAATATGGCAACAGGTATTTTAGGTGATGTCTTAAGTTACATTCGTCTATTTGCATTAGGTCTTGCTGGTGCCAAACTAGGCGAGGCATTCAACGACTTAGCAGGAATGACACTTGGAGAGAGCTTCCTTACTTGGATTCCATTTATACTAATATTAATCTTCGGTCACGTTTTGAATATTCTTATGTCATCTCTAGGTGCATTCGTCCACCCATTGCGTTTGACATTTGTTGAGTATTTCAAGAATGCAGGATATGAAGGCAAGGGTAATAAATATAACCCTTTAACAAAAAACAAAATTGAATAATTAATTAATAATCAATAAATTAACAAAATTATGAACGAAATTCTTGGTTACATCGGGCTAGCTTCTATGCTTGCTCTATCTATGGTTGGTTCTGCAATTGGAACTACTATCGCCGGTAATGCTGCTGAAGGAGCACTAAAAAAGAATCCTGAAAAATCTTCAGGTTATATGATTCTTTCAGCGATGCCTGCAACTCAAGGTCTTTATGGTTTTATCGCATTCCTTATCTGGATGAGCAAAGACTTTGCTACTGATGGTATTACACTTTTCGCTGTTGGTTTAGCAGTTGGTGTTGTATGTCTAATCTCATCAATCCGCCAAGGTCAAGTGTGTGCTAATGGTATCATTAACATTTCGCAAGGTCACGATGTACAAACCAATACAATGATCTATGCTGCATTCCCAGAATTCTACGCAATTCTTGGTTTGATTGCAGCTCTTATGGTATAATTAAACGAGAGTTACTTATCAATCAAGGGTGGTTAGAAGGCAACTTTTAACCCCCTTTTTTTATTAAATAGAAAGTGTAATAAAAATAAAAAAAAAGTGCCAACCCGAAGGTTAGCACTCTCATTATCTTTTCAGAATTATTTTCTGTTTTTGTAGCGGCTGTAGAATTTATCAACACGACCAGCAGTATCGACAAGTTTCATCTTACCAGTATAGAATGGGTGAGATGTATTTGAAATTTCGACTTTGATTAGTGGATACTCAACACCTTCGATTTCGATTGTCTCTTTAGTAGGAGTGCAAGAACGAGTGATGAAAATGTGGTCGTTAGACATATCCTTGAAAGCTACAAGACGGTAGGTTTCGGGATGAATATTTGCTTTCATTATTAAAATATTTTTAGTTATTGATTTTCAAGGGTGCAAAAATAGTATTTATTTTATTATAACACAAATTTTTATGGAATAAAATGCACTTTGTCATATTCAGATTTTACTCTTCCATTCACTGCTATTACAAAATAATTCGACTCCCCTTCACCTTTGAAGTTTGTCTGAGTTGTGTATGAAACCATTTGTGGTTCCCAAATGTTTTTTGAGATATATTTTAGTTTGTAAACTGCATAAGCTTCTGCATTCTCCACACTGTTCCAAGAGAGATCATTTCCTATTACTTTTACTTGCGGAGTATCCAAAGATATAGTCGAATCACAAGCAAATGTAGGTCTGAGGGCTGGATATTGATAGATACTGAATGACTCTGTTGGTGATACAAATGGGAAATTATCGGAGAGAATATTTTGAGTTCTAAACCATATATTACCCTGAATTTTGTCGATATTACGACATAGTGTAACCTGATTAACAAACTCATCTAACGAGAAACCACTCTCCTCTAATCTGTAAGCAGCCAAACCAGGAATTACCGGTACCTTATACGATTGCTCTGCCCAGGTATATGCCAAATTTTTGAAATCAGAGGTTTTATGACCAATATACCAATAGATTTGTGGAGTAAGATAATCAATGTAACCCTCTTTCATCCAGGTAATTGGGTCGGCATAGAGCGCTCGGGTATTTTCAAGTTTACCTTGAGGTGATACGCCAAAAAGTGCTGTTGGATCAACACTTTTTACACTATTATATAGTCCCTCTACAATCTTATCAATGTTCTCTTCTCTCCATACATTAAGGGTTTTATCAGAACCATAGAGTTGAAACATTTTAGTATCATCCCAAGTATCATTATTGTTCTTAAGACCGGATGGATAGAAATAGTCATCAATATGGATACCATCAATATCATAATTGGTCATTAATTCTGTAACAATATTAGATAAAAATTGACGAAATTCAGGAACTGCGGGATCCCAATATAGATTATCTTTATATGTCTGTGACCATTCAGGATTAAGAATAGCTGGATGGTTATCGCATAGCGCAGACTTCTTTCCAATTCTCAATGGATTGATCCAGGCGTGCAATTCAAGTCCAAACTCCTTTGCTATCTCTACAGCATAGGCAAGAGGGTCGTAACCGGGATCAGTACCTTGTGAGACTCCAGTCAACTGTTTAGCCCAAGGGAGATAATCAGACTTAAACATTGCATCAGCCATAGATATAACCTGAAAGACAACTGCATTGAAGTTTGCTTTCTTCAAATTGCTGAAGATATTTCTTAATTCTGTTTTCTGCTCTGAAACATTTTTACTGATTGGCCAATCAAGACTATAAACGGTCGCAATCCAAGCACCTCTAAACTCGTGTTTTAAGGTAAAGGAATCCTTTGTTAAATCAAACTCAACTGGTGCCACAGGAGTTATAGGAGTAGGTTTATCTTCAGGGTCAATAGGGTCAACACAAGAGACTACCAATAGAGAAACTATTGATAGTAATAGAAATGAAAAATAATTTTTTTTCATAGGTTACTTTATTCGATATGGTTGTTCATCGTAAAGCAGATATTTCTTCGCCTTACGAATCCACTTTTGTTCTTCAGTTTTTACATACTCTTTAATATCCAAATCACTATTGCCCTCTAAGTATGAGAGAATGGTAGAATCTGCTATAAGTTCTCTTATTAAGGGGTTAAACTCAAACTCCTTAACATTCTCTTTAAGAAATTTTATTACTCTTAAAGCGTGAAGATATGAGTGATAGTCAGAGGATGGATTTATCAAAAGCTGGAAACCAAAACAGGACTGATTCTGATACTTTCCATAGTGAGGGATAAATTGTTCCCAACGGATAAATAGGGATGGATCTGATATTGGATTATCAGGATCATTCCAGCTATCATACTGATTATCAGAATTATATCCGATTAACTGTGAAAGGAATGGAGCGCCAAAACGTTCATAAGGTCGAGTAGTTCCAATTCCACAGGAGATATTCGTCCCATTCCATAGATATTGCCCACAATAGAAATTTGAGGTGAATAAACCACATACATCTTCCGAAATTGGAATACTCCAAGGCATTGTTACTCGTTCCTGAGTATTGGCTGATATAATGTGCAGAGCAAATTTAGCATTTAGTTCACTGTGGAAAAGTGTAGCAATCTCCCCTATTGTCAATCCGTGTTTATTAGGAATACCGAGAATTATATCATCAACTTTGGATGGTACACCCTCTACTACTCTTGGAGAGCTATTGAATCTGTCTATAAGATATATAGATAACTCAATATCTGCTCTCTTTAAGGCAGAAAATAGTGCATAAATTGAACGTGTTACAGGACAATATCTAACACCCATATCCTGCATCTCTATAATCAGGGCATCTACCTGAGCTAATTGGGCAAGAGCATCGAAAGATAGGATATATCCCTCATTATCAAAGAGTTGCACAAACTCAACATTTGGATATTGAGATTTTAATGTAGAGTAATCTTCTCTGTAAGAACTATCCGAAATTGACGAAAAGAGACCGCCTTTGGGAATAAAAACCTTCTTGAGATTATATCTCTTATGAAGAGTCTCAAGAAGGTATTCACCGGTTTGAGGATTCCACGCTGATTGATTTGACAGTAATGCAATATTACCGCGATGCAGGGTTAAATCTCCCTGTTCTAACAAAGAGGTGGTCCTAAACGAAAACATCTATTTTACGATATCGTTAATTACTTCAATAACTTCGTTAGCTAAAGCATCAGCACTCTCTTTATCGTGAGCTTCGCAATAGATACGAATAATAGGTTCTGTGTTAGATTTACGAAGACAAATCCATTTGTGATCTGCGTCGAAATCTACTTTAACACCGTCGTAAGTAGATACTCTGTATTCAGAATATTTCTCTTTAACCTCGTCTAAAATCTTGTCAATCAAAGATTTATCAGTAAGTTCAACTTTATTTTTAGAAATATAGTAATCAGGATAAGTTGCTCTTAAAGCAGACATTGACAATTTCTTTTTAGCCAAGTGAGTCAAGAATAGTGCGATACCGATGATAGCATCACGACCATAGTGTAGATCTGGAACGATAACACCACCGTTACCTTCACCACCAATAACAGCAGACTCTTTTTGCATAAGTGTACTTACATTTAACTCACCTACTGCCGATGCGTGGTAAGTACAGCCGTGTGCTTCTGTAACATCTCTTAAAGCTCTAGATGATGAAAGGTTTGAAACAGTTGCACCCTTCTTGTGGCTTAGTATATAGTCAGCAACAGCTACAAGTGTGTACTCTTCTCCAAATGGCTCACCATTTTCACTAATAAATGCAAGACGGTCAACATCAGGGTCAACAGCGATACCCATATCTGCACCCTCCTCTACAACACGTGATGAAAGGGCTGTAAGATTTTCAGGAATTGGTTCAGGGTTATGTTCAAAGTTACCATTTGGTTCAGCATTGATTACAACATAGTCAACACCAAGCTCATCCAAAAGCATTGGAACAACGATTGAACCTACAGAGTTAATAGGATCAACTACAACTTTTAATTTTGCATCTGCAATAGCTTGTACATCAACAAGTGGGTAATCAAGTACAGCTTTGATATGATCTTCTGTGTAGTCTTTATAAGTTAGAGTACCCAATTGATCTACTTTAGCAAACTCAAATGTCTCATCTTCAGCACATTTAACAATATTACCACCCTCTTCTGCATTTAGGAATTCACCCTTCTCATTTAGAAGTTTAAGAGCATTCCATTGTTTTGGATTGTGAGAAGCTGTCAAAATGATACCACCATTTGCCTTTTCGAAGATAACTGCCATCTCTGTTGTAGGAGTTGACGCAAGACCCGCATCAATAACATCTACACCACAAGAGATAAGAGTTCCACAAACAATCATTTCAACCATTTGTCCAGACATTCTGGCATCTCTACCAACAACAACTCTCAATTTTTGATCTGGAAATTTCTCTTTTAATTGTGCAGCGTATGCAGCTGTAAATTTAACAATATCAACTGGAGAAAGGGAATCGCCTACTGGACCTTCACCGATAGTCCCTCTAATACCTGAAATAGATTTAATTAAAGTCATCGTAAAATTAATGAATATAGATTTACAAAGTTAGTAATTTTAAGGGTTAAAACAATAGGAAAAATTGAGTATAAGATTGATAATTTCTTTTAATAACTATTCTTTTGAAATAGACGATATTTTTTTAACTTTGTAAGAATAAAAGGATATTTTTATGAAAAGAATCTATTTAATTTTAATAGGAATCTTAATTGCATCAGTTAACCTTCCTGCTCAGAATTCGCTATCAAATCTTTTTAATAAACTTACAAGTGGCGATAATAATACGATAAATAGTGTGATTAACACTGTTACTGACATTATCGGTAATAATAAAGTTACAGATGATGATATTCCTGGAAGATGGTGTTATCAAGGCAGTGCAATTGCATTTGAATCAGAGAATGCTCTCAATAATGCAGGTGGCTCAATTATTGGAGATCAAGTCTCTAAAAAGCTCGATACCTATCTTGCAAAAATAGGATTGAAAGAGAATACATTCGTAATGACATTTTCGGCAGATAAGAGTGTTTCATTACAATTTGCTGGCAAGGCATATTCCGGTACTTGGGAGTATAATCAAGAGAAGGCTGAAATCCGATTAAACTTTGCTAAATTATTCAAAGTCAACTGTTTAGTGGACATTAAAGGCACTTCAATGAATCTACTTTTCAAAGCCGATGCTCTTTTGAAGGTTCTAAAATCAATATCTTCAAAATCAAGCAATGCAACACTTAAACTGATATCATCAACACTTAATTCTTATACCGGAATGAGGGTTGGTTTTGAATTAAAAAAATAGATGAGGGATAAATTTGAAGCGTTAGCCAAGAAATATAATGACAATCACTATTTTGAGTGTGATCCTGTAATATTTCCAAAACACTTCCTTCAACTCTACAAAGAGGGTCAAGCATCTCTACAGGATATAGAGATCTCTGCCCTCTTTGCTTCTCACCTTGCCTGGGGAAGACGTGATATGATTGTCAGAGATTGTAAACGTCTTTTTGAGGAGATGGAGTGGCAACCATATAACTATGTAATGGGAGGAGAGTTTCGAGATGATGATTCAAGTCTTCATCGTACTATAAAGTGGTGCGAAATAGCAAAAATTTGCACTGGTTTAAAAGATTTTTATAGTTCGAATGATACGCTTGAAACTCTTAGTGTGGATGATATCAGAGAGAAGATATTTGGCAGGAAAAGAGATTTGAATGCTGCCAATAAAAAGATACATCTCTTCAGAAGGTGGATGGTAAGAGATGATAATATTGTGGATTTGGGTGTGTGGAAGAGAATTAAACCATCAGAACTGATTATCCCTTTGGATGTTCACGTTCACAGGAATGCTTTGAACTGCGGCATAACAAAGAGAAAAAGTGCCGATTTTAAAGCGGCAAAAGAGATTACAGAGTACTTTGCAAAAATATTCCCCTCAGACCCCTGTAAGGGAGATTTTTGTCTTTTTGGAGCTGGAATTGACAAATAATTTGAAAATTTTTTATTAGAAAACGATATAAAAACTGATACAATTGAGACAAAAAATATTATATTTGTATTGGTTCTTTGATTATAATGCCGAAACTATTTATCATATGTGGCTGTAATGGAGCTGGTAAAACTACCGCATCTTATACAATCTTACCTGAAATGCTCAATTTTGGGGAGTTTGTCAATGCTGATGAGATAGCTAAGAAACTTGATCCATTTAAGCCGGAGGATGCAGCATTGAGAGCTAGTCGTCTTATGATTGAACGCATAGATGAACTATTGAGTAAAAAGGCGGATTTGGCAATAGAGACAACTCTTGCTACCAGGACTCTGGTTAAAATTATTAAAGATGCCAAAGAGTTGGGTTATACAATTACGCTGATTTATTTCTGGCTCAATATGCCTGAGTTGGCAATTGAGAGAGTTAGATTAAGAGTCGCTTCAGGAGGGCATAATGTGCCAGAGGAGACTATCCGCAGGAGATATTCGCAGGGTATAAGCAACCTCTTCTCTCTATATTTGCCTATAGTTGACTATTGGATTTTAATAGATAATTCCAATGTAAAGATTGAATTGATAGCGGAAGGAGGAAAAGATATTTTGACCAAAATACACAATAAAACCTTATATAACCTACTAATTCATTATGAGCGAACTTGAAACTCGCAAACTTAGAGAAAGCTTGATTTTAAGTCTCAACTTAACATTCCATAGATTGTTAAATGAGAAGAAAAAAACCAATTCCGAATTGGCTTTCGGCAAGGCGGGAGAGGTAGTTAAAATCAAGGCAGTTGACATTAATTAATCTAATCTGCTTAAGGATGATTAAAAATCAACAAAAAAAAGGAGAGTGCCAAAATAATGGCACTCTTTTTAATTATGAACGATTCGGAACGAACCCTGATGACATCAGAAGGGTTCTTGCCACTGCTTTGAGTTGTGGGGGAAACTATTCTGATATATACTTTGAATATAGCATAGCCGAGGAGGTGACACTCAGAGATGGCGAAGTGAATAGTACAAGCTATGATGTGGATTATGGCGTGGGAATCAGAACTCTGAATGGAGAGAAGACCGGTTATGCCTATTCTGAAAGCACTACTTTAGAGGATATGCTATCTGCTGCCAAGATGGCGTCACAGATTGCCAATAGTACAAACGAGATCTCTATCCCACCAATAAATGAACTTAGAGCTGCGAAAAATCGATACCCAATTTTCGATAGTTGGGAGGATCATCCTATCGATCAACGTGCCCCATTTCTTAAGAAGATAAATGATATTATCTTCAGCAAAGATGAGAGAGTATCTAAGGTAATTGCCAGAATATCAACATCTTACACAGAGGTCTTATTCGCCAATTCTCTTGGAGAAAGTTTCTTTGACATAAAACCACTTGCATCAGTTGTGGTATCTGTCATAATGGAGGATAATGGCAAAATTGAGAATTACAGCTCTACAAAGAGTTATAGAATGGATTTCTCTATGTTGAATGATGAACTTATTGAAGAGCTCTCCAATGAAGCTGTAGAGAATTGTGCCTCTCTATTTGATGCCACTAAGCCAAAAGGAGGAGAGATGGCTGTTGTTATGGCTGCTGGTAAATCTGGCATACTTCTTCACGAAGCGATTGGACACGCATTTGAGGCAGACTTTATTCGCAAAGGGACATCAATATTTTCAGAGAAATTGGGAGAGAAAATTTGCAATGAAAAAATCAATATTGTAGATGATGCAACTGTTGACTTTAATAGAGGATCACTCAATTTTGATGATGAGGGAGTACCCGGACAAAAGACCTATATGGTTAAAGATGGAGTACTGAATTCATTCCTGCACGATAGAATAAGTGCAAAATATTATGGTGTTGCACCTACTGGAAATGGACGAAGAGAGTCATTCCGATACTACCCTATCCCTAGAATGAGAGCAACATATATGGAGAGTGGCGATGCTAATGAGGAGGATATCATTAGAGATGTTAAAGAGGGAATCTATGCCTGTGATTTCAGTAATGGTCAGGTACAGATTGGAGAGGGTGACTTTACTTTTTATGTTAAGAAGGGATATCTTATTGAAAATGGCAAGCTTACAGCTCCGATTAAAGATATTAACATTATTGGTAATGGCCCACAGGCACTGAAGGATATCGTTGCAGTAGCCAATAATTCAGTAATAAATGATGGCACCTGGACTTGCGGTAAAGATCAATATTGTTGCGTTTCTTGTGGAATGCCAACAGTATTAGTTAGCAATTTAACTGTAGGAGGAGAATAATATGTTGAGAGAAAAGGAGTTATCATATTACGCATTAGATTATGCGTTAAAAAGAGGGATGGATCAGGTCAGAGTCAATTTCGGCAAAAACACACAGTCCTCTTGTATTGTCTTAAATAACGAAGTAGATAGCATATTTCAATCATCATCTGCAGCTATCTGTTTACAGTTAATGAAGGATGGCAGGTATGGAGAATTCTCCACTAATCTATTGAATACCAATGAGATAGAAAAGATTATAGATAAAGCCATCTATTCCTTGAAACTTATTGAACCTGACTATTGTCGCACTCTACCTGATAAAGCGAGATACTTTAAAGGAGATGATAAGAGAGATTTAGGACTCTTTGACAAAGATTTCAAAGCAACAGAGCCATCACAAAAGAGGGATATTGCTCTGAGTGCATCAGAAAAAATATTTGGTAAAGATGAGAGACTCATATCATTGGAATCTGAATTTGGTGATGCAATATACTATAACCACATAATTGATTCACAAGGGTTTGAGGGTGAAAATAACAATACGAGTAATGTTATCAGCATAAATTGCTCTATCAAAGGTAGTGGCGAAAGAGCTGAGAGAGCATCTGGATTTTGGTGGGATTGTTCACCACATATTGCTAAACTGAATTGGAGCGAGGCTCCTGAACTGGCTTTACAAAGAGCTATTAACTCACTGAATCCCAAGAAATTAAAGAGTGGTTTTTATAATATTATTATTGAGGAACAATGTGCATCAAGGGTTGTTGCCCCAATTATTGAAGGTCTAAATGGTAGTAATATCCAGCAGAACAACTCATTTTTATTAAATAAAAAGGGAGAGAAGATTTTCAGTGAAAAGCTAAATATAATTGATGACCCTCATCGCTACGGAGCACAAGGTGCAAGATGGTTCAACAATGAAGGTATCGCTACTTTTCGATCTGACATAATCAACCAAGGTATTGTAAGTGACTATTTTATAAGCACTTACATAGCCAATAAGATGAACATTGCTCCTACTGTCAATTATCCATCTGTCCCATATATTCAACCGACAGAGAGTGGTTTGACTATCAATAAAATGGTGCAGGAGTTAAAGGAAGGGATAATAATAAGAGGTTTTAATGGAGGAAACCACAACCTTGCCACAGGCGACTTTTCATATGGAATTGAGGGGGATTATTTCAAAAATGGAGAGATTCAGTTCCATATTCACGAGTTGAATATAACTGGCAATATTATAAGCTTCTGGAACAATCTTCACAGCATCGCAGATGATCACAAAAACAGAGCTAGATGGCTAATCCCATCACTTGCATTTACAGATGTTAGAGTTAGTGGCGAATAACATTTGAGAATTAACAAAAAAGAGAGTATCTTTGGCACTTTAAGAAATTTACAAAACTAAAATATTTACAAAATGAAAATTAAAAATGATATGGTTGTCGAACTTGACTACACATTAGTTGTTGATGGTGAAGTTGCAGACAAATCAGCTGAAGGTCAACCACTTAAGTTCATTTTTGGACTTGGTTACCTACTTCCTAAATTTGAAGAAAATATTGAAGGAAAAGAGGTTGGTGATACTTTTGAATTCACTCTAGAAGCAAAAGATGGTTATGGTGAAGTAGTTCCTGAATACATCATTGACTTACCAAAAAGCACATTCGAAGTTGATGGCGTTCTAAGAGAGGATCTTCTTTTCGTTGGAAATGTTATCAGTTTAACAAATGCTATGAACCAAAGAATCCCTGGTAAAGTAGTTGAAATTGGTGAAGAGAGTGTTAAAATGGACCTTAACCACCCAATGGCTGGCAAAACTCTAAACTTCTCAGGTAAAATTGTTTCCCTAAGAGAGGCAACAGAAGAGGAGTTGACAAATGGTCTATGGGGAGAGAGAGCAGAGTGTAACTGCACAAGTGATGACTGCTCATCTTGCAACTGTTCAGGTTGTCATTAGTAGATTACCAATTATTTGTTATAAACCGGCAATTTATTGTCGGTTTTTTTATTGCTATAACCAAAAGAGAAGCCCGGCAATCTATCGAAGCTCTGCAATCTTTTGAGCAACAATTACACCATCAATAGCACTTGAAACAATTCCACCAGAGTAACCTGCACCCTCACCACAAGGATAGAGCCCTGTCAAAGAGAGGTGTTGAAGAGTCTCAGGATCACGAGGAATTCTGACAGGAGATGAGGTACGCGACTCGCAAGCAAGAATCAGAGCATCATTTGTGTAATATCCCTTCATTTTACGATTAAACTCAGGGAAGGCGACTCTTAAACGTGAATAGATAAATTCTGGCAACATTTCGTGAAGAGGAGCATTTACAGTTCCTGCTGCATAAGATGACTTTGGAAGATTCTTCGATTCAATTCTTCTACAAAAATCCATCATTCTTTGAGCAGGAGCTTTAAAGGTATCTGTTATCTTCATACTTCTCTCCACATCCTGTTGAAATCTCAATAGTGATAATGCACCAAACTTTTGATATTCAGGGATATCTCCAGGTTCTACAGAGCAAACAATACCTGCATTGGCCCATTGAGAATTTCTTGCAGAATTTGACATACCATTAAGAACAACCGATTGATTATCAGTAGATGAGGGGACTAAAATTCCACCCGGGCACATACAGAAGGAGAATACTCCCCGTCCCTCTACCTGTGTTACTAATGAATACTCGGCAGCTGGTAGGTATGACTGATATTTATCGTGATATTGAATCTTGTTTATTAATGCTTGAGGATGCTCTGCACGAACTCCGATTGCAAAACCTTTTGCTTGTAATTCCCACCCATTTCTATCAAATAGTTCGTAGATATCTTTAGCTGAATGGCCTGTTGCAAGGATAACATTTTTAGCCTTGTAACTATCTCCATTTGAACAAGTTACATTCCACTCATCGCCATTTTTTTGCAAATCTGTAACACGCGAAGAGAAGTGATATTCACCACCACATTCCACAATCTGATTTCTAATATTTTCAACAATTCTTGGTAACTTATCACTACCTAAATGTGGATGTGCATCAACCAAAATGGACTCATCTGCTCCAAACTTAACCAATTGATGAAGAATTTCTCTTATATCTCCCCTCTTGTTAGACCTTGTATAGAGTTTGCCATCGGAAAATGTACCAGCGCCACCCTCACCGAAACAGAAGTTGGAATCTTCATCAACAAAGGCCTCTCTTACAATTTTTGCCATGTCAAACTTACGTGCGTGAACATCTTTTCCTCTCTCTAAAATTATAGGCTTTAATCCACTCATAATCAATCTTAAAGAGGCAAACATACCAGCAGGTCCACAGCCAATTACAATTACCGGCTCTGAATTGGTAACATCTTGGTATGGAGGAAGTTGATACTCTTGATGTGGGGCTTCATTATCCATCCAAGCAACTAAATGATAACGATAAACTATCTCTTTTCTTGCATCAAGAGAGCGTTTAAGAATTTTCAAACCACCAACACGCTTAGGAGCACAACCCATTGCACGAGCTGCCGCTGCGGTTAATTCCTCTTTAGATGGGGAGTTTTTGGCATTATATGTAAAATCAAACTCTTTCATTCTGTTAATGAAGCTGCACGTGCAACCGGAGCTGCCTCCAATGGGCAAGTATGACCATCCTTAAATCTATAAAGGGCTGTTATTGCAATCATTGCAGCATTATCTGTTGTAAATTTCAATTCTGGGATATAGGTGTTCCAACCTCTCTTAATTCCCTCATTCTCAATCCTTTGTCGAAGAGCAGAATTTGCAGATACTCCGCCTCCTATGGTAACCTCTTTAATACCGGTCTGCTTGACTGCCTTAATCAACTTATCTAAAAGAATATCTATCAAATCTTTCTGGAATGAAGCACAAATATCATTTTTGTTCTCTTCAATAAAGTTAGGATTCTCCTTTAATTGATCTCTTAAAAAGTATAACAAAGATGTCTTAATACCACTAAAGCTATAATTAAGTCCTTGAATATGAGGTTTAGAGAATCTAAATCTATCTGGATTTCCCTCTTTAGCCAATCTGTCAATAACAGGACCTCCGGGATAACCTAATGAGAGAAGTTTTGCACACTTATCGAAAGCTTCACCGACTGCATCATCAATCGTATGGCCTAAAATTTCAAATTTAAGATAATCATCTACTCTGACAATTTGAGTATGACCACCTGAAACTAAAAGGGCTAAAAATGGGAATTTAGGAGCACGATTATCTCTTCCTTCTACCTTTAGAAAGTGAGATAGAATATGACCTTGTAAGTGGTTTACATCTACAAGAGGTTTATCAATTGAGAGTGAAAGTCCTTTTGCGAAAGATGTACCTACCAATAGAGAACCCAATAGGCCAGGGCCACGTGTAAAACCAATTGCATCGATATCATCGAATGTAATACCTGCCTGTTTAATTGCTTGACTGACAACAGGTAATATATTCTGTTGATGTGCTCTTGATGCCAATTCAGGAATTACTCCGCCATATTGTCTATGAACATCTTGTGACGCCATAACATTTGAAAGAAGATATTCACCTCTTATAACTGCTGCTGATGTATCATCACACGATGATTCTATTCCCAAAATCACTAAATCCTCCTTTGAGGCACTATAATTGCTATCTTTCACAGTATTAAACTTTTGCTCCATATTATCAATATTGTGCAAATTTACAGTTTTTTATTATTTTTGTAAGTTATAGAGAGAATTTATTATCAAAACATATAAGAAAATATTATTCGTGGTAATCATTACGATGATGCTTATAGTATCATCGGCGTATATAGCATTACAAATACCTGCATTTCAAACTTTTGTGGGTAAGAAGGTATTGAATTCTCTAAACGAAAATATAAAAGGAGATATAAACTTTGATAATCTCTACCTTGTACTATTCAATAAGGTTATTATCAACAATGCCTCAATCCAATCATCCGATGGAGATACACTCTTCCAAAGTGAGAGAATTGCTCTATCTTTTAACCCTGCCACACTACTGGGAGAAGAGATAAATATTAATAGTCTTCTTGTTAAAAATGGATATTTCAAACTTCATACTGACTCTTTGGGAGTAAGTAATCTATCTAAGGTATTTGTATCGGAAGTATCTGATAATGAGAAAGTTATTGAGGAGCATATCGATACATTAGAGCAAACAGAGAGTCAAAATGCAACCCTTTGTCTCTCTCTTAAAAAACTTACTATAGAGAATTTTGCCTTCCAAATGATTAACGAGAAGGCAACTCCTCTAAATTACGATTCTCACCTGATAGATTGGAATGATCTTGATATATCTGATATCAATATAAATGCAAACAGAATTCGCTTTTGCGACTCTTTGACAGCAAACATCTCTGACATTACACTTAAAGAGAAGAGTGGATTCAATCTTAAGAGTTTAACTGGAAATCTTATTTATAATAGCAAAGGAGTACGCATTGATAATCTGAAGATTCAAGATGATTTCTCGAATATCAGAACGAAATATTTCTCACTGGGCTTCACCTCTGCCGAAGATTTCAATGATTTCCTTAATAGAGTTGAATTGGGTATCGATATGGATAATACCTATTTCGATTTCAATACTCTCTCATTCTTTGCCCCTGGATTGGAAAAGAATAAATTAAAGTTGTATGCTTCCGGAGAGATGGTAGGTACAATATCAAACTTACAGAGTAAGTCTATCAAGGCAAGATCTTGGAGTGGAGAGAGTCAGTTGGAGATAGCTGCAAGTATGATTGGTCTTCCAAAGGCAGATGAGACTATGGTAAGTTTTAATATCAAAAATTGTAAAACTACCACAAAAGATATTGCAAAAATAGTTGGTTCACTCAGTAATAGCGGGCCAAACAAAGCAATTGCACAATTGGCTCCAAATCAGACATTTACCTTCAATGGAAGTCTGGATGGATTCTTTGAAGATTTCGTAGCTTATGGAGATTTGACATCAGATATTGGTTCGGTACATATCGATATGCTGATGACTAACAATGCAAAAAGTAAGTTATTTAATTTCCTGGGCAATCTCTCCAGCAATCGCTTTGACTTAGGTAAATTCCTAAATATCAATCAATTAGGTGAATTGACAATGAATACATCTATTTCAGCTGTTACCTCGCCTATTGCAACAAGATCATCTCTTAATATCGATACCATTGCTATAGAGAGTCTCAATTTTAACAACTATAACTACTCGAATATCAGTGGTATGGGTAAATTGGCTAACAGTGAATTCAACGGTTTGATAAAGAGTGAAGATGAGAATCTGCAATTCCTTTTCCACGGACTGCTAAATGTCTCGAAGAGGAGTCAGATTTCAAATTACAACTTCAACTTATGGCTTTCTCACGCTGACCTGCACGCCCTCAATTTTGACAAAAGAGATACATCAATCGTGAGTTTCAGGACATCAGCAAAATTGCGACATAGTAAAGATGGCTCACTATCCGGAAATGTTGATATCAGTAATCTCTCTTTGACAAATCATATCAAAGAGCATAGAATTGGCAAAATAAATCTGGGATTCACAAGTAAAGAGGGACACTACACAATGAAACTCTCATCGCCATTGGCTGATGCGAGATATGCAGGAGACAAACCTATTACTACTTTCGTGTCTGATATTCAGAAACTTACACTTAACAAAGAGCTGAATCTACTCACAAATGTACCAAAGTTTGATGCTAAGATAGGGAATAATTATAGCTTAAATCTTTCAACCGGAGATATTGGATTGATAAGTACATTTTTCATTTCTGATCTTTACATAGCACCTAATAGCTCAGTTTCATTGAAAGTTAAGGATGATGATCAGATAAATTTGAAACTTAAATCCGACCTGATTGCACTTAAAAATAACATTATTGACAAGCTTGAAATTGAGATTAACAATCCTCAAGAGAATATTTTAGCCGAAGTAAATAGCGAACTACTAAGAATTGGTGGAATATCATTAAATAACAATATAATTGGGCTGAATATTGATGATAATAAGTTGAAACTTGGCTATCAGTTCAGCAATAAAGATGATTATAACAACAGAGGCGACATAAATGTTGAAGCAGAGATACTTGACACTCTTACCTCCGAGTATAATTATCTGATAGACACTAAGTTATCAGAAATCAATCTTCAGGGAGAGAGTTGGAAAATCAACCCTTCAACAATTAAAATTAAGGAGAATTATATTGATATAGACAACCTCTTCTTAAATAATAATAATCAAAATGTTAAGGTAGATGGCGTAATCTCTACATCATCAAGTGACTCATTGTATGTGAATATCAATGAGTTAAATCTTAACATATTAAATACCATTCTTACCTCAATGCCGGAGGCAAAAATTGAGGGAGAGATCAACGGAAACGCTACTCTGTTTGGTCTGTTAGGAGAGATGGGTATTTTACTTGATATTGATGGAGATGATATATCAATGTTCAGTAAACCATTTGGAGACCTTGAGATAGAGACATCCCTTGACCGTGATGCTAACAGATTCAATATCAACCTATTAAACAGTTTAGATGGAAGAAATCCTATTTTAGCTAAAGGATATTTTTCAAATAGTGATAAGAGGCTTGACATCAAGAGTAAATTTGATAAATTCTCTATAGATTACTTCAAACCTCTTGCTATCTCTGTATTCTCAGATTTAAGAGGAGAACTATCCGGAGATATTGACATTTATGGAAAATTGAGTGAGTTGGAGCTAAAGAGTGATAATGGTTACCTCAGCAATACCGGACTTACTATCGATTTCACAAATGTACCTTACACCCTCAATGGACCATTTACAATTGATGAAAAGGGTATTCACTTCAAAAATATTGAGATTGTAGATCCATTTGGAAACAAGGGAACTGTTGGAGGTGGAGTCGAACTTAATCACTTTAAGAATATTGAGTTTAACACAAGAATCAATGTTACAAATTCATTGGTACTTGATAATAATGAGACTATATCACCATCATTCTACGGAAGAGCATTCGGAACAGGAAGAGCAAGAATCGTAGGGCCATTGAGCAAGTTGCTACTTGATGTAAATGTATCAACTGACAATAATACCGTACTGCACGTCCCTCTATCGGGATCTACACAGACCTCTCAATCTCTTTTGACCTTTGTAAATGTTGATGAAATTAAGGATAAGAGCAATCCGTTAGACTCAATTTTAAATCTTAATAATGCACCTAAGAATAGTTCTGAACTGGAAATCAGAATTAAGGCAAATGCTACTCCACAAGCTGAGGTGAGATTGGAAATTAATAAAGATGCTGGAGATATTATCAATGCACGTGGTAGCGGTATAGTTGATGTTGTAATAAATGAATCAAAGGGCATTTTTGACATTAAAGGGGATTATACCATTGATGAAGGTAGTTATAACTTCGTATTTATGGGATTGGCTTCAAAAGAGTTTACTGTAAATCCTGGAGGAGTAATCAAATTTAATGGAGATATAATGGACTCTGATTTGAATCTGACAGCCAATTATAGGACTAAAGCATCTATTGAGATATTGATTGCAGAGAGTTCTGCAGTTGGCACGAGAAGAAATGTAGATTGCGGAATTACTGCAACAGGAAAGCTCTCAAACCCTACATTGAAATTCTCAATCGACATTCCTGATTTGGATCCTACTACAAAGGCGAGGGTTGAATCTGCTCTTAATACTGAAGATAAAGTATTGAAACAGGTAATTGCACTGCTTCTATCAGGAGGTTTCCTTCCAGACGAGCAATCAGGAATCATCAACAACACTACCCTACTCTACTCTAATGCATCTGAAATAATTGCCAATCAGGTTAATACAATTTTCAGACAATTAGATATTCCTTTAGACCTTAGTTTCAACTATCAACCTGGTGAAAATCAGCGAGATATCTTTGACGTAGCACTTTCTGCACAGCTATTTAACAATAGAGTTACCATTAACGGAAATATTGGTAACAAGGAGTATTTAACAAATACCGGTAGTGATTTGGCTGGTGATATTGATGTAGAGATAAAGATTGACAAGAATGGTAAATTCAGAGTAACGCTATTCTCACACTCAGCAGACCAATTCAGTAACTATCTCGACCAGACTCAAAGAAATGGTGTCGGTTTGGTTTACCAAGAGGAGTTTGACACTTTTGGTGAACTATTCAGGAAAATCTTCTGGAGTAAAGAGAGAAGAGAGAAGTATGAGCAGCAGAAGCGTCAGGAGCAACTGAATGAATACTTGCGCTCTATTGGGCAAAGTGTCAGATAGATTCCCGAGACAAGCTCGGGAATGACGTAAAAGAGAGCGTCATTGCTGAGCGAAAAGTAAACCTCCGTCATTGCTGGGCGAAGCCCGGCAATCTGTTTAGACAACCACCTCTACAATCTTGCCAATAAGTTCGGGATCGTAGGGCCTCTCTACGCGAATATAATTACGAGTATAACCGAACATCTTTCCATCTTTCTGAGTACTCTCAAAAAGTACATATTCCCTCTTACCCTTATGCGAAGTACAATAATCTGAATGCAACTTATCAGACAAAGCAGAAAGTGCCGCTACTCTCTGATTTTTAATATATTCTGGCACCTGATCAGGCATAATGGCAGCAGGAGTATTTGCTCTTCTAGAGTATGGGAAGATATGGAGAAAAGATGGATTGATACTCTCCAGGAAATTATAGGTAGTTCTAAAATCTTCATCACTCTCGCCAGGGAAACCTACAATTACATCTATTCCTAAGAAGAAATCTGGAATTTTTGCTCTTATAAGTTCTATTTTAGATCTGAACATTTCTGTATTATACCTGCGTCGCATTTTTGCAAGTATCTTATCACATCCCGATTGTAAAGGAATATGGAAGTGGGGCAGAAATTTATTTCCTTTTGATATCCAATCAATTATCTCAGGTGTAAGAAGATTTGGTTCAATTGATGAAATTCTATATCGCTCAATACCTTTAACATCATTTAGTGCCTTCAGAAGATCTAAAAAGGACTCATTTGTACTCTTACCGAAATCTCCGGTATTTACTCCTGTAATAACTACTTCAACAATACCATCTGCAGCAATATTCTCCGCCTCTTTGACAATCTCAGCAATAGGAATATTTCGACTATCTCCTCTGGCAAGTGGAACTGTGCAATATGCGCAATGATAGTCACATCCATCCTGAACCTTTAGAAAAGAGCGAGTTCTTTCACCAGAAGAGTAGGCACTGAAAAATGAATTAACATCTTCTATTTCGCAAGATGATATTATCTTTGATTCTTTAGATCTATCCAATACAAGTTGATGCGCCATTTGGACTAACTTACCTTTGTCCTGCGCCCCTACAACTAAATTAACTCCCTGAATATCAAGTATTTCTGAAGGCTTTAATTGTGCATAGCAACCTGTAACAACTATAATTGCATCTGGAGATTTCTTGCTCATCCTACGAATCATATTCCGGCATTTTTTATCGGAATGTTCTGTAACTGAGCAGGTATTTATGATATATAGATCTGCCTCTTGAGTTGGTTTAACAATCTGATATCCTAAACCTTGTAAAGTACGTGAATAGGTTGAAGTCTCAGAAAAATTCAATTTGCAACCCAAAGTTTCAAATGCAACTCTCAATTGTGTATTATCTGTCATAATTATCTTGTCAATGTTACTTTAGCAGCTGCCATACTGCCATCAATAGGTGGATTGAGTTTCGAAAGCGTTATTGTTACAGACTCAATCTGAGGAAAATCAGCTTTAATAGATAAGATAATCCTTCCAGCCAGATGTTCAATTAAATTAGCAGGAGTTGATATCTCTCTCTTAATAATCTCATAAATCTTTGGATAATCAACAGTATCGTTAAGATTATCACTCTGTGCAGCTTTGGTCAGATCCAGATTGCAAATACAATCTACAATATATCTTCCACCACAGATGCGCTCTTGTTGAAAACATCCGTGATAGCTATAGAATTCCATTCCACACAACTCTAATCTATCCATATTATGCAAGAATTAAAAATACACAAGGTCTTTTCCCTATTGAAAAATTGCTCCTCTTCCACTCTGAAATACTCTTTGTCTTGATTGTAGAGGTGGGCAAAGTTATATCAGCAGCAATGGTTAATCTGGTTTGCGGATGGCAAGTTTTCAAAATATCTGACAGTAGTGAGTCATTTCTGTAAGGAGTCTCAATTATAATTTGAGTCTGTCCAAGGAGTTTAGAATTCTTCTCAAGTTGAGAAATTTTGGCAACCCTCTCTGCTGTCTTAACTGGAATGTACCCGACAAAGGCAAAAGATTGTCCATTAAGCCCTGAAGACATCAATGCCATCATCAAAGATGAAGGACCCACCTGTGGTACTACTTCAATATTGTTTTTATGTGCAAGTTCTACCAACAATGCTCCAGGATCGGCTACTGCAGGGAGTCCCGCCTCTGAAAGCAAACCTACATCTTGCTGATTATCAAAGAGTTGAATATATTCTTCTATAGTTTTTCGCTCTGTATGTTCGCTAAGTTCAAAAAATTCCAAATCCGAAATTGAACCCTTTAGTCCAGCTTTAGATAGGAATCTTCTTGCGCTTCTAACATCCTCTACAACAAAAACTTTTATCTTTTGGATAAGTTCCAGCGTTGGGGCAGGAATTACTTCGCGAGGATCTGTTTCGCCTAAAGTAGTTGGTATTAAATATAACTTGCCTTTCATATCTTCTGATATCTTGGCACAAAGGTATGAAAATTTATTATCTTTGTAGTATGCCAAATTCAATAACATTTTTAGGAACAGGGACATCACAGGGAATCCCAATGATTGGATGCAATTGTAATGTTTGCAAATCTGATGACAAAAGAGATAAGAGATTACGTTCATCTGCTCTTGTAGAGTGGGAAGGATTAAAGATTCTTATCGATGCAGGTCCGGATTTTCGATATCAAATGCTTAGGGAGAATATCACTCACCTCGATGCTATTGTACTTACTCATCAACACAAGGATCACACAGGTGGACTCGATGATGTAAGAGCATTAAATTACTTTGAAAAGCGTTCATTCCCGATATTTTGCGAAAAGAGAGTAGAAGAATCTCTCAAAATGGAGTACTCTTACGCCTTTGCAAAGGAGAAATATCCCGGTGTGCCTGACTATACTATCATCAACATTAATGAAGATCCATTTTCTATTGATGGTAAAGAGGTCGTTCCTATTAGAGTTATGCACTATAAACTCCCTATTCTCGGATTTCGCTTTGGTAATATGGCTTATATCACAGATGCCAATTACATAAACGAGACAGAGTTGGAGAAACTTAAAAATCTTGATATTTTGGTATTAAACTGTGTTCGACTGGAAAAACATATATCCCACTACTCATTATCTGAAGCGATAGATGTGATAAGGAGTCTCAACCCTAAAAAGGGATATTTAACACACCTCTCTCACCAAATGCCAACACACAGAGAGAGTTCTCTATTATTACCGGAAAATATTGAGTTGGCATACGATGGGCTTAAATTGTATTTTTAACGATAACTTATTGATTATGAAACGATTACTAATTTCTCTATTGATAATTTTCAATGTGTCATACGCATTTGCTTGTACAAATTTGATAGTAACAAAAGGTGCATCAACGGATGGTTCTGTAATGGTTACTTACGCCGCAGATTCTCACACAAGATATGGAACTCTTGTACACTATCCTGCTGCACGTTATGCACCAGGCACAATGATGCAAGTTTATGAATGGGGCAAAGATAGATACCTTGGAGAAATTCCTCAGGCAACATCTACATACAATGTTGTAGGCAATATGAACGAACATCAGTTGATTATTGCCGAAAGCACTTGGGGTGGAATTGAATACCTTACTGATCCCAATGGGATATTAGATTATGGGTCAATGATTTACATTACTCTTCAAAGAGCTAAAACTGCTCGCGAAGCTATTGAAATCTTCACTTCATTAGCAGATGAATATGGTTACTGCTCTTCGGGAGAATCGATTTCGATAGCCGATAAGAATGAGGCCTGGATACTTGAAATAACAGGAAAAAAACCAAAAATTGTAGATGGAATTAATGTTAATAAAGGGGCTGTCTGGGTCGCAGTCAGAATACCTGATGGCTATATTAGTGGACACGCTAACTGTGCAAGAATTACCACCTTCCCTCTAAATGATCCTGAGAATTGTCTTTATAGCAGAGATGTTATATCTCACGCAAGAGAATTGGGACTTTATAGTGGTAAAGATGAAGATTTTAGTTTTGCTGACACATATTGTCCTCTCGACTTTTCAGCAATGAGAGGGTGTGAGGCGCGAGTATGGAGTTTTTTCAATAGGCACGCAGAGGGAGATTGGAGTAAATATCTTGATTTTGCATCCGGAGAAAATCCTAAAAACCGAATGCCCCTCTATGTGAAGCCAAAAGCAAAAATCTCTTTGAAAGAGGTTGCAGATATGATGAGAGACCACTTTGAAGATACCCCATTTGATATGCGTAATGATATAGGAGCCGGAGGACACGAATTACCATATCGCTGGCGTCCAATGAGTTATGAGGTTGATGGCTATACCGTAACAAATGAGAGAGCAATTGCTACTCAACAAACAGGTTTCTGGTTTGTTGGACAGTCAAGAAGTTGGTTGCCAGATCCAATCGGTGGAATTATCTGGTTTGGCGTAGATGACGCAGGTACTTCTCCATTAACTCCAGTCTATACATCCTCCGAGGCAATATCGTGGCATTATTCGATTGAAAATGGCAGTATGATTGAATACTCGGAAACCTCTATGTTCTGGTTATGTAACAGAATTGCGCAATTTGCCTATTTAAGGTATAACCACATTGGAAAAGAGGTTCGAGGTGTAATTGATGAACTTGAACGCAGAAGGATTAAAGAGATTGCAAATAGTGATTCTACAGCTTTAGCTATTTATAAAAATGGAGAATTAAAAAATCATAAAGAGTGTGTAAAATATCTTACAGATTTCTCTACTTCTCGAGCAGATGCACTTTTTAACACCTGGAAAGAATTAGATAAATACTTGTTAGTCAAATACATAGACGGTAATACAAAGAAACAGGATGAGAATGGCAATTTCATTACAAATGGCCACAGTGATAAGATTCCGCCAACGCCACTATTCCCTGGATATACCGAATATTTCAAAAAAGCTGTAAAAGAGGATTTAACTAAATAGTCTCATTATAATCTTAGAAATCAACCTCAACAATCTCTCCAAGTAGTGCATACCAGATATAGCCTTTCACAGGGTTAAATCCCATCGATGATAGTAGTTGCATATAACCACGCACCTGAGTTTGATAGGAGCGATATTTTTGCTCTCCAAACTTATAATCAATTATAATAGCATTAGATTCATCAATAAGGACTCTGTCAGGTCGATATATATCACCATTTGAATCAATAATAGATACCTCTTTAAGGGAGGTATAATTTCCGTCAAACCAATGACGATCCGAAACTGAATCAATGAGAGAGGACAACTGATTCTGAACAGATTCTTTCATCTGAATAGGCAACTCTCCTGAGGTAATCACATCTGCAATACTCCTTTCTAAGTCTTCCGGACGATCTACGGAAGATAGAATATCGTGTAAAACGATTCCTTTGACTCTATTGCTTCCCTCGAAGAAATCGGCTGAACGTAGTCGCATTTTTAATCTATTATCAAGTGGAATAGATATAGTATGATCAAAATCAATATAACTTGTGGTTATCTTATCTTTCTCTGCCACCCCATTCGCATATTGCCACTCTCCGATATTCCAAATATCTTCATAATCAACGTTCTCTCTGTCTATAGCAATATGAGATTGATAATCAGCACTTAAAACAGAATTGTTATTTTGTAAAAAAGTAAGAAGATAATCATTTATAGATGCGCAATCTTTTCTAATTGCTCCAATAATAATCATCTCTTGCTCGGCACGAGTGGTTGCAACATAAGATAAATTCAGGTTATCTATATAGTTTAGAAAAATCTCCTCTAAATAATAATCTTTATATAAAGTATCTGCTAAATCTTTTTTTATTTTGACAGGGATAATACCAATCTCAGATAAAGTTTCACAATCGGTAGATACCCACATTTTTTGAGGGTCATTTCCGCTGGCATTGAACTGCTCTAATTCAAAACTGAAGAATGGTACAATAACCGCTTTAGAAGATAAGCCCTTTGCCTTATGAACTGTCATAATTTGAATGGCATTATTATCTGTAGATGATGGTATCGATTTCGTTACTCCAGTTTCATCCCACCAAGTCAAAAATTGAGCGAGGTTTGAACCATTCTTTGAGATAAAGTCTAGTACAAGATCTAAAAAAGATTGTATATAGAGATATTCTGAGCTATCAATATTATCTCCCATCTCTCTTATAATCTTTTCACATAAATCATAGATAGATGTAGTAGATGACTCCTCTATATCAAAATCTAACATTTGCTCATCAAGTTCTGCACTATTAAGAAGATCTTCAGGATTGTAGATAAATTTAAGGAGAGCAACTATCTGCTTAACGCTTTTAGAAGAGTCAATAAGCAGAGCTTCGTCTGTTATAATATTGTAACCATTCGCTATTAAATCTCTTGCAATCAAAGCTCCGTCATCCCTTTTTCTTACAAGCACCAAGATATCTTTATAAGTAAAACCATTGGAAATCAAACGATCGATTGAATTCTTCAAACTACTTATTATCAACTCATTAACATCAGTACCATTTGCTTTTTCACGATCTATCATTCTTATACAAATGTGACCTTGTCCCTTATTCGAAGAGGCAAACTGATGAATATTTTTAGGAGTATAAATATCTGTAATCTTCTTTTGATTTGTCAAATCCCTATCTGTTACTGCAAAAAGTAACTGATTATACTTATCTTGCAACTCTTTGGCAGCATATTCATAAAAGGCATTATTAAATGCAATTATATTTTCTCCACTACGATAATTACTATCTATTTGGATATTTTTAATCTCCGCCGGTTGAAGATCTTGTTCGACTTGATTTTCAAAGAGTTGCCACGATGAGCCACGCCAACGGTAAATACTCTGCTTGGTATCACCAACTATAAGATTTGTATTCGATGATGCTAAAGCATTTGCAACAAGTGGTTTAAAGTTCTCCCATTGAAGAGTGGATGTATCTTGAAACTCATCAAGAAGATAATTCTCATATTTGGTCCCTATTTTCTCATATATGAAAGGAGTATCGCTGTTATCAATAATTCTGTTAAGCACATCGTTGGTCTCACTTAAAAGAACTATATTATTCTCCTTCAAATAGTTACGTAGTGTTGCACGAATCTCACTAAATACACCGCAAGAGTAGAGGTTTTCGATAATAAGATTGGCTGTTTTTGCTATTGGCAACTCTTCATTATAAAGTCTTATCATCTCTGATACCACTTCAGCAAGACCATCGTTGTATGCCTGTTGGATTAAATCTTTTTTATTGCTTGTTTTAGAGTACCAATTTGAAATATCATCATATAAGTTTAAAAAAGTAGCTGTTAATTTTGCTGAATCATTATTAAAGTCACTATTATCTGCCCAAATGTATATCTTTTTGAGTGGAGATCTTGAGCCACCTTTAAAGTCAGAGTAATTGAGTCCGTTACGTTCAATTATAGATACACCCGTAGTGGCTATTTTTTGTGATTTATTTATGTAATTATTTAATATGGCTTTAAGTTTAGACTTATATTCCTTTAAGTATTTTCTATCAAATAGACGCTCTCTTTTTGATGGTTCTATAGCTCTTGACTTAACTTTGTAATCATCGCTTAGTATCTTTTTTGCCATTGAGTTAAGTCCTGGTGTAAAGTCCCAACTCTTACCTGAATAGATATTATCAAGAGATAGTTGATATAACCAATCAATAAGATGCTCATTTTCAGGATTATCAAGTGATGAAATAAAATTATCTACAGCACGATTAATTACATCATCACTATCAAGTTCAACATTATAGGAGGGGAAAAAACCTAACTCTCTTGCAAATGCTCTCATTGTACGCTGGAAGAAACTATCTATAGTACTTACAGCAAAATTAGAGTAATCGTGCAAAATAGAATTAAGAATTTCTCCTGCAATAGATTGTATCTTTTCATCACTAAAATTATCAAATCCTGAATTTCTTAGAGTCTCTTTTAAATTTTTAAGCAATGATTCATCACTTAAAAGGGATATTTTTCCAAGAAAATCAAGGATTCTCTCCTTCATCTCGTTCGTTGCTTTATTTGTAAATGTTACGGCAAGAACGTTTTGATACTTCTCTCGATTGTAAATATAACTACTAATTAGGATCGAGATATACTCTAAAGCTAACTTGTATGTCTTGCCAGATCCTGCAGATGCTTTATAAATCTTTAACATAATAAATCTCCTAATTACCTGTTACACAATCTTTTATAATCACAATATTTGCAGATATTTACATTCTGAGTCATTGTAAAATTGACTTCAGGAGATATAATTTCAGCAAACAATTTACGTAAATTTAACTCAAATTGTGAGTAATCATCATCAACAAGAGTAAATCTGAATGGTATTGGATTTGAGAAGAGAGATCTTACCGAAAAAACTACAGATTCGAGTTGATATTGACTATGTTTGGCCATAAACTTATCAGAGTTTTTAACGAGATAAATATATAATGCCAATTGAAAATGGATAGATGGGCTATATGCTTTATCTCTTTTAAATAGATCATCTATATCAAATTTGACACTATCTACTCTTCCTGTCTTATAATCTATAAGTCGCAAAACATCATCTTTGATATCTAATCTGTCAATAAAACCTTTCAGATTAATTATAATATCTTTCCCTAAATCCAACTTTGAATGGAATTTCATTTCTGCTCCAACAAATTGGAATGGCGTATTATTTCTGTCATACTTGAGTGTACCATAGACATAATCTCCTATTATCCTTTTTAGTATCAGGTTTTTACCAGAGACCTTAGATATATTCTCTTCTTTAAATGATTGCTCTATTGCCTGATTAATAAAGGTTGTGTTCTTAATTATGGAATCAATTATATCTGCGGTAATAATATTTCCAATATATGGTGTGTAAAGTGTTTGGAGTGTTCTATGGAAAAGATTTCCAAGAGTGGTCACCTCAAGATCTTCTGTAACACTCTTCTCTTTATGAATACCCTTGATGTATGAATAATAAAATTTCATCGGGCAATCCATATAGTAGTTAAGAGAGCTGGCAGAATAAGGGAAATGCCTAAGTTTTTCTAAAATATCTTTACTCTTAACTACCTCATAATCAGGATTATTATTCAAAGAGAGATTAAAATTGACTTGATAATTATTAATCTTTTCTGAATATGTCGTCTCTAACTGTCTTACAAATCGACTTACCTCTCCACTTCTATCTCCACCTACACTGTTGTCATATATAAAGTGAATATCTTTTGCCCTATAAATACTACGATAGAAGTGATAAGCAGAAATTGAGTCTTGAAACTCATAATTCGGCAATGAGAAACCCTTGCGTATGTTATAAGGAATGTATGATGAGCTGAGAGACTTTTTGGGGAATTTACCCTCATTCATAGAGAGGATAATAAGAGTATCAAAGTCAAGAGCACGAGTCTCAAGTGGACCCATAATCTGTAATCCACAAAGAGGTTCTCCATTAAAGGATATTGATAATGAAGATATTAATGACTTGACAAGACGGAAAAAAGTCTTAACATTCATTTCAATATCGAGATTTTGGAGTTGACTGATTGTCTTATAAGAGTAGAAAAGATACTCTTTCTCGATTGAATCGCTTATAATCTGCAACTTGTCAATTATTGTCAAAAGATAATTTGCTGCATCTCTCCAAGTGTCCAACTTAACGAAAACACCTGAGTTCGTATCATCGTAACTGTTTAATAATGAGATATTTGGATAAACGATATTATCATTTACAATTCTGATTTTCAGTTGTGTAAAATCGACCCACTTCCTGAATAGTGGAAAATCTATAATATCAATCACATCTTTCCAATAAAAGGAGTACTCCGTATCATTTACTTTAGAGTTGCTATGTAGTTGGGCAAAAGAGGTAATCAACGAATATATTGAACTATTCTTGATAGAACTACCCATTGTTACATTGATTTTTTCAATATACTTCGGGATTGAATTCATCAAAGGAAGTAGAAGATTCTCATCAGGAAGAATAATTGCACAATTGTCAAAGTTGTAATTATCGTTATCTTCAGAATATATCTTTTCAAGAATCTTTGTTACAACTTTTGCTTGTGATGTATTGGATTGGACAGCATATAGAGAGTAGTTTTGCTCTGGAATATCATACTCTTTTATCTGGAATTGTGATGGAAAATCTACAACATTCTTAGACATAAAGAGAGATGATTTATTGATAGGATCCTTTATTTTCTCTCCATAATAGTCCCAATAGAAATCTGTTTCAAAACTCTCTTTTTCGGATTGTAACTCTTTTAAAAGTGTTATTTCACAATTATTTAGAGCATTTAATCCTACGAAAACAAATCTTTTTATATCAGGAAAGGCAATTTTGATAATGGATGAATCTTCGTTAATTTTATCAATAACATCTCTGTAAATCATCCCTTGATATCCTAATCCCTTATCTCTCAACACTTTATTGAAACTAATATATAGAGGATAAAGAATCTCCCAAGTGGCTCTAAACTTTCCTTTCGATTGACTTTTCTTTTCGTCAGGAAGAAAATTTGACCAAAACTCTTTGATTGCATCAATCTGATTTTCAGTCAAATAACTATAACCATCATCTATTTGATGAAGGTCAGTAATATTTGAAAAAAGCTGTTTGGGGTCGGCAAGATATTTATCTAAATCATCAAAATCATTGATAAGCATATCCCCCCAACTGATGAAATCATCAAAACTCTCTTCACTATTTGATAATCTTTCAAACTCTTTGAAAAGGAGATATAAGGCCTCAACTTTAGATACAATTTTAAGACATGATAATGAGTTAAAAAGTTCATCTATTGTGATTAATTTTGGAGAGAATATAGCTCTATTCGAGGACTTTCCGAGATAGTTTGCAAAGAATAACGAAGATCTTCTGTTTGGAAAGATAAAACAGAAGTCTGAAACCGAACTCCCAAACTTTTCAGAGTGGAGTTCGGCTACACTTCTTAAAAAACCGCCTTTCATAGCAATTAATTACAATCTTTTCAATAGGGCCTCTGCTTCCTCTTCATATCCTGGTTTACCAAGCAATGCAAACATATTTTTCTTGTATGCCTCAACACCTGGTTGATTGAAAGGATTAACATCTATCATATATGCGCTAATTCCACAGGCCTTTTCGAAGAAGTAGAATAACTCTCCTAATGTATATTCATCAATCTTCTCAACTTCTATAACAACATTTGGCACACCTCCATCGATATGAGCAAGTCTTGTTCCCAATTGAGCCATTCGGTTACACTCTTCTATCTCTTTGCCATTCAAGAAGTTAAGACCATCAAGATTTTGCTCATCAGATTGGATATTGATCTTTCTGTTTGTCTTTTCTACAGATATAACTGTCTCGAAAATTGTTCTCTCTCCATCTTGAATGTATTGTCCCATAGAGTGAAGGTCTGTTGTAAAATTCACAGATGCAGGGAATATACCCTTTCCATCTTTACCTTCAGATTCTCCATATAATTGTTTCCACCACTCAGAGAAGTATTGAAGTTTTGGAAGATAGTTAACAAGAATTTCAATCTTCTTTCCTTGTGAATAGAAAAGATTTCTAATTGTTGCATATTGAATTGCAGGATTTGATTCATCCTTTGATAGAGTCGCATTATAAGCATCTTTTGCTCCATCAATCATTGCTTGAATATCGAAACCTGCCACCGCAATAGGAAGAAGTCCCACAGGAGAAAGTACCGAGAAACGACCACCGATATTATCTTCGATTACAAAAGTTTTGTAACCCTCTTGTGAAGATAGAGACTTCAAAGCACCACGTTTTGCATCTGTAACGGCAACGATTCTCTCACGAGATCCCTTTCTACCATATTTATCCTCCATATAGTGTTTGAGGACTCTGAAAGCAACAGCAGGCTCTGTAGTAGTGCCGGATTTAGATATAACAATTAAAGCAGTTGAACGAACTTTAACAAGATCCATTAAATCACAAAGATAGTCTTGAGAAAGATTCTGTCCTGCAAAAACTATTTGTGGTGATGTTTTCCCTAACTGAGATGCGAAAGTGTGTGATAGTGCTTCCAATGCACATTTTGCACCCAAATATGATCCTCCAATACCAATAACGACCACCAACTCGACACCCAACCATTTCCACTTATCAGCAACGCTGTTACAATCATCGATTAGAGATTGTGGAGTCTCTATTGGCAATCTGTTCCAACCAAGAAAGTCATTACCTGCGCCGGAGCCACTCTCCAAGGTATCAAAAGCAGAATAAGCTCTCGCTAACATTTCATCATATTGGCTCTTTTCATAGAAAGAGGCAGATGGTTTCAAATCAATCTTTATCATAACAATATTATTTAATCCTTAATTTATAAATCTTACAAATTTAACTCTAATTATTGATAAAACCTCTTAATAGTGAGATTTCTTCCGCCCATATATCTGTATTCGGAGTCTCAAGTATAAGTGGAATATTATCAAATCTATCATCAGATAAAATCATTTTAAAGATATCAATACCAATTTCTCCTGTTCCGAGAGAATCGTGTCTATCTACCCTGGATGCTAAAGGCTTCTTTGCATCATTCAGGTGCATACCTCTCAAATATTTGAAACCGATAATCTTTTCAAACTCATCAAATGGAGATGGTGAAAAAAGTGATGATGAGTTGAGATCATAACCTGCTGCAAACATATGACAAGTATCGAGGCAGACACCTACTCTACTCTTATCCTCAACTTTATCAATAATTTGAGCTATCTCTTCAAATTTATGTCCCAGATTGCTACCTTGCCCAGCAGTATTTTCAATAACTGCACAGACACCTCTTGTCTTATCAAGGGCAATATTTATGCTCTCTGACACTCTTGCAAGTGATTCATCAATGGAAATTTGATTAAGATGGCTGCCAGGATGGAAATTTAATCTATTCAGACCAAGCTGTTCACATCTAATCATCTCATCCAAAAAAGCAGCTCGTGATTTTTCCAGCCCCTCTTGTGTAGGATGCCCCAAATTTATAAGGTAGCTATCGTGAGGAAGAATTGAATCTGGCACAAAACCATATTCTATACATCTCTCTTTGAAGAGTTGAATAGACCTCTCCGAAAGTGGAGGAGAGACCCATTGTCTCTGGTTTTTTGTAAAAAGTGCAAAACCATTTGCACCTATTGCTGCTGCATTAAGTGGAGCATTTTCTACACCTCCACTACTACTAACGTGAGCACCTATATACTTTGCCATAATTAACTTATTTTTGAAAAGTCTAATATTTCATTATTATCTGAATCTTCTAACTGTCTGATTATCAATTTATTCTTCATTAAAATTAAAGATGGATCATCCTCTAATACCGAAATAGCTACACCCCTTGCCTTCTCCAATATTGGCGTATCCTTCGATAAATTAGAGATATGGAGATCAATAGGTAATCCACTTTGTTGAGTTCCCTGCATATCGCCCGGACCTCTCATCTTCAAGTCAGCTTCAGCCAAAACAAAACCGTCCTGAGTAGAACACATCAATTCTACTCTGTTCTTGGCTTCATTACTCAATTTATATCCTGTGACAAGAATACAATATGATTTCTCACTACCTCGTCCCACTCTGCCTCGCAACTGGTGTAACTGAGATAGGCCAAATCTCTCTGCACTCTCAATTACCATAACTGAAGCATTTGGCACATCAACTCCTACCTCTATAACTGATGTTGCAACCAAAATATTGGCCTTACCTGAAGCAAAGAGTTGCATATCAAAATCTTTATCTTCTGGCTTTTGCTTCCCGTGAACAACAGCCACACAATATTGAGGAGGAGGAAAGGCAGACTTAATAAGATCAAATCCCTCTTCAAGATTCTTATAATCCATCTTTTCAGACTCTTTTATAAGAGGATATACAACAAATACCTGGCGACCTAACGATATCTCCTTTCTCATAAAATTAAATAGTTCTACCCTTCTGTTATCAGTAATATGAATTGTATTTATTGCCTTTCTTCCTGGTGGAAGTTCATCAATTACTGATACATCCAAATCTCCATACAGAGTCATAGCTAATGTTCGAGGAATAGGTGTTGCAGTCATAACTAAGACGTGTGGCAATCGCTCAGATTTAGACCATAAACGTGAACGTTGCTCAACTCCAAAACGGTGTTGCTCATCAATGACTGCGAAACCGAAATTTTTGAATACCACATCCTTCTCAATAAGAGCGTGCGTTCCAATCAAGATATCAGTTTCACCACTTATTAGTGCTTCGTGTATTCTTCTTCTCTCTTTTACCTTAGTACTACCTGTTAATAATTCAACAGAAACGGAGGTACCTTCTACCATTTTTGAGATACTCTTATAATGCTGATTTGCAAGCACTTCCGTTGGAGCCATTATACAGCTTTGATATCCATTATCAACTGCTAAAAGAGATGTAAGCAGAGCAACCATTGTCTTTCCGCTTCCTACATCACCTTGTAGAAGACGATTCATCTGTTTGCCACTGATAATGTCTGAACGAATCTCCTTTATGACTCTCTTCTGAGCTCCTGTCAAATCGAACGGCAATTTTTTATAGACTGCATTGAATTTTTCTCCAACTTTTGGCATTAGAATACCTTGAGAGGCATTCATTCTAACACTTTTTTGTCTTAAAAGTCGGATTTGAAGGATAAAGAGCTCCTCAAATTTCAAGCGATATCTAGCACTCTCTAATGCAACAGCTGAGGTCGGAGTATGAATATTAAGCAGAGCATCTTTCAATGAGATAAGGTTATGTTCCCTAATGATGTACTCCGGCAAAGTCTCTTCAAGAGTTGGAAGAATATAGTTAAGGAGATTTTTAACAAGTTTAGTAAAGACTTTATTTGTAATACCGCTATTACGTAATTTTTCACTACTTGAATAGATACCAACCATCGCAGATTGTCTCTCCTGAGAATAGGTAGAGGCAAGTTCCAACTCCGGATGTACCATATTGATTGTATTGTTAAATATTGATGGTTTTCCGAAAACTACATACTCAGTATTTAGTCGCAATGATGTTGATAGCCATTTTATACCTTGAAAAAAGACCAACTCGATTTTGGCTGTCCCGTCAGAAAAAAGTGCGACCAACCTTCTACCTTTCTTCTCCCCTACTTCACTGACACTCAATATTTTACCCTTTAATAAAACATAAGCTGAAGTTGACTCTATCTCTGCTATTGTATAGAATCTGCTCTTATCCACATAACGGAACGGGAAAGTGTATAGCAGATCCTTAAACGTATGAATATTCAACTCTTTGGCAAGCAGTTGAGCACGTGCAGGACCTACACCCTGAAGAAACTTAATATCATATAGTAATGGGTTGGACATAGTACAAATATAGTGCAAATAATTGATTTTTTTGGCTTCATTTCGTAACTTGCGGAAATTTTTGAAATAGGTAAAATGGCACAGAAGATAAAGATAGGAATTGCACAAGGCGATTCAAATGGAATTGGATATGAGGTAATTATTAAAGCATTGTCCGATAGTAGAATAACAGATTTATGTACCCCTATCGTTTATGGTTGTTCAAGAACTTTCAATCTTTACAAAAAGGGTATCAGAGAGATAGAACAAATTAATACAAACATCATCAACTCTGCACAGGATGCACATTCAAAAAGAATCAACATTATAAATTGTGTTCCAGATTCAATTGCTGTAGAGATTGGACAACCTACAAAAGAGGGTGCTAAATGTGCACTAATCTCTTTAGAGGCAGCTGTTAAAGATCTAAAAGAGGGTAAAATCGATGCATTAGTTACTGCACCTCTCAACAAGCACACCATTAAAGAGGTTGGCTTTGGATTTGCCGGACACACAGAGTATCTGACAAATGAATTTAATGCTAATGATTCTCTAATGCTACTATGTTCAGAGAGATTAAAAGTTGGAGTTGTAACAAATCACCTTCCACTTCACGAGGTGTGTAATGCAATTACTGAGGAGAAGATATTGACAAAACTTACATTAATGAATGAGTCATTGATTAAAGATTTCAATATCACTAAACCAAAAATTGCTGTTTTGGGATTGAATCCTCACGCAGGAGATAGTGGTGTCTTAGGCGAAGAGGAGTTGACAATTATCACTCCAGCTATTAATAAGGCTACAGAAAATGGTATTTTAGCATTTGGTCCATACTCGCCTGATGGTTTTTTTGGCACAGAGATGTATGAAAAATTTGATGCAGTTTTGGCTATGTATCACGATCAGGGACTTATTCCATTCAAAGCTCTCTCATTTGATGATGGAGTGAACTACACAGCGGGATTGCCTATAGTCAGAACATCACCTGACCACGGCACAGCATATTCAATTGCAGGCAAAGATATGGCAAATCCAAAACCAATGAGATCAGCTATTTATGCAGCAATTGATATTTGCAGAAACAGAGCAGAATATGATTTATTAAGGGAAAACCCATTGGAAATCAAACATTTTGAATCAACAAGCTCTAATAAGAGTTTCGAAAGGATGTTTGAAAAGAGTTTTGATAAAGCATTTTCGCAAAAGGATTCTCAGGATTAATATTTATGGTTCAGAGAGCTCCAATTCATCTATATACTGACGGTGCATCAAGCGGTAACCCAGGCAAAGGTGGTTATGGCGTTGTTTTGGTATGTGGGAATCTGAGAAAAGAGTTTTCAGATGGTTTTGCACTTACTACAAATAACCGTATGGAGCTACTTGCAGTAATTGTTGGACTTGAAGCTATTAAATGGGAAAATGCTGATATAACAGTATATAGCGACTCTTCTTATGTAGTTAATGCTGTAAATCTTAAATGGGTTTTCGGATGGGAGAAAAAGAATTTTGCAAAGAAGGCAAACCCGGATTTATGGATGAGGTTTTTAGAAATTTACAGAAAACATAGGGTAAATTTCGTTTGGATTAAGGGTCATAATGGCCACCCACTTAATGAAAGATGTGACCAACTTGCAGTTGAAGCATACAAAGGGGGAAATCTTAAAACCGACGAAGGTTACATTTTATCACAAAATCACGAATAAAATTTAATTTTTTTATCTGTTTTAGAATGTTTTGTTAAATTTGTTTAGCAAAACATTTTTTTTATTTAAATACATAAAACTGATAATATGGAATTACCTTTCGCAGAATCCTGGAAAATCAAAATGGTTGAACCTATACGTAAAAGCACTCGTGAAGAGCGTGAAAAATGGATCAAAAGGGCTCATTACAATCTCTTTCAATTAAGGGCAGAAGAGGTATATATCGACCTCCTGACCGACTCTGGAACAGGAGCTATGAGTGATAGACAATGGGCTGGGATTATGGTTGGAGATGAGAGTTATGCCGGAGCCAAGTCATTTTTCAATTTAAAGGAGACTATTGAGAAGATTACTGGCTTTGAGTATGTTATTCCGACACATCAAGGCAGAGCTGCTGAAAATGTTCTATTTTCATACCTTGTCAAGGAGGGAGATATAGTGCCAGGCAATTCACACTTTGATACTACAAAAGGTCATATCGAGGGTCGTAAAGCGATTGCACTGGATTGCACAATTGATGAAGCGAAAAATACACAATTGGAGATACCATTCAAGGGAAATGTCGATATCCAAAAGTTAGAAAAGGCACTTGAAGAGTATTGCGATCGTATTCCATTTATAATTGTAACTATTACAAACAATACAGCTGGTGGACAGCCAGTTTCAATGGAGAACTTGCGTCAAGTCTCTAAAATTGCTAAAAAGTATGATAAAAGGGTAATTTTTGATTCCGCTCGCTTTGCAGAGAATGCATACTTTATCAAGATGCGCGAAGAGGGTTATGGAAAGAAGAGCATTAAAGAGATTTGTAAAGAGATGTTCAAATATGCCGACGCAATGACTATGAGTGCAAAAAAAGATGGCATTGTAAATATGGGTGGTTTCATAGCAACTGATTTACAAGAGTGGTATGACGGAGCAAAGAGCTACTGTGTTCAATATGAGGGTTATCTCACTTACGGTGGAATGAATGGACGCGATATGAATGCATTAGCCATCGGATTAGATGAAAATACTGAGTTTGACAATCTTCATACACGCATTCATCAGGTAGAGTATTTAGCAAAGAGATTGGATGAATTTGGAATACCATATCAAAGACCAGCAGGTGGACACGCTCTATTTATTGATGCTCCAAAGGTATTGACTTGTGTGCCAAAAGAGGAGTTTCCGGCTCAAACACTTGCAATTGAGTTATACCTTGAGGCAGGAATCAGAGGTTGTGAGATAGGTTATCTGCTCGCAGATAGAGATCCATTAACTCGTGAAAACAGATTTGAAGGTCTTGACCTTTTACGTCTTGCTATTCCACGTAGAGTTTATACTGATAACCATATGGATGTAATAGCAGTCGCTCTTAAAAATGTTTATGATCGTCGTAACGAAATTACTCGTGGTGTTGAGATACTCTGGGAAGCCCCTTTAATGCGTCACTTCACTGTTCAACTCAAGAGATTGTAATCTTCTCGTCATTGCTATCAATACCATTTCGTCATTGCTATCCATACCACTTCGTCATTGCTATCCATACCATTTCGTCATTGCTGGCGTAGCCGGCAATCTATAACAGATTCCCGAGGCAAGCTCGGGAATGACGTATTGCTGATAGCTCGGGAATAACAATAGAGGGCGATATCATCCAATATGATAACGCCCTCTATTAAGTAATAATATCTTAAAGAGATTATAGTTTAAAGGAATCTTTAAGTCCGGTAGTTTTATTAACGACCAACTTTTCCGGAGTAGAATCAGGGTCTTTTGCAAAATATCCTGTCCTCTCAAATTGAACACCTATTTCAAATGAATCTTTTAAAAGATCCTCTTCTGCATATCCGGTCTTAACTTCTAAAGAGTTTGGATTCAAATAATTTTTATAATCTTCTCCCTCTGGAATTGATCCCATATATGGTTCAGTAAACAATCTGTCAAATACTCTAACCTCAATCTCTTTAGAGTGTTCTATAGAAACCCAATGTATTGTTCCCTTAACAGAACGCCAAGGGCCAGCTCCCGGTTTGCTGGTAGGGTCGTATGTACAACGAATCTCTATTACATTTCCATCCTCATCCTTGATAACTTCCTCACACTTAATGATATATGAATATTTCAGACGCACTTCTCCATCAGGTTTCAAGCGGAAATATTTCTTTGGAGCATCTTCCATAAAGTCTTCTCTTTCAATATAAAGTTCTTTTGTAAAGGCAACTTTACGTTTTGGTCCATCAGGATTCTCTGGGTTAAGAGGAGCATCAAAATATTCAACTTTTCCATCTTCCCAATTGGTAATAACTAATTTGACTGGATTCAAAACAGTCATATATCTGTTTGCTCTCTTATTCAAATCTTCACGAAGACACCACTCCAATAGTGAAAGATCTATAACATTGTCACGTTTAGCTACACCAACCTTCTCAGCAAAAAGTCTGATACTTTCAGGAGTATAACCTCTTCTACGAATACCACATATTGTAGGCATACGAGGGTCATCCCAACCTGACACATAATTATTACGTACAAGTTCGAGAAGTTTTCTCTTACTCATAACGGTATAGGTCAAATTCAATCTTGCAAATTCATACTGATGTGATGGGAAAATCTCTAACTTATCAATAAACCAGTCATAAAGAGGTCTGTGAACATCAAATTCCAAAGTACAGATTGAGTGTGTAATATTCTCAATTGAATCACATTGGCCGTGAGCATAATCATACATAGGATAGATACACCACTTATCACCTGTTCTATGGTGAGATGCGTGAATGATACGATACATTAGAGGGTCACGGAAAAGCATATTTGGATGCGACATATCGATTTTTGCTCTCAAAACTTTCTCTCCCTCTTTATATTTACCCTCTTTCATCTCCTGGAATAGTTTGAGGTTCTCTTCTACAGAACGATCTCTATACGGACTATTTGTTCCAGGCTGGCTTACAGTTCCACGACCAACTCTGATTTCCTCTTGAGTTTGATCATCCACATAAGCTAAACCCTTCTTAATCAATTCAATAGCCCATTCGTACAATTGATCGAAATAGTCGGAAGCATATCTCTCTTCTGCCCACTGAAATCCTAACCAATTGATATCTTGTTTAATAGAATCAACATATTCAGTATCCTCTTTTACAGGGTTAGTATCATCAAAACGAAGGTTGGTTTTACCACCATATTTTTGTGCCAAACCGAAGTTTAGGCAGATACTTTTTGCGTGTCCTATATGAAGATAACCATTTGGTTCAGGAGGAAAACGTGTTATAATAGATTGATGTTTTCCACTTGATAAATCATTCTCAATAATCTCTTCCAAGAAGTTTAAAGTACGCTCATTGGCGTTGTTTTTCAAATTTTCTTCCATTGCAGTAAAATTAACTTTGCAAAAATAGTAAAAACAAGTAATTTTGAGGGATATATTAGAAAAAAATATGATAAAGTCTATGACCGGCTACGGCAAAGCCGAATGCCAAATTGAAAAAAGCAAATATTGCGTAGAGATTCGCTCTGTTAATGGCAAGGGTGCTGATGTATCTCTAAAGACCTCACTTATTCCTCGTGAGAAAGAGGTTGAAATTAGAAAATTGATTGCTCAAAAACTCACAAGAGGTAATATCGATCTATTCATTAGTAAAGAGAGTATCTCAATTGATGGAGATAAGCAAATCAATAAAGATGTATTAAAAGGATATCTTGCTCAAATTCAAGAACTTAGATCTGAATGTTCAGAATTTAACAAGATAGACGACACATCTCTTATGTCCACATTATTGAGAATGCCAGATGTGATTGAATCGAAAAAAGATGAACTATCTGAAGATGAATGGAATACCTTATTAAAAGCGATCAATGATGCAATTGACAATATTAACTCATTTAGGTGCAAAGAGGGGGAATCTCTCTATGCTGATCTCACAGAGAAGGTAAGCAATATTGAAAAATATCTTCAGGAAGTCGCTCAATATGAAGAGGAGAGAATTTCACAAATCAGGGATAGAATCAACAATAAACTATCTGAAATTAAGGCAGATAGCGATGGTAATAGACTCGAACAGGAGATTATCTACTATATTGAAAAACTCGATATCAACGAAGAGAAAGTGCGTCTTAAACAACACTGCAACTACTTCCGTGAGACTCTTGAAAATGAGGAGAACCCAGGCAAGAAACTTGGCTTCATAGCGCAGGAGATGGGACGCGAAATCAACACAATGGGTTCTAAAGCCAACCATCACGAAATTCAGAAACTTGTTGTTAAAATGAAAGATGAGTTGGAAAAAATAAAAGAACAATCACTAAATATTCTATAGACCTTATGGTCAAAAGTGACAATTAGTCATACAATTTCAAGTGGAATAGTATTTGCTCTATTCCACTTGTTTTTTATTAATATGTTAAGATAAATTTAATAGATATGAAGACAAAAAATGGAACTATTGGGGTAACTACTCAAAACATTTTCCCCGTTATTAAAAAGTTTTTGTACTCAGACCACGAAATCTTTTTAAGAGAGTTGGTCTCTAATGCAGTAGATGCAACACAGAAGTTAAAAGCACTTGCAGCAAATGGTGAGTTTAAGGATGAGTTAGGAGATCTAAAGGTAAGGATTTCAATGAACCCTGTTGAGCAAACAATCACTATTAGCGATAGAGGTATCGGTATGACAAGTGAGGAGGTAGATAAGTATATCAACCAAATCGCATTCTCAAGCGCGGGAGAGTTCCTTGAAAAGTATAAAGATCAAGTTGATAACATAATTGGTCACTTTGGATTGGGATTCTATTCAAGCTTTATGGTTGCCAAAAAGGTTGAAATTATCACAAAGTCCTGGAAGGATGGAAGCGAAGCTGTAAAATGGAGTTGCGAAGGAGATCCTCAATATACAATGGAAAAAGCTGATAAAGAGGATAGAGGAACTGACATAATTTTGTATCTGGATAGCGAATTTCAAGAATATGCTAATGAATTCAAAATCAAGGAGTTATTAAATAAATATTGCAAATTTTTACCTGTCGAAATAGCATTTGGCAAGAAGAAAGAGTGGAAAGATGGTAAAGAGGTTGAGTTGGAGGAAGATAATGTTATAAATGATGTTAATCCTCTTTGGTGCCAAAAGCCAGCTGAGCTTAAAGATGAGGATTATTTGGACTTTTATAACAAACTCTACCCAGGTAGTGATGAGCCACTTTTCTGGATTCACTTGAATGTAGATTATCCATTCAACCTTACAGGAATTCTATATTTCCCTAAGCTAAAAGATAAGGTAGATATGACTCGCAACAGAATTCAGTTGTACTGTAATCAGGTATTTGTAACTGATAATGTTGAAAATATCGTTCCTGAATTTATGATGCTTCTTCACGGAGTTATTGATTCTCCAGATATTCCATTAAATGTCTCAAGAAGTTACCTTCAAAGTGATTCGAATGTAAAAAAGATATCTTCTCACATCTCTAAAAAGGTAGCTGACAAACTTGAAGAGATATATAAGAATGATAGAAAGGGATTTGAAGAGAAATGGGATAATCTTAAACTATTCATCGAATATGGAATGTTAAGCGACAGCAAATTCTATGATCGTGCATCAAAATTTGCTCTGCTTAAGAATAGCGATAATAAATATTTCAACTTCGAAGATTACACAAAAGTAATTTCTGAAAATCAAAAAGATAAGAGTGGCAAAATTGTCTATCTATATGCTAATGACCAAGTTGCGCAATTTAGCTATATCGAGCGAGTTAAAAATTTAGGATATGATGTGTTGATTTTTGACTCTCCGCTATGCGCACACTTTGTAAGTATGTTAGAGAGCAAATTCAGTGATGCAAAATTTGTCAGAGTAGATTCTGATATTCCTGAAAGATTGATTCAGAAAGAGGAGATTACAAAACCTGAATTGAGTGAGGAGCTTACATCTGAACTTCAGAAACTATTCTCTGCAAAGATGCCAGAAGATGTAAACTTCACTGTTGCTTTTGAGAATATGGGTATCCACAACCTGCCTGTAATAATTACTCAGGATGAATTTATGAGAAGATACAGAGATATGTCGGCTGTTGGTGGTGGAATGAACTTTATGGGTACACTTCCAGAGTCTTACTCACTTGTGGTAAACTGCGAACACCCTGTATTTGAGAAGATTAAAGAGGAGAAAGATGAAAAACTGATTAGTCAGGTTTGCGATATTGCTCTTCTTGCAAACAACCTTCTTAAAGGGGAAGCATTAGATAAATTTATTAAGAGAAGTGTAGATTTGTTGAAGGATTAAAGATTCGCTTCAATTCTCTTTTTCAAAGTCACAGGCTTAAAGTTTGGGTGGAATTTCTCAAGAAATTTCACCCATTCTAATGCATATTCATACTCACCAAGCATTTCACTTGCCAAGGCAATATTATATGCCGCAGCAGCTTGTTGATTTGCATTTTTAGCATCACATAATTTAAACCATATATCTCTCGCCTCTGCCCATCTGAATTGGGAGGCAAGTTCGTATGCATCTTGCCACTGCTGGCCGTTGAACATAAAAATTGTCCTGCTCTTCTCCTCCCAACTTGGAAAAAATTGCTGGGCAATTGACTCTGCGTATGATGCAATTATCTCAGGGGCAAAACTTTTGGCCTCTTCCTGAGCTTTATCAATAGATATTTTCTCTACTACAAGGACATCCCAATAGAGTTCATCACTAAATAGCTTTGAAATATAGTTGCTATCAGAAGTGATATTCATCTTAAAGTGGAAAGGTAAAGATACCTCTACATTTTTGTCGTGATTATCGTCATAGTAGAGTTGAGTATCCATTTTTCCTACGGAGAGAGAATCAATAATTATTTTATTATAACAATTTGTATCTGAAATAGTCAGATACTTTGAAAATCCACTCTTTAGTGATTCAAAAAATTGAATATTTTTTGGCGTATGATCTCCAACAAAATATAGTGAAACCGGCTCTGAAAGAATAGAACCGACTTCAATTTTTGGCTCAGTAAGTACCTCAATATTAACCGTTTGCCTATACATTGACGAACAAGAGGCAAGAAATAAAACCGATATTAAAGTACAAAATCTAAAGATAGTTTTCGACATAACATTTATAATAATTACATTCCCATTCCACCATCAACCAAGATGGTTTGTCCTGTAATATATGAAGACAAATCTGATGCCAAAAATAGAGCACAATTTGCAACATCATCTACACTTCCACATCTCTTCAATGGTATCTGTGTTTGCCACTGTTTTAAAACCTCTTCTGGTAACTCGTTGGTCATATCAGTCTGAATAAATCCAGGAGCAATAACATTACTTCTCACTCCCCTGCCACCAAGCTCTTTTGCAACAGATTTTGCCATTCCAATTATACCCGCTTTGGATGCTGAATAGTTTACCTGACAGGCATTTCCGTGAAGACCAACAATTGAACTCATATAAATTATAACACCTTTACGACTTCGAGCCATAAGAGGGGCAACAGCGTGAGTATAGTTGTAAGCAGATTTAAGATTACTATCGATTACAGAATCCCACTGCTCTTCACTCATTCTCAATAAAAATGTATCTTTTGTTATACCGGCATTATTTACAAGAATATCTATTCTCCCAAATTCCTCAACTACTTGATTTACAACATTATGCGCTGCTTCAAAAGAGGCTGCGTCAGATGCGATTGCCAAAGCCTTAACCCCTAATGATTCTATCTCCTCTTTTACCTCAACCGCCTTTTGTGCGCTTGAGAGATATGTAAAGGCCACATCAGCTCCCTCTGATGCAAATTTCAAAGCAACTGCTCTGCCAATTCCTCTGGTTGCACCTGTTACAAGTGCCACTTTTCCACTTAAAATTGCCATATTTATTGATTTAAGCGAGCAATCAAGTCGTACTCGTTTGCTCCGGTTATAGTTACATTACAAAATTTTCCCACCAACTTCGCGGGATTTATATCTGATGATAGATTTTCCAATCCAATTAAAATCTCTCCATCAACCTCTGGCGACTCATATTGACTTCTTGCAACAAGAACTCCGTCACTTAATGAGTCAACAAGCACAGGGAGTGTTTTTCCAACTCTTGACTGATTATAAGCAAGTGATATCTCTGATTGTACCTCCATCAGTTGAGCATATCTCTCCTCTTTGACACGTTTTGGAATTCTATTTTTATAGTTCAGTGCACCATATGTTCCCTCCTCCTCCGAGTAGGTAAAAGCACCTAAACGCTCAAATTTATACTCCTTAACAAAGTTCAAAAGATCCTGAAAATCTCTCTTACCCTCACCTGGATGGCCGACTATCATAGTTGTTCTTAAAACTACATCGGGAACAATTGTTCTGAATTTATCAATCAATGCCCTTGTTGTCTCACCATCGATTGCTCTTCTCATCATTTGAAGAACCTTGGTAGATGAGTGTTGAAGTGGTATATCAATATAATTACAAATCTTTGGATTATCTGCCATTAAATGGAGTACATCCTCAGGAAAAGCAGTTGGATATGAGTAGTGAATACGAATCCACTCAATTCCTGGTATTAATGAAAGTTGTTCAAGAAGATATGCCAATTTTCTCTTTTTATAGAGGTCAAGGCCGTAATAAGTGGTATCCTGAGCAATAACAATCAACTCCTTAACTCCAGATGCTGCAAGTAATGTTGCCTCTCTAATTATATCTTCTACCGGCACAGAGATATGTGGACCGCGAATAAGTGGTATTGCACAATATGAGCAGGAGCGATCACATCCTTCTGAAATTTTCAGATATGCATAGTGATTAGGGGTGGTTATAACACGTGAAGTCGATAGCAAATTATCATATTTTAAACCTAAGGCATCAAGAAGTGATGGATGATCCATTACGCCATAAAAGCAATCAACTTCTGGTATCATATCAATCAACTCATCGCGATATCTCTCTGATAGACAGCCAAATACAAAAACCTTCTCTATGTATCCCCTACTCTTTGCATCAACAGCTGCAAAAATTGCAGCAATAGACTCCTCTTTAGCATCACCAATAAATCCACAGGTGTTAAGAATTACAATATCCACATCACCTTTGGTCAAATCACCATCTTCAAATGATATCGAATATCTATCTGAAGCAGACGCAATTTGACGTAAAAGGTGTTCGGAATCAACACGATTCTTAGAGCATCCTAAAGTAATGAGTCTTACATTTTTCATATTAATTACTCTTGAGTATTCTCCTCTTGATTTAGCTCTTCGCTCTCTTCATCGACAAAATCCAAAGATGCATACTCTCTAAGGATATTGTACCACTCTACAACCTTTTTCATATGAGATGTATAGAATCTATCTCTATCGTATGTTGGAAGCGCCTTATCAAAGAATGCTTTAAGAACCTTTGGATCTGATTTTTGATTTGGAGCAGCTTCTCCATTAAGTTGAGCTGCCATCTTCTCAAAAACTTGTTGAAGAGCTACATCCTCTTCGTCAGTATAGATTGAAATATCAGCCAAAGATGTGATTTTAGAGCTGATTCCAAAAGATTTTCTAGCTTTTGTTTCCAATGATTCTACAATAATTCCAGATTTTCCTTGAGCCAAATGTACAAATAGTCCTTTCTCACCTGAAATTGATAATATTTTTTTCAAATCTGTTTTCATAATAATCTGATGTTTAATAAATTAACTAATATTTCTCTCTTTTTTAATATCCTCGTAGGCTTTTTGAATTTTCTTAAATTTCTCTTCAGCTGCCTTCTGCACATCTGGGCCTAAAGTTGCAACTTTGTCGGGATGGTGCTTCATTGCCATACGCTTGTAAGCACTCTTAACCTCTTGATCGGTAGCACTCTTATCAATCTCTAGAATCTTATATGCCGATTCTATATCTGAAGAGAACATTGATGTAATAGAGGTAAAGTCAGCGTTGTTGATTCTAAGAGCAGATGCAATGCTTCTCAAAACATCCAATTCTGCCTGACAAACGTGACCATCTGCACGAGCCAATTCAACAAGATAGTGGAAGAGTTGAAGTCTTTGAGAGTAGTTCATATTTGCACTGATTTGTGCCCCTACCTCATATACATTTATATCCTTTTTATATAGTTCTTGAATGATTTTAAGTGACTCATTTACAGCTTGTTGGCCAAAATTTCTCAGAATAAAACTCTTTACATATTCAAGTTCTGACTTAAGGAATTTACCATCGGCCTTGATAACTGCTGTTGATAGCACGAGCAAACTGACAAGGAAACTGTTTCGAGAGCTCCTTGAACGGTTGTCGTTACTATCCTCTATACTTCTGGTTGAAGAGATAAGTGAGCCGAGAGCAAATCCAATTAATGCTCCAATTGGACCGAACATTGCCCATCCTAAAATTCCGGCTATCCAACTACCTATTCCCATTATAATTCTATAACTTTATTATAAATATCTAAAATTTGAGGCAAAAGTGGCCTCTTTTCGTTCGCAAAAATAGTAAAATCTACCTTTTCTGCACTATCTGAATCATCACACTGATTACTTAAACGAGCTAAAACCTCCTCCCTTGTTATATTATCCCGTTGGATAACTCTATCGATTTTCAATTCAAGTGGAGCTGAAACCAAAAGTGAGGCGCTAATTATCTCATTAAAAATTGGAAGTCTTAAAATAATAGCAGACTCTATGATTACAAATGGAGCTTTACCCTCCTGGCCGCTACACCAAGAGCTAAAGTCACGCAATACCGCAGGGTGTACAAGAGATTCTACTCTGCTCAGAAGACTCTTATCAGAAAAAATCCTCTGTGCAAATATATCCCTTCTCAAAATACCATTCTCTACTATATCATCCCCTAAAAGAGATATTAAAGAGTCCATTAACTCCCTATCCTTATCGTAAAGAAGTTTAGTGCGACTATCTGAATCATAGGAGGGAATCCCTAACTCATTGAAAATCTTGACGATATAAGACTTTCCACTCCCTATGGAGCCTGTTACTGCTAAAACTTTCATAGTAGGGAATTAATCAATTAAAATGCACTCTACAACCTTAGGGTAGATGTCGAAACTAATTATTGCAGATGATAGGTCTCTCAATTGTACCAGAACCTGTTTATTTGAGGATAGAATAAAGTCCTGGTAATCTACAAAGAGTTGTAAATCATTGTCACTTATTTTCCTATCAAATGGAATTCTATAGGTAAGTGATGCGATTGATGGGAGAACGTGAAGTTCCTTTCCTGCAGGAAGATTAATTACATCTATGGTAATCTCTCTGCTTCTTTCAACATATCGCTCCACCTCTATATCATAATATATCTCATCTTGCGAAAATCTCACATTCGGAATCTCTACAAGTTTTACACTACCCACTACTCCCTCTGAGAGAGAATTGTGTTTGAAATGGCGTGTTGAGACTGAGTTAATCTCCTGAAGATATCTATCATCACCATAAACTATAATTGAGTCAGGATTTGTAGATATCTCACTACTAAGCATATACTGGCTTTTGAATGTAAGTGTGGAGTTGAGTATGATAGGCACACGTTTATGAGAAGGGATATTGATATTAAAGATTAATGTATCAGATAAAATATCCCTTATGCCATAATCATCCATATCTGACTGAGATATTACATACTCAAGGTCTGAGGTTGCCAGAGCATAGACTCCCTGCTCCTTTTTATGGAGATATTTTGAGTTGAGATTTATAAGCAACTCACCGTTTTCAGACTTTCTGCGCTGCTTTAAAATATAAAAACCTGTTGCATAAGACTTTGCAACAATTTTATTCTCTGACAAAGCAGAGATGTCGTGCCCCTGAATAGTTGTATTGATTCTGACATTATAATTCAGATTGGCACTATAACTTTGAGACATATTGTGAAGAAACCATACAGAAAGAGCCAAAAGGAGAGATAACACGAATGATACTCTCCCCTTGGTCAAAAATTTCTTATTGAGTTTCTCCTCACTCATACTATTGTTGAGCAGTAAAATCTTTTTGCAAAGCAGATTTTTCTACTCTGATTTTTACATTTTGGTCAACGATAACTAAAGCAGTATTATCTTTAACCTCATCAACTGTACCGTAGATACCACCAATAGTAACAACTTTGTCACCCTTCTTAAGAGAATCTCTCCATTTGTTCAACTCTTTTTGTTTCTTTTGTTGAGGACGGATCATAAATAGCCACATAATGACAAAAATTAGTACCATCATCAAAAGGAAGCTCCAAGAAGAACCACCAGATTGTGCAGTTGAAGCAGTTTGTGCTTGTAATAGTGTTAAAAAATTCATAGTTATAAAAATTAATAATTTACTATATATCAATTAGTTAGCAGTCCTCTTCCAGTTTTAACAACCTCATTTGAAGCAACTTTTGCCTGAATGAGTCTGTCGAGAAGACCATTTACAAAGATACGACTATTTTGAGTACTATAAAACTTAGAAATCTCAACATACTCATTTATTGTAACTTTAATTGGAATCTCAGGGAAATGAATAGCTTCCGAAAGGCCTAACACAATCAGTGCCAAATCTGTTGATACTATACGATCACTATCCCAATTGGATACACTTTCGGAAATTTCGTTACTATACTTGGCGTAATTTATAAGCGTTTTATCGAGTAATCTGACAGCAAACTCTCTGTCATCATCCTTAAGGAAGACATCCGGAAATGCAAGAGTATCTGATTTAATACCAGCTTCAATATTTTTCAATATCACATTTAGCACATACTCAACATCATCACACCAATACACTGAAATATCTTCAAGAATATTTTCAAGCATCTCATTATCTTCAAACTCTTCAAGGAATATATTCATTACAAACTTATAATCTTCTGATTTTGAATCCTCAGTAGATGCCATATAGTTTTTATAATAATCTTTAGAGATGATTGAAGTGTAGAGTTTTTTGATAAAGACATCATACTCTCCCCAAAGAAGACCACGCTTTTCACAATAAGAGATAAACTCTTTGTTGTTTCTGAGAGTCTCAAAGAATCTGTTGTTTACAAATTTCAGATTTGGATTAAGATCCTCTGCAGTTGGATTGTGTTTCTTTTTTGCGATCTCAATTTTGTTTAATGCAAAATCTCTAAGAGATAGTGTACTATTTAATAGGAAATAGTATAGATCTTTACTCCTTTCACAAGAAAGAAGCAGCTCTTTCTGCGAAGATGAAAGGGATTCAACCCCTGAATTAACTGCAGAAAAAAGAACTTTAAAGACTTTAATTCTAATAATTCTTCTATTTAACATTATATTTGTTCATTAAATATTTTGCAAATATAAACTTTAAGAGAAAAAAATTATATCTTTGTATAGAAAAATTTAAAATTTATCAATATGTATTTCGAAGATTACGATAACAATAGTGCTCACGAAAAGGGTGGTGATGATGTTTTTTCAAAACCAATCAGAGCTGGTAAGAGAACATATTTCTTTGATGTAAAGGCCACAAAAGGCAATGATTATTATCTTACTATAACCGAAAGTAAACGCAGAGTTGAGAGAGATGGCAGTTATGCCTACGACAAGCACAAAATCTTTTTGTACAAGGAGGATTTTGATAAATTTACTGATGGTCTTGAAGAGGTGATAAGATTTATCCGAGAACGCTGTCCTTTTTCTGAAACTCCAACCCGTTCGGAAAGTATTAAAATCGAGAAAAAATATGATGAAGGATTTGATAAATCATTCTCAGATGTAGATTTTGATGAATTATAATAATCATCAATAAGTTCAATAAGATTAAAAAATAAGGGGGCGATTTTTTTCATCGTCCCCATTTTTTATATCTATCGCAGAATTATACTCTGCCAGGATACTCTTTCAAAGCAACTTCAAGACACTTCATAGCAGCACGAAGATCCTCCTCTTTAAGAACATATGCAAGACGAACTTCGTTTTTACCACAACCTGGAGTAGCATAGAAACCTCCTAATGGAGCTACCATTACTGTTTGTCCCTCATATTGGAACTCTTCAAGAAGCCATTGTGCAAATTTCTCGCTATCATCGATTGGAAGAGAAGCAACTGCATAGAAAGCACCCATTGGACGAGGACAGAAGACACCTTCCATTGAATTTAATGCATCTACAACGATATCTCTACGTTTGATATACTCAGCTTTAACTGCATCAAAGTATGATTGAGGAGCATCCAATGCACCCTCTGAAGCGATTTGACCAAGAGCAGGTGAACAAAGACGAGCCTGAGCAAAACGCAATACAGATGCCATAACATCTTTATTCTTTGAGACAATTGCACCTACACGAACACCACAAAGACTATATCTCTTTGATACTGAATCAATTAGAATAACATTATCTTCAATACCTTTAATATGCATACAAGAGTAGTGTGGTTCATCTGTATAGCAGAACTCTCTGTAAACCTCATCAGAGTAGATATACAATTGATATTTCTTTGCAATTTCACCCAATTTTTGGATTGACTCTTTGCTGTATAGACAACCTGTTGGGTTACCAGGGTTACAAATAAGAATACCTTTAGTTTTAGGGGTAATATGTTTCTCTAATTCTTCCATTGGAGGAAGTGCAAAACCATTTTTAATATCTGTTGAGATAGGTTTCAAAATTACATCATTTTGTAAAGCAAATGTGTTGTAATTTGTGTAGAACGGCTCCATTACCAAAATCTCTTCATCTGGATTACAAGTCACTGCAATTGCAATTTGAAGAGCTTCACTACCACCATTTGTGATATTGATTTCATTTTCAGTTACATCGATACCAATATTTTGGTAATACTTTGCCAAACCTTGTCTGAATGATAGGATACCTGCAGAGTGAGGATATTCCACTAGTTTCAAGGTGTTGTTTTTAATTGCATCCAAAGCCTCTTTTGGAGACTCAATGTCTGGCTGTCCAATATTTAAGTGGTAAACTTTTGTGCCACGTTTTTTGGCAGCATCAGCAAATGGCACCAATTTTCTAATTGGTGAAGCGGGCATTTTTAGAGCCTTTTCAGAAATTGATAACATATTTTGATTGATTAGTAAATTTTAAATTTTCCCCAAAGTTATTATTAATTGATAAAATTAAAAAAAATAGTAGAAAAAAGTGGATTATACTTAAATTTGCAGATATTTGAACTATGGTATTATTAATATGAATAATTTTCGTTCAAGCGCACTTGAAGAGTTTTCAAGACACACTGCTCAAAGATTTAGTGTAGAGAATAGAGCAGCATCAGAATATTTCGCTGTAAATGTCTTTAATTATGAGAAGATGTCAAAATATCTCTCAAAAGAGACCTTTGAATCTCTACAAAGTGCTATTAAAGAGGGAGAGAAGATAGATAGGACCTTGGCAAATGATGTTGCACAGGGTATGAAAAATTGGGCTATGGATATGGGTGCAACGCACTACACCCACCTATTTCAGCCACTTACAGATTCTACAGCTGAAAAACACGAGGCCTTTATTTCAATAGATAAAAATGGAATTCCTTTTGAGGAATTTAAAGGTGATGCGCTTGTTCAACAAGAACCGGATGCCTCAAGTTTCCCAAGTGGAGGTATGCGTAGCACATTTGAGGCAAGAGGATACTCGGCCTGGGATCCATCTTCTCCTGCATTCATATTGGATCAGACACTATGTATCCCTACAGTTTTCGTTTCATATACCGGAGAGGCACTTGATATGAAGGTTCCTCACCTGAAATCTCTGGCTGCTCTTGACAAAGCTGCCACTAAGATTGCAAAATTGTTTGATGAAGATGTTTGCAGAGTTGGAGTGAATTTGGGTATTGAACAAGAGTATTTTATTGTAGATCAATCACTTTCAAGGGCAAGACCTGATTTGCAAATCTGCAACAGAACACTTATTGGCCACACTGCAGCCAAAGATCAGCAATTGGAAGACCACTATTTCGGAGCAATTCCTTCAAGGGTTACTGCCTTTATGAAGGATTTTGAAACCGAAGCATATAAACTTGGAATTTTACTAAAAACACGTCATAACGAGGTAGCTCCCAATCAATTTGAGTGTGCTCCCCTCTTCTGCGAAGCCAATCTTGCTGTTGACCACAATCAACTCTTGATGATTCTTATGAAGAAGGTAGCCCGCAGACATAGTCTTAAGGTTATTTTCCACGAAAAACCATTTATGGGAGTAAATGGTTCAGGAAAACATTGCAACTGGTCTATTGTCACAAACAAGGGTAAAAATCTGCTCTCTCCTGGCAAAACGCCTGGAACAAACCTTCAGTTCCTCAGCTTCTTTGTCTCTGTTCTGAAGGCAGTATATGAGCACCATTACCTGCTTATGGCCAGCACTGCTTCCCTTAATAACTACTACCGACTTGGAGGAAATGAGGCACCACCGGCAGTTATGTCAATATTTATTGGCAGCACATTAGACAAAGTCCTAAATGATATTGAACAGATTGGATCTTCTGACTTTGCTGATTCATCAGATACAAAGTTGGACATTGTAGGCAAAATTCCTGAAATTCGTCCAGATAACACAGACAGAAACAGAACCTCTCCATTTGCCTTTACCGGTAATAGATTTGAGTTCAGAGCTGTTGGTTCCTCTGTAAATGTGGCATCGTCGATGTTTATCCTTAATAGTATTGTAGCTCAGCAACTCAACATCTTCGGCGATAGAGTCAATAAATATATTGCTGAAGGTATAGAGAAAAATAGTGCCATTCTAAAGGTAATTCGCGAGTTCATCATTGAATCGAAGGATATCAGATTTGAGGGTAATGGATATAGTCAGGAGTGGCTTGATGAGGCAGCTAGAAGAGGATTAAAGGGAATCAATAATATTCCGGAATCTTACACTGCATACCTGGACCCTAAGAGTGTATCTATGTTCGAGGAGCTTGGAGTGATGAGTTTAAGAGAGCTAAAGGCAAGAAGAGAGGTGCTTGATGAAACTTTCACTAAAAAGTTGCAGATTGAAGCGAGAGTCCTTAGTGATTTGAGCGTTAATCATATTATCCCAACAGCAATTAAGTATCAGAATATTCTTATTGAGAATGTCAAGGGATTGAAAGAGATACTCAACACAGATGATTATAACGAATTAACAGAGTATAACATCCACAATATCAAGAAGATATCTAGTTATATCAACGGTATTCGCAAGGGTGTTCACGACCTCAAAGAGGCACGTAAAATCGCCAATAAAATTGAGGACTTTACAGAGAGATCGAAAGTTTATGCGGACACAGTTCTTCCATATATGGAGTCTATTCGTGTAATGGCAGATAAACTTGAGATGATTATTGATGATGATTTATGGCCGTTGCCAAAATATAGAGAACTTTTATTTTGCAGATAATGAATAAGTTAGAAGCCAACAAATATGCACAAAGAGGTGTATCATCTTCTAAAGATGAGGTGCATAAAGCAATTAAAAACATCGATAAAGGTCTTTTCCCAAAGGCATTTTGTAAAATTATTCCTGATTACTTGAGTGGTGATGAGGATTACTGTCTCGTTATGCACGCAGATGGAGCAGGAACCAAAAGCTCACTTGCATATGCCTATTGGAAAGAGAGTGGAGATTTAAGTGTCTGGAGAGGCATTGCACAAGATGCCATTGTAATGAATACTGATGACCTGCTTTGCGTTGGTATTACTGATGATATACTCCTTTCATCTACAATTGGTAGAAATAAAAATAGAATACCAGGAGAGGTAATATCAGCTGTTATCAATGGATCTCAGGAATTTGCTGATAAAATGAATGCCCTCGGTATTGATATCACTTTAACCGGAGGAGAAACAGCAGATGTTGGAGATTTGGTACAGACTATTATTGTAGATAGTACAGTTTGTGCAAGAATCAAGAGAGAGGATGTTATTGATAATGCCAATATTGCTCCTGGAGATGTGGTAGTTGGATTGGCATCATTTGGTCAGGCAACATACGAGGATGAGTATAATGGAGGTATGGGCTCAAATGGTTTAACATCTGCAAGACACGATGTTTTCTCAAAGAAAGTTGGAGAAAAATATCCTGAAAGTTATGATACTCAATTAGATAGCAGTGTTACTTATTGTGGAGGAAGAGAGTTGTTGGAGGTTGAACCAACTACTGGTGTAACCTATGGTAAACTTGTACTATCTCCTACCCGCACCTATGCACCAATTATCAAAGAGATTTTCAAAAAAATGAGAAAGAGCATTCACGGAATGATCCATTGCTCAGGAGGTGCTCAGACAAAAGTTCTACATTTTGTTGATAATCTGCACATTATTAAAGATAATATGTTTGATGTTCCTATTCTTTTCAAGACAATTCAAGAGGAGTCTAAAAGTGATTGGAGCGAGATGTACAAGGTCTTCAATATGGGACACAGAATGGAGATTTACCTTCCTCAAGAGTATGCTCAAGAGGTTATTGAGATATCAAAAAGTTTCAATGTAGATGCTAAAATTATTGGTAGAGTTGAAGCTTGTGATAAGGCTCAAGTAACAATTAAGAGTGAGTTTGGAACATTTAACTATACTAAATGAGATTAAAATTTATATACATAATTCCAATTTTACTATCACTTCTTTTTATATCTTGCGATAGAGGTAAAGAGGAGGTAGAGATTTATATTCCTATTGTACAAACAGCTCTAAATGATTCGTCCTCTTGTAATTATATAAACTTTGATGAATTTCCAGAGAACAAGAGATTTCTATCAATCGGAATATTTGACTCAGGAATAGGTGGCCTTTCGATTCTGGATTTACTTTTAAATGCCGACTACTTTAACAACATTACAGGAGAGGAGGTTCCAGATGGCATCAAAGATTTTGCCGGTGAGAATTTTGATTATCTGTCAGACAGAGCAAATATGCCTTATGGAGAGTATTCATCCTACAACAAAATAGATTACCTCAGAGAACTTGTTGTTAAGGATGCTCTATTTCTTTTGAATAATAGATTCTTTGTCAACTCATTTGAAGATGAACCATCTGGCAAAAAGAGTCGCTCTAAAATTGTAATTGCCGCCTGTAACAGTGCCTCTGCCTATGGCTTAAACGATATCAAGGATCTTGTTGATAATCAGGATAGTATAAAGGTAATTGGCATCATTGACTCTGCTGTTCGTACCGCAATTGAGGATGTAATAAATGAAAAATCAGCAGTTGTCTCACTAATGGCTTCAAAGAGTACAATTGATTCAAAAGTTTATGATGAACTCTTCAATACAGAACTTGAAAAGTATGGAATAAAGAGTGTTGCATTCACTTCATTTGCAGATTATGGGTTGACTGCAGCTATTGAAAATCAATCAGATTATATTGACCGACAAGCTACAGAATTCAGAGATAATTACAGAGGGCCAAAATTTGGAAGAGAGGCAAACCAAATACATCCAAAACTTATTAATGTCTATAATTTCAACCTTGAAAACAATGGTATAATTTACAAGAAACTATTCGGACAATACGTTGATATTCAATTAAATAGTATTGAAAATTATGCTCGATTTAATATCGTTAATATAGTTGAAAATCATAGACTAAGCGGAAATACTTCACCTCTTAAAAGTATTATTCTCGGATCAACACATTTCTCTTTGATTAAAGATATGCTATATGAAATAATTGAAGAGATTAGAAGTTACAGAGTCGATGGAAGAGCAATCTACAGAGAGATTATCTCTAATGATTTCAAATTCATAGATCCATCTGAGGATTGTGCTAAAGAGTGTTATAAAATTTTGAGAGAGGATAATAACCTCGCATTAAGAATTGGGGAATCTAAAGTAAACCTCTATATCTCAGTCCCTTCATATCACTTAACAAGTGAGTGTCTTGACACATTGGGTGGATTGAATAGAACATTCAAATTTGGAAGAATGGTTAACTCTGAAGAGATTACAACCAAACAGATTCCTCTTACAAAGAGCAATTTTGATGATGCCACATTGAAACTTCTTGAAAAGAGTATTCCTGTGACATTTAATTTAATAGAAGAGAACAAATAGTATGAGATTTCACGAAAGCATTTCAGCAGAAGAGATTGAAGCATTGCCATTGAGAGCATTTGAAGGGCCAATTACTGTTGTAACGTCGAAAGATGGCGATTATGCCGAAGCTATAGATTATTTAAGAAATCAAAGTATAATAGGTTTTGATACAGAAACAAGACCTTGCTTTAGCCACGGAGCGCCACAAAACAAGATGGCACTTCTACAGCTATCGGGTAAAGATAAGGCCTATCTCTTCAGACTACACCACATAGGATTGCCAAAGGAGATTTGCAAAATTTTTAATGATCCTAAGATTATAAAGGTTGGGGCAGCTGTTTCAGATGATATAAGAGGGTTGAATAAGTATACTAAATTCTCTCCTAAATCTTTTGTTGACCTTCAACAAATAGTCAAGGATTATGGAATAAATGATAAAAGTGTCAGGAAAATGGCTGGTATCATTCTCGGTATTAAAGTTTCTAAAGCACAACAACTCTCAAACTGGGAGGCTGCTCAACTATCAGGAGCACAATTAAAATATGCAGCTACCGATGCCTGGGTTTGCAGAGAGATGTATGAAGTCCTTATGGATAGTCCAAAAGTTGAAGAGTAGAAAGAGTATATGAAACAGACAAAAATATTTCTAAAAAAGGGTAAAGAGGAGGCAATAAAGAGATTTCACCCCTGGATCTTTTCAGGCGCCATTGCACATATTGATGGCGATCCAAAAGAGGGAGATATTGTTGCTGTATATTCAAAAAGCGGAGAGTTTTTAGCATCAGGACACTACCAGATAGGAAGTATCAGTGTGAGAATCTTGAGTTTTGAATATGAAGCTCTTTTACCTACCTTCTGGAGAGAGAGAATAGAGGCGGCATATCGAATGAGATGCAAAATAGGGCTTGTAAATAGTTCAGAAACAAACTGTTACAGATTAGTTCACGGAGAGGGTGATAATCTACCCGGCCTTATTATTGATATGTACGATGGAGTTGCAGTTATGCAAGCACACTCAGTAGGAATGTTTAAGTCTCGCGAAAAAATTGCTGATGCCCTCAAAAGTGTTTATGGAGATAAACTCTTGGCAATTTATGATAAAAGCTCTTCAACAGCTCCTTTTAAGGCGGGCTTGGATCTTCAGGATGGCTTTATATGGAAGAGAGATGATTTCAATAGTAACGAGAGTTGCGTTTTAGAGAATGGACATAAATTCATTGTCAACTGGGAAGAGGGACAAAAGACAGGATTCTTCCTTGACCAAAGAGAAAACAGAGAGTTGGTAGGTAAATATTCCAAAGGGAAACGCGTTCTAAACCTATTTTGCTACACAGGAGGATTCTCTATCTACGCACTGGCAAATGGAGCAATCAGCGTAGATTCTGTAGATAGCTCTGCAAAAGCGATGGCAATGGTTGATAGAAATGTCGCAGTCAATAAATTGGATCTCTCTCGCCACACTTCACTATGTTGTGATGCTATAGAGTTCCTCAAGAACTCTCCGGAGGATAAATATGACCTTATGATTGTCGATCCACCTGCATTTGCAAAACATCGTGGATCTTTAGACAATGCGTTAAGGGCATATCAGAAACTGAATGCTGCTGCAATTTCTAAGGTTGCCAATGGAGGATTAATCTTCACATATAGTTGCTCTCAGGTAGTTGACAAGAATGCCTTTGCATTAGCAATTTTCTCGGCTGCTGCTTCAACTGGAAGAAAGGTAAGAATTTTGGATAGACTGAATCAACCAGGAGACCACTCCGTAAACATCTATCATCCTGAAGGTGAATATCTTAAAGGTTTATTGCTCTATGTAGAGGATTAGGTTATGAAAAGAATTTATCGGATTATAAGAGTTGCCATTCCGGTTATGCTTGTTGCATTTATCCTGATCTGCAGATATAATCCGGTATGGGCTGAATTTTATGCCACAACAATATACCCTCCCCTATCTCATTGTTTGAGTGCAATCTCCTCACTATTCTCATTCCCTCTCAATGAAGTTTTAATTATTCTCTTTGTAATAACTCTTTTCATAATACCAATACTATTTAGAAAAAAGGGGTGGAAAGGTATTATTATTCGCGAGGGAGAATTTTTGGTTTGGATTTATATCTGGTTCTATATTGGATGGGGTATTAATTACTTTAGAGAGGATATCTATACACGATTGGAAAAGAGTCCGGCACCCTATAATGAGAGTCAGTTCAGAGAATTTTTAAGAGATTTTACTGAAGATATAAATATTAGCTATTGCTCTGACATTCAGATAGATAGAGACAATTTGGGCAATAGTGTAAACAATTATTACAGGAAAATTGCTCCCGAGCTATTCCTCACTTCTCCTAATAGTTATCAAAAGGCAAAAAATTTTATATTCTCGCGCTTCTATTCTGCTATCGGAGTAGGTGGGTCAATGGGACCATTCTGCGCAGAGGCCCAACTTAATAGTGACCTTCTTGATATTGAGTATCCATTCTCCTATGCACACGAATTTGCACATCTTACAAGTGTAAGTAACGAGGCTGAAGCCAACTACTATGCATACAGATTTTGTGTAGAGGCAAATTCAAAAGCGCTCAACTATTGTGGCTACTTTGGAATTTTGCCTTATGTAGCAAATAATGTCTATACTCTACTCGGAGAAGAGGAGTATCAGAGATGGAGAGAAGCAATAGATGATGAAATATGGAGCGACTACTCAGAGAGCATAGAGTATTGGCAGGAGAGATATAGCCCAATTATTGGCAAAGTTCAAAGATGGATTTACAATCAATTCCTTAAAAGTAATAAAATATCGAGCGGAAGAAAGAACTATTCAGAAGTGATTGGGTTAATTCTATCGCTTGAGTACAATAAATAAATTTTTATATATGAAACGACTTCTTACCCTACTAATTTGCGCTACACTCACTTTTAATATTTATGGTTCAACAAAAGAGAGAGTACTAACATCCCCAAATGGATTGATAGAAGTGATTATCAATACGGATAATCAATTGACATACAGAGTATTACACGATACACAGTTAATGATTGACAACTCCCCAATCTCTATAAGACTAAGCGATGGTACTATCTATGGAGATGGAGATAAAGTTAAAAAAGTGACACGAAGAGATGTAGATAATATTGTAGAGTGTAATTTCTATAAAAAGAGTAAAATTGTAGAAAAATACAATGAATTATCACTTAAATTCAAAGAATTTACACTTATCTTCAGAGCATACGATAGCGGAGTCGCTTATCGTTTCATCTCTCACTCAAAGGTTCCGTTCGAGGTAATAGAGGAGGTTGCTACATTCAATTTTCCTGAGAATAGCAAGGGGTATATTCCATACGTAAATGCAAGAAAATATGCTCCTGATAAATCACAATATTACACATCTTTTGAGAGTCAATATAGCTACACTCTTCTAAGTGATTGGCAAAAGGGTAGATTATCAATTACGCCGCTAATGGTAGAAGCAAAAGGTGGAAAGAAGATAAATATTACTGAGGCAGACCTCTTAAACTATCCAGGAATGTTTCTTATTGGAGAGAGCGGTTCATCTACATTAAAGGGGGAATTTGCCCCATATCCTGACAAAAGTAAACAAGGTGGACACAATATGCTTCAGGATGAGGTTTATAGCCGTAAACAATACATCGCAAAATGCAATCCAGAGGAGATATTCCCTTGGAGAGTAATTGCAATATCTTCAGAAGATGTCGAGATGGCAGACAATGATTTGGTCTATCTTCTTGCCTCTCCGCAAGAGGATGAGAGCGATTTCAGTTGGGTAAAACCAGGAAAAGTTGCTTGGGATTGGTGGAATGACTGGAATCTATACGGGGTAGATTTTAAGGCAGGAATAAATAACGACACCTACAAATACTACATCGATTTCGCATCCAAAGAGGGTATTGAATATGTAATTTTAGATGAGGGATGGGCTGTAAACAAAAAGGCTGACCTATTTCAAGTAGTCCCTGAAATTGACCTCGAAGAGTTGGTAAAATATGCTACAGAACGCAATGTAGGGCTAATTTTATGGGCTGGTTATATTGCTTTCGACCGAGAGATGGAGAGAGTATGTAAACACTACTCAGAGATGGGAATCAAAGGTTTTAAGGTAGATTTTATGGATAGAGATGATCAAGTAATGGTTGATTTTCACCATAGAGCTGCGAAAATGGCTGCAAAACATAAAATGATGATTGATTTCCACGGTACATACAAACCAACAGGCCTACATCGTAAATATCCTAATGTTATCAACTACGAAGGTGTATTTGGGCTTGAACAGATGAAGTGGTCTGATAGCTCTATTGATCAGGTAACATATGATGTTACAGTACCTTACATCAGAATGATGGCAGGCCCTATGGATTATACACAGGGAGCAATGAAAAATGCTACAAGAAGAAATTATCGTCCTGTAAATAGTGAGGCGATGAGTCAGGGAACTCGTTGTCGCCAATTGGCTCAATATGTAATCTTTGAATCTCCTCTCAATATGCTCTGCGACTCCCCTTCCAACTATTTAAATGAGAGAGAGTCTTTGGATTATATCTCTTCAATTCCGACAGTTTGGGAAGAGACAGTTGCAATAGATGGAAAAGTGGGTGAATATATTATTATGGCTCGCAGGAGCGGTGATGAGTGGTATATCGGTGGTATGACAAACTGGGATGCTCGTGATATTAAAATAGATCTAAGTTTCTTACCATCAGGTAGTTATCAAATTGAATTATTTAAAGATGGAGTGAATGCAGAGAGAGCAGCACGCGACTATAAGAGAGAGATATTCAATATTAATTCTTCGGATCAATTAGATATACATTTGGCATCAGGTGGTGGGTTTGCTGCAAAAATTTCAATAGCTAAGTAGTGATGATAAAGATTAGACATACCAGATATAATGATATACCAAGATTGATGGAGATATACAACGATGCCCGTCAAATAATGTACGACAGTGGCAATCTCAATCAGTGGGATGACAGCTATCCATCTGAAGAGACTATTCGTGACGATATTTCTAAAAATATAAGTTATGTCATTGATAATGAAGGTATTATCGTAGGAACATTTATGTTTGTAGAGGGGCCTGATGCAACTTATGCTCAAATTTTTGAGGGAGAGTGGCCTAATGATAATCCATACTTTGTAATTCACAGATTGGCAGCTGCGAAGAGTATCAGAAAAAATATTTCTGAGAGTAACAAATCAGTAGCACATTCAGGAAAAGGAGTTGCAGAGATCTGTTTTAATTGGGCTATGACTCGCACAAAAACTTTAAGAATTGACACTCACAAAGATAATGTAATTATGCACCACATACTTCGCAAATATGGTTTCAAATATTGTGGTATAATTTACCTTGCCAACGGCGACCCAAGGGAAGCCTATATTTTGGAGAGGTAAAAGTATGCTATTATATCATTCCTGCGAATAAAATTATTAGTCATTCCCGAGAATACAATTACTAGTCATTCCCACCTTTTCCATAGTTAAATAATTTATGTTGATTAGTAATATGAGCTAAGTTTTGGGTACAAATAAAAAAAATACCCTCCGATGGTTATCGGAGAGTATTTTAGAGGTGCCAAGCAGAATCGAACTGCTGTCCACGGTTTTGCAGACCGTTGCCTAACCACTCGGCCATAGCACCATAAGTAAGGGATTGCAAATATAGGATTAATTATTTAATTATCAAAATTTGTTTCAATCCCTCAACTATTATTAATAATATTTCACTTCACTACCCTCAAGAGCAGTTAGAAGATTATTTGCCATACGACTTGCACCGAAACGGAACCACTCAGGAGTTAGCCATTCGCTACCAAGAATTTGATCTACAATACCATAATATAGAGCAGCATCTTCTGCTGTTACTATACCACCAGCAGGTTTGAATCCAACTTTACGCCCTGTCTCAGCATAATATTGTTTAATACAGTTACACATAACAACTGCAGCCTCTGGTGTAGCAGCCGGTGAAACTTTTCCTGTTGAAGTTTTGATAAAATCGGCACCTGCTTCCATAGCAAGGAAAGAAGCTGTAGCAATTTGATGAAGATCTAAAACTCCGGTTTCAAGAATTACTTTCAAGTGAACAGAAGGCTTTAATTGTTTGATTGTCTGAGAGATAGTAGAAATTTCCTTTGAAACCTCTTCATAATCCATATCTAACAGAGAGCCAACAGAGATTACTATATCAACCTCATCAGCTCCATCTTTTACTGCTTCCATACATTCAAGTACCTTAACAATCAACATACTTTGAGAAGCAGGGAAACAACCTCCGACAACTGTAATGTGAACCGAATCTTCTGTTTTATTCTTCTTGATTACATTTGCGAAATTTGGATATACGCAAATAGATGCAGGGAGAGGATATTGTGGATATTTATCGTGGAAAGCATTTACTCTCTTTACCATTTGTTTAATTGATGATGGAGAGTCTGTAACTGTCAAAGATGTTAAATCTATCATTCCTAAAGCTGACTGATAGACCTCTTTTGTATTCCATTTGTCAATATTCTCTTTAGTTTGAGCCACGAATGCATCAACTTCTGCTGCAACCGGCACATAATCATATTTCTGTAGTAAACCCATATTATTGTTTGTTTTTAGTATCAATTATTATAGTTACGGGGCCATCATTTACCAATGCGACCTTCATATCTGCACCAAATATACCACATTTTACACCATTTTCAGTATATTGTGCAAGAATCTTCTTAAATTCCTCATACAGAGGTATAGCGATATTTGGAGTAGCAGCATATATATAAGATGGACGATTCCCCTTTTTAGTGGAGGCAAAAAGTGTAAATTGACTGATTACTAAAACTTCGCCACCAACCTGATTTAAAGAGAGATTCATAACTCCATTTTCATCATCGAAGATTCTCAATTGGGAAACCTTTTTAGCAGCCCATTCCAAATCTTCAATAGTATCTTCCTTTTCAAATCCTACAAGAATCATTATTCCCTTCCCTATTTCGCCAACTATCTGATTATCAACAGTTACCGATGATGACGATACTCTTTGAACAACTAATCTCATAACATCTATCCCTTAATTTGTATATCAAAGCCATCTGCAATCAATGGAGCTGCAATTCTCTCCATCTCCTCTACACTAACCTTTTGTAGTCCTGATAACGGAGTATCTCTATCTATGGTGTACATCATAATACGCCTTGGAGATAACTCTCTTACTAATTCTATCCATTTTTCTGTCAATTCAGGAGATGTAGAATCAATTAATTTTCCTTCAATCTCTCCCCTTAAAAACATTGTTTGAAGGATAAAGTCTCCATTAAATTGTGCTAATCTACTCTTTATCTCAGCAAGAGAGTAGTTGAATGCAGGTCTGTTGATAATATTGACAATCTCTTCTGATGTAGAATCAATTTTAAGAATTGGGTTATCTATACACTTCAATGCTCTCACAACACTCTCTTTCGCCAACATCGATGCATTAGATAGAACTGAGACCTTTGCATTAGGAAAATAGCAATCTCTTAATTTAATAGTTTTATCAATTATCTTCTCAAAATCAGGATGAAGAGTCGGCTCACCATTGCCCGAAAAGGTAATGGTATCTATTGGAGTATTTGCCTCCTTTGCCTCTATTAATTTATACTCGAGCGCCTTTGCTACTTCATCAAATGAAGGTAGTCGATTGTCATCTCTTCTTTCTTGGTTCCAACCACATTCACAATATATGCAATCAAAATTACAAAATTTACAATACGCAGGTAATAAATTAACTCCCAATGAGTTACCCAATCTCCTACTTTTTATGGGACCAAAAATTATCGAATTGAAAAGTGCAGTTGACATTTTAAATAATTCTAACAGATTTACTTTGTTCAGTTAAACGCAATTCACCTGTTTGATCCTCTACAACGCCATCAATGAAAACCAATCCCGGAGCCTTACCAACTTCGATGGTACCATATTGAGAGTCACAACCAATAGCTTTTGCACCATTTATCGTAGCCCATTTTATCATTTGAGCCATAGATATCTGAGGAAAAGCATTCTGAATTGTTTTCATCTCATCAACAATCGAGAAGTGAGTATTACTTGAGAGACTATCTGTCCCAATACAGATATTCAAATCATTCTCTGCTAATAGAGGTAAATTAGGTAACTCCCTGTGAATAAATATATTAGACATTGGACAAGTAACCCAATAACTATTTTTAAGAACTCTCTTGGCTGCATCGATACTTGCTTGATCGGTAGTAACATTATGCACCAAAATAACATTCTCCTCTACCATACCACTCTCAATGTTTACAAGTGGTTTCAAAATTTCAAGAAAATAGCACAAAGCTCCATCTGGATTTAATTTAGGCACAGAGCAACCTCTTTGGTTATAATCATCAGACAACTCCCCTTTTCCGTAGCGAATCATATCCTCCTCCTGAGAACTCTCTTGTGAGTGATAAGAGATGTATCCACTCTTGAGTCCTTCGGCAGCAGCCATTTGAATTAACTTCGGATGGGATGTATAACAAGAGTGTGGAGTTGGAGCTGCATTAATTCCATATTTTAATGCCTCTTTTTGAAGTTCTAAGACACTTTCAATAACTCCTGGAGCATCTACCTCTTCTGTACCAAAAACTTCGAGAAATGTGCGTGTAAAGATTTTTGATTTACTCTTACAATCAAAACTTTCAGAACAGTTACTAATATCTCCCATAGCTGAAACTCCCTGATTATAAAGAGTTTCCATACCCTCTTCAAGGGCTTTTATTCTACCTTGCGCATCAACTGTCTCTCTCAACGAATTGATTTGTTGAATAAATCCATCCATTCCTGTACCCTGCTTGAAAAGATCAACCAAGTGAGAAAGTTCCACGTGACAATGCGCATTCACAAAACCAGGAACAATTGCACCATCATAAAACTTATAATCAGTTAAATCTGATTGTTTTGCAACATCAACTGATATAATTTGACCGGATTTCTCATCATACTCCAATAGAGCATTATTGATTATTAGACCTCTTCCGGTAAAGAGGTATTTAGCTACAATTTTTACCATTGATTTGCTCGATTTAAATCCAGTTTATCCAGAGTATTTTGATATGGATCATTCTTATCTATATTCATTTTACTCCTTTTGGCCGGAGTTCTATACATAAATATAGTTTCTTTAACCTTTTCGTCTATAAAAAGAGAGAAATCGGCGAACCTCTCTATCAGCAGATCATTTCTTTGGTTGAATAAAGAGTCTCCAAAGAATGTAAGTGTGTCAGAGTCAGGCATTTTCCAAAAATTCTTAATATCTTTCGCATATTGTGAATTCATCAAAGAGAGGTTATAGCTTTCACTCTCCATCTCTAAATCTGCCTTAGACATCTGATTATCGAAATAGTGCCAGATTTCACTAAACATTTTACTGAAATCTCTTGGATCACTCAGATAGTAATTTAACGAATTGAAGTAATCTTCAGAGGTATAACCGAAACTATTAAAAATGGCTTCATATACAAAAAGTGAATCAGCCATACCTCTTATATCTTGATTACCAATAACAACCTGGTCACTCTCATACATTTGCGTTAATATTGCCTTCATCTCACTCCTTGGGATAATCCCCTCCTTTGTGCAGGAGATGAGTGCTATTGAAAGTATCGCAATTTGAAAAAATCTCTTCATTTATAATTATAATCTTGTTTGTCTATAAATATCCTGCAAATTTAATCTATTTTATTATTATTTTTGCATACTCAAATATAGCTTATGACACATAATGTAGTAATTATTGGTTCTGGCGGTAGAGAACACGCTCTTGCCTGGAAAATATCTCAAAGTAAAATTCTTAACAAACTTTATGCCTTGCCAGGTAATCCCGGTATTGGCAATGTTGCTGAATTAGAAAATATTAACCCAAGTGACTTCGCAAAGGTAGAGGAATTTATCCGAGCAAAGGATATTGATGTAATGGTAGTTGGCCCTGAAAATCCGCTTGTTGAGGGAATCAGTGACTACTTTGCTGAAAAGATGCCTCAATTATTGGTAATTGGTCCAAAAAGTAAGGGAGCACAACTTGAAGGCAGCAAGCAGTTTGCCAAAGAGTTTATGGAGCGTCACAGTATTCCGACAGCAAGATTCAAAAGTTTCACTTCTGAGAAGGATTATGATGCAGCTTGTCAATTCTTAAAAGAGTTAAAGCCACCTTATGTATTGAAAGCTGATGGTTTAGCTGCTGGAAAGGGTGTACTTATTCTTGATTCTCTTGCAGAGGCAGAAGCTGAACTTAAAGAGATGTTTGCTGGAAAGTTTGGTAGCGCATCCTCTACAGTTGTGATTGAGGAGTATTTGAGTGGCATTGAACTCTCTGTGTTTGTTTTGACTGACGGTAAAGATTACCTTATTCTTCCAGAGGCAAAAGATTACAAAAGAATTGGTGAGGGAGATACCGGACTCAACACAGGCGGTATGGGAGCCGTATCACCTGTTCCATTTGCTACCGAAGAGTTTATGAAAAAGGTGGAAGAGAGAGTAATTATCCCTACTATAAATGGTCTGAAAAGTGATAATATCGATTATAAAGGATTTATTTTTATCGGTCTAATGAATTGTAATTCAGACCCATACGTTATTGAATACAATGTAAGAATGGGCGATCCTGAGACCGAAGCTGTGATGACTCGAATAGAGAGCGACCTGCTTCAACACCTTGTAAGTGCAGCAAAAGGTGAGCTTGCATCTGAAAAGATTGAAATATCGGAAGATCAAGCACTTACAGTAATTGCTGTGTCTGGTGGATATCCAGAATCTTATGATAAAGGATTTGAAATCAAAGGATTAGAGAGTTTAACAAATGCAACTCTCTTCCATTCCGGCACAAAAGAGATTGATGGAAAGATCTGTACAAGTGGAGGCCGTGTTTTAGCAATCACCGCGAAAGGAAATGATATTTTTGAGGCGAAAAAGAGATGCTTTGAAGAGGTATCAAAGATATCATTCGATAAGATGTACTACAGAAGAGATATTGGAGATGATTTAATCTCACTATCTAAATAATGAGGTATTTAAGGATACATAATTTTCACACTGCAACTATTCCATTAACAGTTATTACTGTTATATCATACTTGCTATCAATTATTTATGGTGACAGGGAGATAACTACATTCCACAATCACTCTCTGATTGGATCCATATTCAGCGATTTGCCATATCTATCCGATTTGGTTTCTATACTTTTAGCGCTGATTATGGTAACTCTTACTTCACTATCTATCTATTTGACAGCCAATAAGATAATGCTAGATAAGGGTAGCTTGGTAATTGTTCCTATATCTTATGTATTCCTTATATCATTCTCGCCCTATTCTATCTATTTCAATGAATTTCACATAGTAGCATTTCTTGTAACCTGGGCCATATTCCACGTTATAAAATTTAGGATGGATGAACGAAATCTGGAACCACTCTTCCTATCGATTTTCTTTATATCTGTCGCATCAATGCTATGGACCCCTATTATTTGGTTGATAGTTATGCTATTTCTTATTAATATCTTTACCGATATCAATAAGTTAAGATACATTTTGATAGTTGCATCAGGTATTATTGCACCCTATATAGTATTAAATTCATTAATCTATCTCTTTGGTGATGTCAATGACGTCATTGCTATTTGGGATAGTTTTAAAGAGGCAATTACTAATAATTATCATTTTGGAATTAAATCATCTGTTGAATGTATGATATATTTAGGGGTAACAATATTAATATCCCTTATTGGAATAGTCAGAATTTCACAGAATATTACAAGATTTAAAATAATAACCGAGAGGGCATATATCAGAATAATATTGGTATTTATTGCGACATTGGTTCTTGCAATAATTTATAGTGATAATATCCCTAATGGAACTGAGGTGATACTATACGTTCCTGCGACCTTTATATTGATTGAGTTACTCAGCTCAAATATCAAGCAACGATTCGCATACTTTCTATATGCTCTACTTTTTACCTCTTTGATTGTATCTCATTTTACCATCTTCTAGTTAAAGAGATCATTGAAGTGGAATACTCTATTCCGTCATTGCTAGCACCAAGTGAAAGAGAGATTCCCGAAGCGAGTTCGGGAATGACGAATGAAACATAAAAAAAAATTCCCGAGACAAGTTCGGGAATGACGAAAATTAAAACGTCATTGCTGGCGAAGCCGGCAATCTACTGTATTGCGACATTGCTGACCCCAAGTGAAAGAGAGATTCCCGAAGCAAGTTCGGGAATGACGAAAGAAGCATTAAAAAAAATTCCCGAGACAAGCTCGGGAATGACGTATATGAATATCCAAAGAGATGACTATCTTAAAACTGCTCCAAACTTCTCTTCAAACATCTTTATTAGTTTGTTCATAGTGAACTCAACTGCACCATCTGTAAGTGTCTTTTCAAGATCTTGAAGAACAAAGTTTATAGCATATTGTTTCTTTCCTTCAGGTAATTTATCGCCACGATAGACATCGAAAAGAGATACCTGTTTAATTAATCTCTTTTCGCATTGCAAAGCAGCTTTACGAAGATCAGAATAGCTGACATTCTCATCAATTACAAGAGCCAAATCTCTCCTAACTTCAGGATATTTTGGAAGTTCCTGATACTTAACGTTATTCTTTTTAATTAACTTGAATAGAGGTTGGAAGTTAATTTCGGCACCATAAACACTCTGTTTAATACCAAATCTCTTTGCCAATTTAGGAGATATTGTTCCCATAACTGCAAGAGTTTTACCATTAAATAGATACTCTACACCTTCAGAGAAAAGGTCAGTAGGAGCACATTTAGATTCAAGATTATAAGGATTGATTCCAAAGCGTTTTAGAAGAAGTTCCAAATATCCCTTTAAAAGGAAGAAATTGCTTTGAACACAATTACCACACCAATTTTTAGGAGAGTTACCAGACATAAAAATTGCTAATCTCATCTCTTCGTTATATGATTTAAGATTTGATGCTGGATTTTCCTCTACTGGGTTATATGAGTAAACATTACCTAACTCATATATTTTCAAGTAGTTAGACTGTCTATTGATATTATATGCAATAACTTCCAGAGCATTAAACAAAAGTGTTTGACGCATTACATTTAGGTCTGAACTTAGAGGATTCATAACTGGCACTAAATTCTCCTCTTTGTAAGTAGTCAAATTCTTATAGTAATCACTCTTTGTTAAGGAGTTATTCATTGTCTCCACAAAACCATTATGTGACAAGAAGTTTGAAATATCAACTCTGACTGTCTCTGGATCTGGTTTAGGGAAGGTATTGACCGATACCTTCATAGATGTTGGAAGTTCAATGTTGTTATAACCATAGATTCTTAGAACCTCCTCTACAACATCACACTCCCTGTAAACATCTACTCTGTATGCAGGGACTTTTACAACTGCACCATTATCTGATTGTGATACAAATTCAAATTCCAAATAGTTAAGAATATCGATAAATGTCTGATTATCAATAACTTTGCCGATTAAAGACCTCATTGAGTCAAAATTCAACTCAATCTCTTTACATTTAATCTCCTCTGGATATGACTCTTGAATTTTACCTGTGATTTTTCCACCTGTCAAATCTTGAATTAGAAGTGCTGCACGTTTTGCAACGTATGGAAGGGCGTGCGGATCTGTTCCTCTTTCAAATCTGAATGATGAATCTGTGCTAAGAGCAAATCTCTTCGCTGTCTTACGTACAGTTACAGGATTGAAATATGCACACTCTAAGAAGATCTCTTTAGTCTCTTCAGTAACACCTGAATCCAAACCTCCAAAGACACCTGCTATGCACATTGGTTCTTCTGCATTGCAAATCATCAAATCCTTATCGGTTAATTTACGTTCTATACCATCAAGAGTTACAAACGGAGTATTATCCTCTGCTCTGCGAATTACAACCTTTCTTCCCTTGATTTTTGCAGCATCAAAGGCGTGTAGAGGTTGACCTGTTTCGTGAAGAACAAAGTTAGTTATATCCACAACAGAGTTGATAGGACGCATTCCAATAGCAATAAGCTTATCTTGAAGCCACTGAGGTGATTGACCTACAGTTACATCACTAATTGTAATACCGATATAACGTGGAGAACCCTCTACATCCTGAACTTCTATAGGAATTGCCTCTCCCTCACCCTCTTGAAAATCTTCAACAGATGGAAGAGTCAATGTAGCCGGAATATTATTCAACTTAAGGTAGGCATAAAGGTCACGTGCTACACCTATGTGTGAGGCAGCATCCACTCTGTTAGGAGTCAAACCTATTTCAAAAATGGTGTCAGATTCCAATTGTAGATACTCTTCTGCCGGCGTACCTACTACTGCATCATCTTCAAGAACCATAATACCATCGTGAGAGACTCCGATACCCAACTCATCCTCGGCACATATCATTCCGAAACTCTCAACACCTCTGATTTTAGACCTCTTTATTTTTATCTCATCTCCCTCTATTGTAGTAAGTTTTGCTCCAACTTTTGCTAAAAGTACCTTTTGACCTTTGGCAACATTTGGTGCACCACAAACAATTTGAATTGGTTCAGCTTCACCTGCATCTACCATTGTCACGTGAAGGTGATCAGAATTAGGGTGCTCTTCACACTCTAACACATAAGCAACAACAACTTGATCCAAAGATCCAGCAATCTGCTTCTTCTCTGATATATGCTCAACCTCAAGACCAATAGAGGTTAATATTTCTCCAACTTTTTGAGCATCAAGGTCAATATGAAGATACTCTTTCAACCAATTATACGATACTACCATATCTTTATACTATTTAAATAAGGAATCAATAAAATCTTTTTTATTAAAAATCTTCAAATCATTGATTTTTTCACCTACTCCGATGAATTTTACCGGAATTTGAAATTGATCTGAAATACCAACTACAACTCCACCCTTAGCAGTACCATCGAGTTTTGTAACTGCCAATGCTGTTACATCTGTAGCCTTAGTAAACTCTTTTGCCTGCTGATATGCGTTTTGTCCGGTTGAGCCATCAAGCACCAATAACACTTCGTGAGGAGCATCTGGTACAACTTTACTCATTACATTTCTGATTTTTGTCAACTCATTCATTAAGTTAACTTTATTATGTAAACGACCGGCAGTATCTATTAGAACGACATCAGCATCTTTTGAAACTGCAGATTGAACAGTATCATAAGCAACAGATGCAGGGTCTGAACCCATACTCTGTTTAACAATGTCAACTCCTGCTCTTTCACTCCAAATAGTCAATTGATCCACAGCAGCTGCTCTGAATGTATCTGCTGCACCAAGAATAACCTTCTTGCCTTGACTCTTGAGTTGTGAAGCAATTTTTCCGATAGTGGTTGTTTTTCCAACACCATTAACACCCACAACCATAATTACATATGGTTTTTTAGTAAAGTCATAAGTTTGTGGTGTTGTGCTACTTCCGACATTTAGAAGTTCTGCGATCTCCTCCTTAAGGATACTATTTAATTCGCTTGTATTCAAGTACTTATCCTTTGCTACTCTTGCTTCAAGTCTCTCAATGATTCTACTTGTTGTATCAATCCCTACATCAGAAGTAATAAGTGCCTCCTCTATTCCATCAAGAACGTCATCATCAACAGTTGATTTGCCAACGATTGCTCTTGAAAGTTTCTCAAAGAAAGATCTTTTTGTTTTCTTCAATCCTTCATCTAAAGTAGTTGATTTCTCACTATCGTCAGCTGCAGAAGAGTCAGAGTTAACCTCCTCATTTACTGTCTCTTGAGGGATCACCTTTTCCTCAATTATATCTTCTCTCTCTTTCTCTTTATTCTTATTTCCGAATAGTCCAAATAGTGCCATATAAATAATTTTAATAACCTACAAATATAGCAATTAATAATAAGAATATCTAATGTTCAGAGGCAAAAAAAAGAGATGCCTCATTGAGACATCTCCCTTTCTATCCAAGTTATTTCCTATTTTTTAGAGAAAAATTCTTTCACTTTGTCTGTTGCTACCAACTCTTCTTGGAAAGCATAAGCTCCAGTACGTTCAGATTTGGCCATGCGGATGCACTTAACAAAGTTCTTTTGATTTGATTTATCGCCACTAAATGTAGCCACTGCTTTCTTTGCCATACTATAATTATGTTAAGTGTTATTTAATTTCGCGGTGAAGAGTTACTTTTCTCAAGAAAGGATTATATTTTTTACGTTCCAATCTTTGAGTAGTATTCTTTTTATTTTTAGTTGTGATATAGCGTGAGATTCCTGGTACTCCGCTCTCTTTTTGTTCAGTACATTCAAGAATTACTTGAACTCTGTTACCTTTTGATTTCTTTGCCATAATCTCAAAAATTAAACGATTTTAATTAAACCTTTTTCTGATGATCTTTTCAAAGTTTCTTGAAGACCGTTTTTGTAGATAGTCTTCATACCTTTGCAAGATACTTTCAATGTAATAAATCTTTGCTCTTCTTCAGACCAGAACTTTTTTGTTTTGAGATTTGGAGCAAATTCGCGTTTTGTGCGTCTTTTAGAGTGGGAAACATTGTTTCCAATCATTCTCTTCTTTCCTGTAACTTGACAAACTCGTGACATTTGTATTATCTATTTTATATTATTTCAACATTTTAGGGGTGCAAATATCCCAATTTTTTATTAAAAAACCAAATCTTTTTATAGAAACTTCAATATTCTATTCCATCGAATATTCTTAGGGAAAGATTTGTTGGCATCAACAGATAACCATATCACTGCCGGAGCTCCAACTATGTGATCTTCCGGAACAAAACCCCAATACCTTGAGTCAAGTGAATTGTGTCTGTTGTCACCCATCATAAAGTAATAATCTTGCTTGAATGTATATGTAGTAGCCTCTTGCGAATTGATATAAATCTTTCCATTTTCGACCTTCAATTCATTACCCTCATAAGCAGTGATAATTCTCTGATATAGAGGAAGATTCGCCTCTGTTAATTCAACAGTTGAACCTTTTTCAGGAATCCAAAGTGGTCCATAATTATCTCTTGTCCAAGGATAATTTTGATTGAAAGGGAAAATCTCAAGTAGCGAGTGTTGAGGGGAATCTGAATACTCATCAATATTGATTGCAACCTCTTTTACAACTTTCAATTCTTCAAGCTTCTTTACACCTTCGTTTGTAAGTGGCATTGCAGGATAACCTGGCAATGTGATATCGAAGTATAATTCAGCTAAATTAATTTGTAAATCTTCAAGGAACTTTACATTGATTTGACTACCATCTGTTACAACAGTGTAAGTATTTCTAATACCCTTATAGTCAGGTTGTTGCACTCCATTTACGATAACTTTTCCTGAAACTATCGACAATGTATCTCCAGCAACTGCTACGCATCTCTTCACATAGTGATCTTTCTTATCAGTAGGTCTCACTATAATAGGTCCATAGACTTCCTGGGCATACTCTCTACCGAAACTTCTGACATAAGTGTGATAATCCTCTTGTGGTCGTTTTGCAAGAACTGTATCACCGTGTGGAAAATTGAACACCACATAGTCATCTCTCTTCAACTCTGAATAACCCCACATTCTTTTGTAATCATTCTGGATTAGTGTAGAATAGGACTTTTTCAGACCACCAGGCATCACATTGTGTGTAAAAGGAACAGTTAAAGGAGTTTGAGGCACCTTCGGGCCATACTTTACTTTGTTGACAAACAAGAAATCACCTGTCATTAAGGAGTTCTCCATTGAGGAAGATGGAATCTTAAAGGCCTGAAAGAAGAACATATTGATAAAGGTTACTACAATCACTGCAAAAATCAGTGCATCTAACCAATCCAATAGAGTATTTCTCTTCTCTCCCTCTTTATACCTTTTTTTCCAAAAAGCCCACTTTACACGCTTGGTAATGTGCAGGTCAAAAACAACGATAAGTCCTAATAACCACCAGAAGTTTCCTAACCAGATTACCCAAAGTGTATATAGTAAGGCCCAAAATGAGAATCTTACCCACTTATTATGGTATAAATCCTTAATAGACATACTCTTTTCCAACTACATTAGTAGTTAATTTTCAACAAATTAGGGGATGGCTGATATAAGTCATCCCCAATATCTAAAAGTATTGAACTTCTATTTAACTGAGTTGATAATTGCCTCGAATGCTTGAGGATTGTTCATAGCAAGGTCAGCAAGAACTTTACGGTTTAGTCCAACATTTTGTTGAGCTAATTTACCCATAAATTGAGAATAGTTCATTCCGTGTTGTCTTGCAGCAGCATTGATACGAGTAATCCACAATGAGCGGAAAGTACGTTTTTTTGCTTTACGGTCGCGGTATGCATAAGTCAAACCTTTTTCATAGGTATTCTTAGCAACGGTCCAGACATTTTTTCTAGACAAAAAATTACCGCGGGTTTCTTTTAGAATTTTTTTGCGGCGAGCTCTTGAAGCTACTGAGTTTACCGATCTTGGCATAATAAATTTTTTTTTGAACGTCAGCGTCCATATTCTTATGGAACTTACCGGCTGAACATTCGGTTAAACATTAAATTAAATTGCTAGAAGTCTTTTTACTCTCTTTTCGTCAACGCGATCCATCATAGCGATGTGAGTAAGATTTCTTTTTTGCTTTTTAGTCTTCTTTGTAAGAATGTGACTTTTGTAAGCATGTTTTCTTTTTACTTTTCCAGTTCCGGTGAGGGTAAAACGCTTCTTTGAACCGGAGTTGGTCTTAATTTTTGGCATAGTTAAATTGTTTTAACTGTTTGTTAATAAATATAATAATCTTTTCAATTATTTCTTTTTATTTGGAGAGAGCATCATAATCATTCTCTTTCCCTCCAATTTTGGCATCTGCTCAGCTTTACCATAATCTTCAAGCTCTACAGCAAATCTCAAAAGCAACTTTTCACCCTGCTCTGAGAAGAGGATACTTCTACCTCTGAAGAATACATAAGCTTTAACCTTTGAACCTTCACTAAGGAATGTTTTGGCGTGTTTTAACTTGAACTGAAAATCGTGTTCATCAGTATTTGGACCAAATCTAATCTCCTTAATAACGATTTTTGAGGCATTTGCCTTCATCTCTTTTGCCTTTTTCTTCTGTTGATATAGATACTTTTGGTAATCCAATATCTTACATACAGGTGGTTCGGCATTAGGAGAAATTTCAACCAAATCAAGCTCTAACTCATCAGCAATTGCTAATGCTTCTCTAATGCTATATACTCCTTGTGCAGGGATATTATCTCCTACAAGACGTACATTTGGGGCGATGATCTCTTGGTTAATTCTCAAGCCACCATCGTTTTGTTTACCCTTGGCATGTTGTGCTCTTGCTTGAGCATCATTGCTTAATCTCACCTTGTTGCCAGGTGATGGTTTTGGTTTATAGTTAGTTGTTGCTATATTAAAATCCTCCTATTTAAGTAATTCGTTAACTTCATCGTTTACCAATTGAGCGAACTGATCAATTGTCATCTGTCCTTGGTCTCCCTGACCTTGGCGACGTACTGAGACTTTCTCTGCAACTGCCTCATTTTCACCAACTATCAACAAGAAAGGAATGCGTTTTAATTCGTTTTCACGAATCTTCTTTCCAATTGTTTCGTTTCGATCATCAATTGAGGCGCGAATATCGGAATTATTAAGCAATTCGCAAACTTTTTTTGCATAATCGTTATATTTTTCGCTAATTGGAAGGATAACACACTGCTCAGGAGTCAACCAAAGTGGGAATTTTCCACCAGAGTGCTCCAATAAAACTGCTACAAATCTCTCCATTGAACCAAATGGTGCTCTGTGAATCATAATTGGACGATGTTTTTGGTCATCGCTTCCAATATATTCCAGTTCGAATCTCTCTGGAAGGTTATAGTCAACCTGGATTGTACCTAATTGCCACTTTCTTCCAATTGCATCTTTCACCATAAAGTCCAATTTTGGACCATAGAAAGCTGCTTCACCGGTTTCAACTACAGTTTTCAAACCTTTAAGTTCAGCTGCCTCAATAATTGCACTCTCTGCCTTGTGCCAATTCTCATCTGAGCCAATATACTTTTCAGTATTATTTGGATCTCTTAGAGAAACTTGTGCTGTAAACTCATTGAAGTTCAATGTTTTAAAAATATAAAGAACAATATCAATTACTTTACAGAACTCATCTTTCAATTGATCTGGACGACAGAAGATGTGAGCATCATCCTGAGTAAATCCACGAACACGTGTAAGACCGTGCAATTCACCACTTTGCTCATAACGATAAACAGTACCGAACTCTGCATATCTCAATGGAAGATCCTTATATGAGCGAGGTTTAACTTTATAGATCTCACAGTGGTGAGGGCAGTTCATAGGTTTCAATAAGAACTCCTCTCCCTCTGCCGGAGTATGAATTGGCTGGAAAGAGTCCTTACCATATTTGGCATAGTGACCAGAAGTTACATATAACTCTTTCTGTCCAATATGTGGAGATATCACCTGTTGGTAACCATATTTCTTTTGAACCTTTTTCAAGAACATCTCTAATCTCTCGCGAAGGATAGCGCCCTTAGGCAACCATAAAGGAAGGCCTTGTCCCACTCTTGAAGAGAAAGCAAATAGTTCCATCTCTTTACCAAGTTTACGGTGGTCTCTCTTCTTGGCCTCTTCCATCATTACAAGATACTCATCAAGCATACTCTTCTTAGGGAAAGTGATACCATAGATACGTGTAAGCATCTTATTCTTTTCATCACCTCTCCAATAAGCACCTGCAATAGATGTAAGTTTTATTGCCTTAATTACAGAAGTGTCTCTCAAATGTGGACCACGACATAAATCTGTAAAACTGCCTGTAGTATAGAAAGTGATTGTACCATCTTCCAATGCTTCAATCAATTCACATTTATATTGGTCTCCTTTTGCCTTATAAACTTCAAGTGCTTTCTCTTTGCTAATATCTTGTCTTACAAATGATTGCTTCTCTTTTGCTAATGCAATCATCTTATCCTCAATCTGCTTAAGATCTGACTCAGCAATCTGTTTGTCACCTAAATCCACATCATAATAGAATCCATTATCAATAGCAGGACCTATACCGAATTTTATACCAGGATAAAGCTCTTGAAGAGCCTCAGCCATTAAGTGAGAGGATGAGTGCCAGAATGTCTTCTTTGCCTCTTCATCTTCCCATTTATGTAATTTAAGTGAAGAATCCTCTAGTATTTGACGATCAAGGTCAAATACCTCTCCATTCACACTCGCAGCAAGAACATCAGATGCTAAACGAGGTGAAATACTCTGTGCAATTTGATAAGGAGTTGTTCCTTTTTCAAATTCTCTTATACTTCCGTCAGGAAAAGTTATTTTAATCATATTAATAATCTTTTACAACTCGCAAATTTAATTAAATATTTACAAATTTGCAAAGCAGATAAAATATTTCTCATTTAAGTGATTTTCAATTATATTTGTGGCTTAATTTCTAAAAAAAATAATTATGAAAAAATCTATTTTAGCTCTAATCGGTTTGACAATAATGTTAGTTGTCAGCAGTTGTTGTGAAAAAGAAAAAGTTGCTCCAGAAGTTCAACAGTACTACAAGGATAGTCTTGCAGTATTAATGGAAAGGTGTGAAAAAGTGTTAGATGCTGCCTATATGGCTGAAAATCACATCGGTGAGAGAAGAGACATCCCAAATTGGGAGGGTTTTCCTGTTCAAGAATATGAATATTTTACAGGTACTGATGTTAAGATTAATCAACCAAAAAGAGGTCGTGTTTATCTTTTAAATCCAGATGCAGAAAAATTGGCTAAATGGATTGTAAACGCTGTATATGATGCTACTGGCGAGATTGAATATGAAGATGTAGAGAAAATCCGCAAATATATTATGTGGCAATCAGGTGCTCAATTCCCTGTAAGTGGTGTTGTTTATGAAGCTATGTATGAACCAGGTTTCTATGAGCCATACGTATTTAAGGATGGTGTTACTGTTTATATTGCTGATCAAAATATGTGGCCAGCTGATAAACATTGTACTGATGAACAATTGGAATTTTATCTTCATATAACTAATGACGATCTAAAAGCACACACAGGTCGCTATGCAAGAATTTGTAGCACCACTCGCGAAATGTATTACAATGCAGGTGGTACTGAAGAGGTTGGTAAAAGCGATAGTCAAGAGACAAGAATTCACGCTTGGTTGGATGTTGTAAGAAAACATTATCAAGAGGCCTGGGATTCAGATAAGAATTTCTTGATTACAGCGTGGGCAAAAGCAAATCTTGTTGAACAAGAAGAGACTCAAGAATAATTATGAAAAAATACTCAATATCCCAAACAGCAATCAATGGTTTGATACTTGCCTCAGTAACAGTTGTTACAAGTTTAATAGTTCAATTTGTTTCAACATCTGCAATTATCAACACAATTTTAAATTTAGCTAAAACTGTAGGTTCTATATATCTACTATGGTTTTTTATTGCCAAGTTGGCTGCTAAATGGGAAGAGATTACATCTAAAGAGCTATTCAGATATGGTATGTGGACTTCCCTATTCTCCTCTATAATCTGTGCTGGTTATCAACTTCTTATAATGAGTATAGCTGTATCACCGGAGAATATGGATGATACTATTAATGAATCACTCAGCATAATTGAAGAGAGCGGTATGAATGTCACAGCTGAAATGAGTGACCAACTCTTCAAGATGGCTGAATCATTGCCACAATATACATTTATTTTCACACTTATCTGGTGCTTTGTAATTGGCCTGATCGTATCGAAAATTGCATCTTCTTCACTAAAAAAAGTTACACCCTTTAGTAATATAGAGTAAAATGGATCTTTCAATAGTTATATCCTTATATAATGAAGAAGAGTCGTTGAGGGAGCTAAATACCTGGATATCAGACACTTTCTCAAAGGAAAGTTATGATTATGAGGTAATTTACATCAACGATGGTTCAACAGACAACTCTTGGGAAGTCATTAAGGAGATGGCAGAACACGACAAACATATTCGCGCCATATCGTTTAGAAGAAATTATGGCAAGTCTGCTGCCCTATTTGCTGGTTTTGAAGCAGCAACAGGAAAGTATGTGGCCACTATGGATGCTGACCTTCAAGATGATCCAAGAGAGATTCCTCTAATGATTAAAATGATTGAGGAAGAGGGATATGATTTAGTATCAGGTTGGAAAAAAAAGAGATACGATGGTGTTTTAACTAAAAATATTCCATCAAAAATATACAATGCAACTGCTCGAAGAGTGACAGGTATCAAACTTCACGATATGAATTGCGGTTTGAAATGTTACAAAAATGAGGTTGTAAAAAACATTGAAGTTTATAGCGAAATGCATCGTTATATCCCATATCTGGCAAAGAATGCGGGATTTGGAAAAATTGGAGAGAAAGTTGTTCTTCATCAAGCAAGAAAATATGGTAAGAGCAAATTTGGAATGGAGAGATTCGTGAATGGATTTCTTGATTTGCTATCTCTATGGTTCTTACAAAGATTTGGGAAGAAGCCAATGCACTTTTTTGGTGTGGCAGGTATATTCAGTTTTCTATGTGGTATAATTATTACAATCTGGATTATTGCATCGAAATTGATAGCACAAAGTCATAATATGCATTACAGAGCTGTAACGGAGCAACCTCTATTCTATCTGGCTCTTTTAGCAGTTGTAATTGGAGTATTACTCTTCCTCGCAGGATTTATTGCTGAACTATTGTCAAGAAGTAGTGCTGAAAGGAATAGTTATAATATTAAAGAGAGAATATAATCGATTGAGAGAGTAAATCTAGCAACACTATTTCCCGACATTCACAAACACATAAATAAAAGCAGTGTAAAGAGCTGAGACTCAACTCTTTACACTGCTTTAAGAATGTAAAAGAAATTAATCTTCTAATGGTAACTCAGAAGAATACTCTGATACTTCCGCATTATTCTCTTCAATCTGGTCATTTTTTTCAGATTTAGATAGATGTGATTCAAAATCCTCTTTTGAAATCATTTTACAAGTACCATCGAAAATAGCTCCCTTTTCAATACTGATTTGAACTGAGTTCATTGTTCCCTTAAAAATTGCAGATTCTCTAAGTGAAACACATTGTCCTGAATAGATAGTACCTTCGTACTTGCCGTTTATTTCAGCACCCATTGAAACAACTTCGCCGATTACAACAGCATTCTCACCTATTACCAATTTACCTGAAGTCTCAATAGTTCCATCAAAGTAACCATCGATTCTAATGTCCGATTGAGAAATAAGTACACCTTGCTTAATTTGAGCACCAACCGCTATGCGAGTGATCTCATTAACATTAACTTGTGGTAAAAAATCTCTTGTTGCCATATCTTAAATGTGTATTGATTCTGAATGAACAGCTGCTGCTGCTTCCATAATTGCTTCACTCATTGTAGGATGAGGAAACACTGATTGGATAAGATCTTTTGCTGTTGCACCAAGATTCATAGCTGCAACCATTCCACCAATCATCTCTGAAACATTTGCACCTACTGCGTGAACCCCCAAGACTTTATCACTATTTGCATCTGTAATAATTTTAATAAACCCATCACGTTCCGAAGCAGCAGTTGCCTTTCCGGAAGCTGTAAATGGGAATTTACCAACCTTATACTCAATATTTAGCTCTTTAGCTTTACGCTCATTTATACCAACTGAAGCCACCTCTGGTGAGGTATATGTACAAGCCGGTATGTGTTTATAATTGACCGGTTTAGGGTTCAATCCCGCTATTCGTTCTACACAGTTAATTGCTTCTGCAGAAGCAACGTGTGCGAGAGCCGGTGTTGAAATAATATCTCCTATAGCATAAACTCCCGGTAAAGATGTCATATAATTATCGTCTACTACGACTTTACCTTTTGAAAGTTCTATTCCAAGTTCTTCTAAACCAATATTTTCCACATTTGGCACAACTCCAACAGCTGAGAGTACCTTTTCAACCTCAATTATCTCCTCACCTTTCTTACCCTCAACAAGGACTTTACAAATATCAGAAGTTGTATCAACGCTTTTAACCAGAGATGATACCATTACCTTAATACCCATCTTGCGGAAAGATCTGCTCATCTGTGCTGATACATCATCATCCTCGTTAGGAAGTATTCTATCCATATATTCAATAAGTGTAACCTCAACACCTAAAGACTTATAGAAAAATGCGAACTCTGAGCCAATAGCACCTGAACCAATGATTGCCATACTCTTTGGCAGTCTCTTAGGAACCAATGCCTGTCTATAACCAATTATCTTCTCACCATCAATTGGAGCAAACTTTGGTGAGACAGCCCTTGCTCCTGTTGCCAAAACAATAAAAGAGGCCTCATATACAACAGATTCCGAATCACTTGACACCTCTACCTGGTTTGCCGACAGCAACTTACCTTTTCCCTTAATCACTGTGATATTGTTTTTCTTAAAAAGGTAAGCTATGCCTTTATTCATTGTATCAGAAACATTTCTGCTTCTTGCAACGATATCATCAAGATTGAATGTTACACCATCGGCTGTAAAGCCATAGTGTGATCCATTATTTGCATAAGTTAAGGCTTGTGCACTCTTAAGTAGAGCTTTTGTTGGAATACATCCCCAGTTTAAGCATATACCACCAAGTTCGTGTCGTTCTACAACTGCACACTTCATTCCCAACTGTGAAGCTCTGATTGCAGCAACATAACCACCTGGCCCAGAGCCGATTACAATAATATCAAATTTTTCCATATTACTCCTCTCTGCCGTGACAGTTTTTATATTTTTTACCGCTTCCGCAAGGACAAGGATCATTTCTACCAACTCTCTTCTCAACCCTTATAGGAGCATTGCTCTTCGGTTCACCACCATTTGTAACCAAATCATTTCTGGAAGTTTGCATCTTTGACATATCTGTTTTACGTCTTGCTGCCTCTTCTACCTTTTGATCATCACTTCTCAAAGGAATTTGACCCTTTAATAGGAAAGAGATAACATCTTTAGATACCTTTTCAAGCACCTCTTTGAATAGTCCGAAACTCTCAAATTTATAAATCAAAAGAGGATCTTTCTGCTCATAAGTTGCTGTCTGAACAGACTGTTTCAAATCATCCATATCTCTCAAGTGCTGTTTCCAGTGCTCATCAATCAATATCAAAGTGATATTCTTCGCAACTGTACGTGTCAACTCTTTACCCTTGCTCTCGTATGCCTTCTTAAGATTTACTGCGACATTCATCATTTTATGTCCATCTGAAATTGGAATAGCGATATTTGTGTAGATTGCACTCTGGGTTTCATATACACGCTTGATAAATGGCCAAGCAGTTGTTATCATTGTCTCTGAACGTCTCTCATAGATATTACGAACACTCTCTATAAGCTTTTCAGTCACCTCGGAAGCATTTGATTTTTTGAAGAAATCTGCATCAAAGCCGGGCTCGATTGATAAAACACGGAGTAATTCAAATGAGAAATCTTCATACGATAAATCGAAATTCTTCTCAACAAATGTTTGACAGTAATCCTCTATCAAATTTTGAATATCAAGGTCTATTCTCTCACCATTCAATGCGTTTCTTCTTCTGCGGTAAATAACCTCTCTTTGAGAGTTCATCACGTCATCGTACTCCAACAAACGCTTACGAATACCGAAGTTATTCTCTTCAACTTTCTTTTGTGCTTTTTCGATTGAGCTTGACAACATAGAATTTTGAAGAACTTCACCATCCTTAATTCCTAATTGGTCAACAACTTTTGATATTCTCTCCGATCCGAATAGACGCATCAAATTATCTTCAAAAGAGACATAGAAGGTAGATGAACCAGGATCACCTTGACGACCTGCACGACCTCTTAACTGTCTATCTACACGACGGCTATCGTGTCTTTCTGTACCGATAATTGCAAGACCACCAGCCGCCTTAACCTCTGGAGTCAACTTAATATCTGTACCACGACCTGCCATATTTGTTGCAATTGTTACAGTACCACTCTGGCCGGCATTGGCAACAACTTCTGCCTCACGGGCGTGCTGTTTTGCGTTCAACACTTGATGCTTTATTCCCTTGAGTTTCAACATCTTACTTAACAATTCAGATATTTCCACAGAGGTAGTACCCACAAGTACAGGACGACCTTGAGCCGTAAGTTCTACAACTTGTTGGATAATAGCATTATATTTCTCTCTCTTGGTCTTAAATATCAAATCATCTTGGTCATCTCTGATTACCGGACGATTAGTAGGAATTACAACAACATCCAATTTATAGATAGACCAGAACTCCCCTGCCTCTGTTTCAGCTGTACCTGTCATACCTGAAAGTTTATGGTACATTCTGAAATAGTTTTGAAGTGTAATTGTTGCAAATGTCTGAGTAGCCGCCTCAACTTTTACAGACTCTTTTGCCTCTATAGCTTGGTGTAATCCATCTGAGTAACGACGTCCCTCAAGAATACGACCTGTCTGCTCATCTACAATCTTAATCTTATTATCCATCACCACATACTCAACATCCTTCTCAAACATTGTATATGCTTTCAATAGTTGATGTACAGTGTGAACTCTTTCAGAAGTCATAGCATAATTTGTCATTATCTGATCTTTACGCAATGCCTTCTCTTCTGGAGTTAAATCCAACTTTTCTAATTCTGAAATCTCTGCACCCACATCAGGCAGAATGAAGAACTTGCTATCCTCCAATCTTTCACAGATCAAATCGTTACCCTTATCTGTCAATTCCACAGAATTTTGTTTCTCTTCAATAACAAAGAATAACTCATCTGTAACAAGATGCATCTGCTCGTTATTATTCTGCATATAGAAATTCTCTGTCTTGATAAGAAGCTGCTTAATGCCGGGCTCACTAAGATACTTGATAAGTGGATTGTACTTTGGCATACCCTTATGCGCTCTTAGCAAATAGAATGCTCCATCTTTCTCATTACCGGCAGCAATCTCTCTCTTAGCATCTTGCAAAAGCTTTGTAACCAATTGCCTTTGTTGAGAGTAAAGTTTCTCCACAAGTGGCTTATACTCAGCAAATTGCTGGTCATCACCCTTAGGCATTGGACCAGAAATAATCAATGGTGTACGAGCATCATCAATCAAAACCGAGTCAACCTCATCGACAATGGCAAAGTGATGTTTACGCTGAACAAGATCCTCTACATTAAGAGCCATATTATCTCTCAAATAGTCAAATCCAAACTCATTGTTTGTACCAAATGTAATATCTGCTCTATAGGCATTTTTACGGGCTGTTGAGTTAGGCTCGTGTTTGTCTATACAATCTACCTTAAGGCCGTGGAACATATAAAGAGGACCCATCCACTCAGAGTCACGTTTTGACAAATAGTCATTGACTGTGACAACGTGAACACCCTTTCCAGCAAGTGCATTCAAGAATACAGGAAGAGTTGCAACGAGTGTTTTACCCTCACCTGTCGCCATCTCTGCAATTTTACCTTGATGAAGAACAATACCTCCGACGATTTGCACATCATAGTGTACCATATCCCAGGTAATGGTATTTCCACCTGCCATCCAGGAGTTTTTCCAATATGCTTTGTCTCCCTCTACAGTAACAAAATCTTTTGATGTGGATAGATCTCTATCAAAATCTGTTGCTGTAACCTCAAGAACTTGATTTTCTTTAAATCTTCGTGCAGTTGACTTAACAATTGCAAATGCAGTAGGAAGAATCTCATTCAAGACTGTTTCAATTGTCTCGTCTATCTTCTTCACCAATTTATCAGATTCTGTTGCAAGGGCCTCTTTCTTGTTAATTGGAACATCATTATCCTCAAGAATAAGTCTGATCTCCTCAACACGCTGCTCATCCTTCTCAATACGACTTGCTATAATTTGTTTCAACTCTTCACTCTTGGCGCGAAGTTCATCATTTGATAACTTATCAATTGTTTCATAGGAGAGTAAAACCTTATCTAAAATTGGTTTTATCTCCTTAAAATCTTTATCGGCCTTTGTGCCGAAAATCTTTTTAATTACCGATCCTAATCCCATTATATAAAAAATATTATTTCTAATTTACAATCTGCAAATATAATTAAAATTGTGACAATAAGTTGTATTCGTAACTATACAATTCTTTTAATAATTGAAAATAGTCTATATGGCATATATCTGAAAGGTGTATCAAACTTTTTGTGAGTTACCAAAAGAGAACGCATATTGGTAAATGCCTCAAAACTCTTGTATCCGTGATATCTACCCATACCTGAGTTTCCGACCCCTCCAAAAGGGAGATTTTCATTGGCAATATGCATTATTGTATCATTAATACAAGCACCACCGGATGTACTCTTTGAAATAATACTCATACCAACTCTTTCATCTCCAAAATAGTAGAAGGCAAGTGGTTTTTCCATTGATGAAATTTTTTCAAACAAATCTTGCGAATTTGAAAATGAGAGAAACGGAAAAACAGGGGCAAAAATCTCCTCCTCTAAAGCTGGACAACTATCTGATTTACAGGTTATTATTGTGGGTTCAATAAATAACTCTTCCCTATCATAAGATCCACCTGCCAATATAATTTCTGCATCGTTTATATAGGAAATAGCACGGTCAAATGCCTTTACATTTATCATTCTACAATAGTGCTTTGAACTCTTTATCTCTCCCTGAAGCGACTTTACTGCCCTATTAAACTCATCTATAAATTGATCCTTCACCTCTTCATTAACCAAAAGATAATCTGGAGCTATACAGGTTTGCCCCGAATTGATCATCTTTCCCCAGGCAATTCTCTTTGCAGCCACTTTAAGGTTGGCTCCCGAATCGACTATACAAGGGCTCTTTCCTCCAAGTTCGAGAACTACCGGTGTTAAATTCTCAGCAGCTGCTTTCATTACAACTTTACCTAAAGCTGGACTTCCTGTAAAGAATATAATGTCCCATTTATGTGATAGGAGAAGGGTATTAACATCTCTGTTGCCCTCAACTACAGCGATATAGCTCTCCTCAAAATAGAGAGGAATCAACTCTGCCATCAAAGTTGATGTCTTACTGGAATATGGCGATGGTTTTAAGAGTGCTGTACATCCTGCAGAAATTACCCCTACAAGAGGATTCAGAAGTAGTTGGAAAGGATAGTTCCAAGGGGCAATGATTAAAGCATTACCAAGGGGTTCTGGCACAATATAACTCTTTGATGGATATAGTTTTATTGGAGTGGACACACGCTGCACTGCGCTCCACTTTTTAATATTTTTCAAGTGTTTTTTTATCTCTCCCCTGACAATACTTATCTCTGTAAGATATGCCTCCTGTTGAGACTTGTGAAGGTCATCGAAAAGTGCTTTTAAAATTGCCTCCTGATTCTCATCGATGAGTTTTAAGAGTTGTTTCAACATCTCTATTCTAAATTGAATAACCTTTGTTGCTCCACTTTTGAAAAACTCTCTCTGTTTACTGACAATATTGTCAATTTTGTCATTTATTTCCATAATATATTTAATCTAACTATACTAAATGGCGATATCACATTTTGTACCATAAATTATGAATTATTCAAAGATAGTGACACAAAAAAGGGCCGACCCATTGGGTTAGCCCTTCTCAATAAATCTGCTATTAAATTAGTCTTGAACGATTGCACCTGTTGGACATGCATCAGCACAAGTTCCACAATCAGCACATAATTCAGGATCAATTTTGTAAATGTCACCGGCAGAAATAGCACCTACTGGACATTCATCGATACAAGTACCGCAAGCAGCACAATCTTCAGTAATTCTGTAAGCCATTTTATTAAAATTTTTAGTTAATGTTCCTTTTTAATTTATGTGACAAAGGTAATCAATTTTTTAATTATGCCAATAAATAAGCCATTTTAATAACCAAATAATTGATTTAAAGATACTCTTTCAATATTACCATAATTTTTGACAGATCTCATATCAAGATCATCTTCATCTCCAACAATACAGATTTTATATACTCTATCCTTAACCCACTCTTGCTGGAATCCTACTACATCTTCCAATGTTAACGAATCAATCTGCTCAAAGATTATCTTATTAATATCATAATCCAAACCCAACTCTTTAGCATTCAAATAGTTATAAATAACTCTACTACCTGTCACTCTCTGAGTGCGAAGACGAGTTATGAGTGCTTCCTTGGCAATATTAAATGCATTCTCTGAAACAGGCATATCATTAATAATTGAGTCAAAGGCAGAGAGAGCATCCATCATCTTATCGTTTTGAGTTGCAATGGTTGCTCTGAAAACGTATGAATCGGATAACTTTAATGGAGATGATAATCTGGCATTTGCTGAGTAAGCAAGTCCACGAGCCTCTCTCATCTCTTGAAATACAATAGCATTCATTCCTCCACCAAAGTACTCGTTATACAATGAGTGAATTGGCGCAATTTCCGGATTATATTTTTCTCCCTTGATAGATTGTTTTGTGAGGGTAATTTGTTTTGCTTCGTATGGTGCAATATAGACAACAGGAGTCTCTACTATTTGCTGTTTGAATGATTCATTTTTTGCAACTTCCAATGGTTCGACAGCAGTTTTATGATTTGCATTCAATACTCTCACAAACTCATCTTGAGATAGAGGTCCATAGTAAAGAATCTCGTGAGAGAGGTTTTGCATATTTTTAATTCGAGTAATCAATTCTTCAGAGCCCATTGCCACTATCTCTTTGTTGCTCAAAACATTATTAATTGGATTATGCTCACCGTATGTAGCCCAGGAAATTAGTGCATTATTGATTGATCTCTGAGACAACTTAGCCATAGCTCTCTCTTCGATCATATTTTGCTTTAACATTGCCAATGCCTCTTCATCTGCTTTCGGATCTGTCAAAACCTCCTCAACAAGAGCCATAGCCTTCTCCATATTGTCAGAGAGGCCAGTAACTCTAATGGATACTTTATCGTTTGAGACATTGGTGTATAAACTACAAGCCAATTTAAAGAACTCCTCTTTTACCTCTAAGGCACTCTTTTGAGATGTTCCGATGAAATCCAAATAGTTAAATGCAAATCTCAATGCCTTATCCTCATTTGTGCCAAAATCATATTGATATGTCAATTCAAAGAGGCCATTGAGGCTATTCTGTTTGTAATAAATTGGAAGATTATTGTTATTAGTTAGAATTGATAAATCTTTGCTATAGTCAAGGAATTGAGGTTCAATCGGTTCTACTTCTGAATTTTGAATCTCTGCAAAGAATTCACTTTTTGCATCTCTATTCATTTCAAGCGGAGTAATCTGTGGTTTGTCAATTTTTGATTCATTTAGTTCTCCACCTTGTAATTTATTGACACACACGTAGTTATCTCTGCTTAGATATCTATTTGCACACGCAACAATATCTTCCTTTGTTATTTTTGACTTCTCATCCAATTCATTAACCATATCCTCCCAAGGCACATCATAAATGAATGATGTAACAAACTTATCAGCACGACTAAAGTTGTTTTCCAAACTCTTCATCTCTCTGAGTTTCATATTGTTAACAATTGCAGGAAGGAGCTCTTCTGAGAATTGTCCGCCTTTGAGAAGATCTATCTGTTCAAGAATGATATCTCTTACTTCATCGAGTGTTTGACCTGTCTGAGGATATCCCATAATCATTAACAATGAGTGATCTGCTAATGAATATGTGCCTCCATAAAGTCCTAATGTCAGTTGAGGTTGGTTTACATTCTGGTCAATCAAACCTGTCGAGCCATTATAAAGAACTTGACTCATCAAATCCAAAATCTTTGAATCTTCGTGATTCATTGCAGGCAATCTCCAGGCTACGGCCACCATCTCTGCCTCTCTACCATTTACCTGAGTTACAATAGGTTGCACGATTGGATCCTCTGGCTTAAACTCAATCTTTTGCAGATTAGGATTTGTAGGTAAAACTGAGAAATATTTATCAATAACTTTTATCATCTTATCTGGATTAAAGTCTCCAGAAAGACAAATTGCTATATTGTTGGCAACATACCACTCTTTATAGTAATTCTTTATATTGGTAATAGATGGATTCTTCAAATGCTCTTGTGTACCAAGGACTGTCTGTGTTCCGTAAGGGTGATTATGAAATAGAGATGAGAAAATTGCTTCATATAGTTTATCACTATCAGATACCAGAGACATATTCTTCTCTTCATAGACAGTTTCCAACTCTGTATGGAAACCTCTAATTACATTATGTGCAAATCTATCTGCCTGAATTTTTGCCCAATTCTCTATCTGATTAGATGGGATATCCTCAATATAGACAGTCTCATCGTAGCTTGTATAGGCATTGGTCATATTTGAACCAATAGTTGACATCAATTTATCATACTCATTTGGAATGGCATACTTAGATGCCTCAAATGATAGAGAGTCAATCACTCTGTAAATATCTTCACGTTCATATCTATTTGATGTGTTGCGATAAATTTCAAACTGTTTCTCTATCTCATCCAAAAGAGGTTTTTCGGCTTCGTAGTTTTGTGTACCAAAGCTCTCAGTACCTTTGAACATCAAATGTTCGAAATAGTGAGCTAAACCTGTTGTCTCAGCAGGATCATTTTTACCTCCCACTTTAACAGCTATTGAGGCCTGAATGCGTGGGGTCTCCTTATTTACAGTCATATAGACCTTTAGTCCATTATCTAGAGTATAAATTCTAGCATTTAGTGGATCATTTTTCACACTCTCATACTTGTAATTTGAGCAAGATATAAGAAGTGATGACAGCATTAAAGCCATCATAAATTGAAATGCTCTTTTCATAATTAATAGATATTTTTGGTTCGATTTATGCAATTAATAATACAAAGATATGCAACTAAAGTTTATATTTGTAAAAAAATTCACTATGGGAAATTCAAAGGGAAATAGATTGGTTTATCTTGTAACATTTTTCGCATTGTTAATCTCAAATATTGCCGTTTCAGCACAAGGAAAGCTTGAATTTGAGAAAACCACACACGATTTCGGTGATATCCAGATTGAAGATGGAAGTGTAAAATGTCAATTCAACTATACTAATGTAGGTGATGCTCCTGTTGTAATTCACGAGATTATTTCATCTTGCGGTTGTACTACTCCAAAATGGAGCAAAGCCCCTATCAAACCGGGAGAGAAGGGCTCTATTGAGGTGGTATTCAAAAATGACCAGGGTCCATATCCTTTCAACAAGAGCATAACTATTTATGCATCAGAGCATAAGAGACCAATCAATCTGAAGATTAAAGGCTCAGCTCACGAGAGGAAGAAGAGTATCGGTGAATTATATCCGTTAAAAATTGGTGGATTGGGATTTAAGAAGAGTGCATTTACTGCAGGATATGTTGATCAGGGTGGCAAAAAAACAGGTGAGATAGATTTGGCGAATATATCATCAAAAAAGATGGAAGTTACATTCTCAAATCTTCCTAATGGTTTGATTCTATCCCTCTCTTCAAACCCTATAAATCCAAAAAAGAGTGCCACTCTTAAGTATACCATCGACACAAAACTTATGAATGAAGAGGAGTGGGGTAACATCGATTTCAAATTTAACATCTCTGGCAATGGTGCGAAAGCCGGAGAGTTGAAAATTGAGGCATTCATCAAGGATGATTTTAATAAACTGAGTAAAGCACAAATGAAAAATGCTCCGCTTCCATACATAAAAAATGGAGTTTATGAATATGGCAAAGTTAAATCTGGAAGCGATGTAAATTACTCATTTACAGTACAAAACAAGGGAAAAGATCCTCTAATTATTAGAAAAATAGAGAGTAGTTCAGAATCTATTGAGATTTTGAGCGCAGTTCCTCTTACAATAAATGGTGGTGAAACAAAAGAGATTAAAGGCATAATAAATGGAATTGAAGGAAATGGTGATACACTATATACAATTACACTTATCACCAACTCTCCTTCCAGACCGATGATTAACCTATTTATCTCAGGAATTGTAAAATAAAGAAATAGAGATTACAATGGAAAAACAAGGCGACTTTTTTGATGATTATAAAAATGATGATACTGCTTTAATCGTAAATAAGGGTGTAGAGCAACCACCTGTAGTAAATCCATATTTGAGCAGATTTTTGAAAAAACGTCCTACTCAGATGAGTGCGGACCAATTTGTGGAGGGTATTTTTGCGGGTAATACTACAATCCTTAGCCAAGCTATCACATTGATAGAGAACTCTTTACCTGAAAACAGAGCTTTGGCTCAAACAATTATTCAGAGATGCCAAGAGCGTTCGAATCAGATTAAAAGTATGCGTATCGGCATCACAGGTGTTCCAGGTGCAGGTAAAAGTACATTTATAGAGGCATTCGGTGGACTTTTGACATCTAAGGGACATAAACTTGCCGTGCTTGCCATTGACCCAAGTTCTGAGAAGAGTAAAGGTAGTATCCTTGGAGATAAAACACGTATGGAGACACTATGTAATGATCCAAAGGCATTTATCAGGCCTAGTCCGAGTGCTGGTTCATTAGGTGGTGTAGCAAGAAAAACACGTGAGACTGTAATTCTATGTGAAGCAGCCGGTTACGATGTTATTTTCATTGAGACAGTAGGCGTCGGACAATCCGAAATTGCTGTTCATTCTATGAGTGATTTCTTCCTTCTTTTGATGCTATCAGGAGCAGGTGACGACCTTCAGGGTATCAAGAGAGGTATTATGGAGATGTCAGACCTAATAGCAATTACCAAGGCTGATGGAACAAATATAGATAAAGCATCTATGGCAAGAGCTCTATATGCTAATGCCCTACATCTCTTCCCTCCTACTGAGTCAGGTTGGGTTCCAACAGCACTTACCTCTTCGGCTGTAAATAAGACAGGTCTTACTGAGATTTTAGATAAAATTTATGAATATTTCGAATTAGTTCAGGGTAATGGTTACTATCAACGCAAGAGAAGAGAACAATCTCGATTCTGGATGTATGAAAGCATAAATGAATCTCTTAAAAATTCATTTTATGAAAATCCAATGGTCGAAAAATTACTCCCTGAATATGAGCAAGCTGTATTGGATGGAAAATTTGAATCTTTTGCAGCAGCAACGGAATTGTTTGAAAAATTTCAAGAAAATAAAACATTCTAACATAGTATGTTACACATATTGATTGATGCCTTGAGGAACAGCATTCTAATTACCGGTCTGGTAATTATTATGATGCTGGCCATTGAGTATATTAACATCGCAACGAGTGGTAAATGGTTTAAAAAGATACAGAACAAGAGTATAAACCAAGTCACTTTAGGTGCTTTTCTAGGCATTATACCAGGATGTATGGGTGGATTTGCCACTGTCTCTCTGTACACCCACAAAATGATAAGTTTCGGCGCTCTTATTGCTATGATGATTGCCTCTTCTGGAGATGAGGCATTTGTAATGCTTGCTGCAATTCCTGATAAGGCGCTACTGCTATTTGCAATTCTATTTGGCATTGCAATAGTTACAGGTCTTATTGTTGACAAATTCTACAAACCCAATAAAGATAAGAAATTCAACTGCAAAGATGAGTTTGCTATTCACGATGAGGTTAAATATGAGAAGGGGTCTCTTAAAAATCTTAAGAGTGCTTCACTTCAAAGAATTATACTTCTCATTGCAATAGCACTCTTTATTGTAGGATTGGTTAGTGGGCTATTTGAACACAGTCACTCTCACGGTGAGCATCATCATCACCACTCAATAAATATATTAAGTGAATATTGGTTGAACCTACTATTTGCAGGACTATCTCTATTGATATTGTATTTTATTGCTACAGCTTCCGAGCACATCGTAAAGGAGCATCTTTGGGATCACGTAATAAAAAAGCATATCCTTACAATATTTTTGTGGACATTCGGAGCATTATTGGTAATTGGAATAGGTTTGAATTATCTAGATTTGGGAGATTGGGCAAAATATCATACTCCGTTACTAATGTTGATGGCAATATTGATAGGCCTTATACCTGAATCAGGACCACATTTGATATTTATTACACTATATGCAAGTGGCCTGGTACCATTTTCAGTCCTTCTGGCAAGTTCTATTTCACAGGATGGACACGCATCTCTACCACTTTTGGCTGAGAGCAAAAAATCATTCCTATATGCTAAAATTGTGAATTGTGCAGTAGCAGCGATAGTCGGCTACACATTATTGATTTTAGGATTGTAACTAATTTATTCTGAATCACTTAGACGAGCCAACGGTGAGATATGACCTCTCACTTGATCTCCTATTTTACAGATAATTTCGCTATCAACCGGTAGAAAAACATCAAGTCGAGAGCCGAATTTGATAAATCCTGCCTCTTGGTTTTGTTCGAAAAATTCACCCTCTTTTGCATAGCAAACAACTCTACGAGCTACAATACCTGCTATTTGGCGAAACATAATTCTCTTGCCGCTTTTAGTCTCCATACCAATAGTTGTACGTTCATTCTTCTCTGACGCCTTTGGATGGAATGCTACTATATATTTACCAGGATGATACTTGAAATATTTAACTATACCTGCGATTGGAAACCAGGTAACGTGGACATTAAAAAATGTCAAGAAAATAGAGATCTGTATTGCCTCTCCTTTGAAAAATTCATTCTCTTGAGTGCGCTTGATATTGACAACCTTTCCATCTCCCGGAGAGACTACCAATGAATCACCTGTAATGGCCTCTCTTTGAGGAACTCTAAAGAATGTGAGTACAAATAGAGTCATAAATAGAGAGATTGCCGCAATAATATGGTTTACTATATTATCAAACCCTCCATTGAATATGTAAAATAGAAGTGAGAGTAAAATCCAAAAAGCAGCATTTATTACTATTATTGAGGTACCCTCTTTATGAATTTTCATAATTAAATTAGTGCAAATAAGGTTAGGTAAATTAGTGCAATAGGTATTGCGAAAAGAGCTCCGTCGAATCTATCTAGCAAACCGCCGTGGCCAGGCATAATGTTACCGGAGTCTTTGACTCCATAAGCTCTTTTCAGTTTTGACTCTACTAAATCCCCGTATGTTGAGAAGATTATTATCAGTAGAGTTAATATTAATGAGTGAAGGATTGGCAATTCAATCCAATGGATATATCTTAAAAATATTGTTATTAAGAGTGCTACAAATGCACCACCTATTACCCCTTCCCAAGATTTTTTTGGAGAAACTGATGGGAAGAGCTTGTGTCCGTTCTTCTGGCCGAAGGTCATTCCAAAAACATAAGCACCAACATCGTTAGACCATATAATGAAGAAAAGATAGAGATAGATTGTATAGTCAAATTCCCCTAATTGATTAACAGTCAGCATAATAGCCGATGCAAATGGAAGTGCGATATACACAAAAGGGTAGAAAATATGCGACAACGCTTTATTCTCTTCTCGATACAAAGACCTGATTAGAATTACAATAATCGGCAGGAATGAGAGGAGTATCAACTCATCCGGCAAAATCGACTTCCTTGATAAAAAGAGGATAACCAGCTGAAGATTCAAAGAAAGCAGAGCTAAAAGTTTCTCCACTTTATATTGAGTCTTTTCTATTGATAAATTAAAATACTCACAGAATATAACTGTAGATACAAACAGCACTGAGAGTAGAAATGTCCATTGGTTAAGAGAACAAAGCACCATAACGACAAAAAATATTATGCCGCTTAATGTTCTCTTTATCAATGACTTTATATTCATTACGCCTTTTTTCTTGGTCCGAAGATTCTTTCTAAATCATCTGCAAATATAACCTCTTTTTCTAAAAGAAGTGCAGCTAACTCTTCAAATCCTTCCCTATATTCTTGCAAAACACTCTTCGCCATCTTGTATGCTTTGTCGATAATAACTTTCACCTCTTTATCGATCAACTGTGAAGTCTCTTCACTAAATGGCTTCGAGAATGAGTAATCACCCTTACCTGTTGAATCATAGTAAGATACATTACCTACTTTGTCGCTCATACCATAATAGGTCACCATTGCGTATGCGTGCTTTGTAAGTTTTTCCAAATCGCTCAATGCACCGGTTGAAACTTTACCATAGACAAGTTCCTCGGCAACTCTACCACCAATCGTAGCAGCAAGTTCATCCATAAGTTGCTCTTTGGTAGTTAATTGTCTCTCTTCAGGGACATACCAAGCTGCTCCAAGTGATTGGCCACGTGGAATGATAGTCACCTTTAATAGTGGATTTGCGTGAGGAAGAATCCAACTTACTGTTGCGTGACCAGCTTCGTGATGCGCAATAGCTCTCTTCTCTTGTGGAGAGATAATCTTACTCTTTCTCTCAAGACCACCAATGATTCTATCAATAGCATCAAGGAAATCCTGTTTTTCAATAGACTTTTTATCTTTACGGGCAGCTATCAGTGCAGCTTCATTACAAACATTTGCAATATCTGCTCCCGAGAAGCCGGGAGTCTGCTTCGCCAAGAAATCAATCTCGAATCCAGGTTCAAGTTTAAGTTTTGCACAATGGACTTTGAAGATATCAAGACGCTCTTTTAATTCAGGTAAATCAACGTGAATCTGTCTGTCGAAACGACCGGCTCTCATCAATGCTTTATCAAGAATATCAGCTCTGTTTGTCGCAGCAAGGATGATAACTCCTGAATTTGTTCCGAAACCATCCATCTCGGTAAGTAATTGATTCAGAGTATTTTCCCTCTCATCATTAGAGGAGAAACCACCATTTTTACTACGTGCTCTACCTACTGCATCAATCTCATCAATAAAGACAATACAAGGGGCCTTCTCTTTTGCTTGTCTGAATAGGTCTCTTACTCTGGAGGCACCAACACCGACAAACATCTCCACGAAATCAGAACCGGATATTGAGAAGAAAGGAACATTTGCCTCACCGGCAACTGCTTTTGCTAAAAGTGTCTTACCTGTACCCGGAGGACCAACTAAAAGTGCACCTTTAGGAATTTTTCCACCTAAAGCGGTATATTTCTTAGGATTCTTTAAGAAATCAACAATCTCCATAACCTCAACTTTTGCCTCTTCCAAGCCAGCTACATCCTTAAATGTAACCTTTGTTCCATTGCTCTTTTCGTAAAGTTTAGCTTGAGATTTACCAACATTGAAGATTCCTCCTCCTCCTGAACCACCTCCGATGTTCTTCATTGGTCTAAACATTATAAACCACATAAGAATCAACATTAGAGGGAAGAAAATCCAGTCAAGGATGTTGGCCCAAACATTGTGTTTCTGCTCAATTACAACTTTGAACTTTTGCTCTTCTGGAAGTTGAGAACGCAATGCATCAAATTCTGCCTCTGGTTCAAACTTTTCCGACACCAAGAAGTAGAATTGAGGACCGGTATGAGATATCTTGTTATTTGGAAATTGTGAAGCATATTGATCCAATGAATCTTTTTTGATGGTCACCTCTCCCCTTCTCTCATTCCTGATAAAGACAATCTTGTCAATATCTCCATCACTCATCTCCTCTTTAATATCCAACCACTCTTTTTTGATAGGTTCAACCTTAGACGAGCCATTCCACAGGAAGAAAATTCCAACAAAGAGAAGTCCATACACTATATAGATAATGTAACGTGACTTCGGTGGTTTAACTCCCTTATTATTCGGATTATTTGGCCTATTATTTTGATTTACAGGTCTTTTCGGATCTCTAATTTCTGCCATATTACTCCTCTTCGTAAACTGTTTTTGCTGAATCTGCCCACAAATCCTCTAACCTATAGAACTCTCTATATTCAGTCAAAAATATATGGACTACAATTGTAGTATAATCTAAAATGATCCAGAAAGCATTCTCTCTACCCTGCATTCTTACAACATCTCTTTTACATTTCTTTGCCATCATCTCCTCAACATAATCAGATATAGCAACTACCTGAGTTGTTGAATCAGCATTACAAATGACAAAGTAGTCGGAAATTGATGTGCCAATATTTCTCAAATCCAAAGATACTACACCCTTTGCTTTCTTCTCTAACATCGCTTCTGCGATAGTTTTCACTTCAAATTGATCATTAATATCAACTTGATTCTTTGTTGCATTACTATTCTTCATTAACTATTACTATTTTTGCATAAATATTTGACAAATATACTGCAATTATTTTACCAAAATTACAAAAGTGACATTATTGCCTTGATATGATGAAAATTAAATGGTTCGATATAATTGATTCAACAAATCGCTACTGCGAAGATAATCTCTTGGAGTTGGAGGATAAATGTGTGATTGCCGCCACATTCCAGAGTGCAGGTAAGGGGCAGCGTGGAAATAGTTGGGAGAGTGCGAAAGGGAAAAATCTAACATTCTCAATAGTGCTTAAGCCTACTCATATCTCATCTGAAGGGCAATTTGCAATATCTCAGTTTGTGTCACTCGCCATTGTAAACTACCTTGAAAAGAGAGGTCTAAAGGCAAAAATCAAGTGGCCTAACGATATCTATATTGGCGACAAAAAAATTTGTGGAATTTTAATTAACAACACCATAAATCGTGACAAAGTGTCATCTACAATTATCGGAATAGGGCTTAACCTTAATCAAACAAAGTTTGTTAGTAATGCTCCCAACCCAACATCCATCAAATTGGAGAAGAGTGGTTTATACTTTAGAAATATTGAGTTAAAAAGGGTACTATCTGAGCTAGAAAATCTTTACAATGTTGTTGATAATCAATCAAATAGTGCTGTTTTAGCAATTCTTAACAAAGAGTATAAAGAGTCGCTATACAGGATTGAAGAGAGAGCAAAATTCTTCGATGTTTTGAAAAAGGAAGAGTTTACAGGCATAATTAAAGGAGTAGATTCCTGTGCCAGAATCATTATTCAAGATGATAGTGGCTTTGAAAGAATCTACTCCTTTAAAGAGGTTCAGTTTATTATCTAAAAGGCCGATAAATCAGAGATAGTCTGTTGTGGATCTTTAGCTGAAAATACAGTGTTTCCAGCTACAAGAATATCTGCTCCACACTCTTTTAATTTTGGAGTATTTTCAAGATTTACACCTCCATCTACCTCTATCTGCACATTCAAGCCACGAGAATTTATCATCTCCCTTAATTCTGAACATTTCTTATAAATTCTATCGATAAAGGATTGACCTCCAAAACCTGGATTTACAGACATAAGAAGTACAAAATCACAATACTCAAGGATATCTTCCAAATGAGATACAGGAGTATGTGGGTTTAATGCAACACCTGCTAACATTCCATTTGAACGAATAAGTTGCAATGTGCGATGTAGATGGGTACAAGCCTCATAGTGAACACTCAGATATTTTACACCCAATTGTGCAAATTGGGGAATATATCTATCGGGATCAACAATCATCAAGTGCGCATCCAAAGGTTTTGTTGCATACTTTGCAATGGCCTTTACAACAGGAAAACCGTAAGAGATATTTGGGACAAAGAGGCCATCCATAATATCAAGATGGAATAGAGCTGCCTCTGATTGATTTACCATCTCTATATCTCTTTGCAGATTGGCAAAATCTGCTGAAAGCATTGAAGGTGCGATTAACATTACTTTATACTTTTAATAATTTCTTGCAATAATAACCAAAATTTATCTAATGATACTAAATCCAATCTCTCACCAGGTGCGTGAACTCCACGAATTGTTGGTCCAAAAGAGATCATATCCAGATTTGGATAGATATCAAGGAATAGTCCACATTCAAGACCTGCGTGGATAGAGCGCACAATTGGATCTACATTGAAGAGTTTTTTATAGGCTGCAACTGATGTTTCAAGGATTTTTGAGTCAAGTCTTGGTTGCCATCCAGGATATTCAGAATTGTGTGAAACCTCTGCTCCTACCGCCTTGAAAGCAGCTTCAACTCGTTGACCAGCAAAGGATTTAGCATAATTGTTAGAACTTCTTTGACTTGTTCCAACTCTGATAATATTATTATCCAAAACCTTTACAGAGGCCAAGTTAGTAGATGTCTCTACCATTCCCTTCATAGATGCACTCATTGCCAATACTCCGTGTGGAGCGAAGTTCAATGAGTAGATAAGATTCTTAACAGTTTTGGAATCAATCACATCTCCCTCCCATTTGATTGGCTCCGCAATACCTTGTAGATTAGGATCTGTCAAGCTATATTCATCACGTACTGCTTCAAGTGTCTCGTTGAAAAGTTCAACTACTCTATCCTCGTCACTACTATTAAAGGCAATCACAGCATAGGCCTCACGAGCAATAGCATTGCGTTTATTACCACCATCAATTGTGCAAAGTTCAATACCACACTTCTCGTAAGCTCTATAAAGGAAGCGACCTAAAATCTGTACAGCATTAGCTCTACCTTTATCAATATCATCACCACTATGACCTCCTAAACCACCACAATAGCCAAACTTAGCAGAGACTTTATGTGATGCTAATTTCTTTGGAGTATAGTGAAATTCTGCAGTTGTATCCAATCCGCCGGCACAACCGATAAAGAGTTCACCCTCATCTTCGGAATCGAGGTTAATCAATATATCACCACTTAAAAAACCAGGTTTAAGTGCCTTTGCTCCATCAAGACCTGTCTCTTCTGCAGTTGTAAAGAGTGCCTCTATTTTTCCGTGCTCAAGATTTTCATCCTCCAATAGTGCCAATTGTGCTGCCATTCCTATTCCACAATCTGCACCAAGAGTTGTATCTTTTGCAATCATCCAGCCATCTTCGATAACATACTTGATTGGATCTTTAGCAAAATCGTGTTCAACTCCACTGTTTTTTTCGCAAACCATATCTGAATGGCTCTGTAAGATAATTGTAGGAGTATTCTCTTTACCAGGTGTTGCTTCCTTGATAATCAGCACATTACCGGCTTCATCAGTTTTACATTCCAAATTTCTGTCTTCGGCAAACTTTTGTAAATATGCGATAATCTGCTCCTCGTGACCAGATTCACGAGGGATACGTGTTATCTCCTTAAAAAGAGATAATAGATGATCTGTACCCATAATAATATATTTGAGAAAATTAAACTCTAATTATTCGCAGTCAACTGTCTCTCAATATCAACTATATATTGACGGAATGTGCGGTCAGTATCCATCAAATCACTTACAGTGTTACAAGAGTGAAGTACAGTTGCGTGATCTTTGCCACCGATTTGAGATCCGATTGTGGCTAAAGAGCTTTTTGTGTGGTTTCTGCTCAAATACATTGCAATCTGTCTTGCCTGAACAATCTCTCTTTTTCTTGTCTTTGACAAAATCATTTCAGGTTTGATTCCAAAGTAGTTACATACCACATTCTGAATTCTTTCTACAGTCAATTCTGTCTTGCTTTCAGTCACAACCTTCTCTACCAATGACTGAGCCAATTCAAGGGTAATCTCTCTTCTTGCCAATGTAGCGTGAGCAATCAATGTAAATAGTGTACCCTCAAGCTCTCTGACATTCGCAGTAATTTTGCTAGCCAGATAATTGACAATTGTCTCATCCAAATCTACCCCCTCCTGACGACATTTAGATTTGAGGATTTCTACTCTAGTCTCGTATGCAGGTGGAAGCAATTCAGCTGCTAACCCCCATTTGAAACGAGAAAGTAATCTCTCCTCCAACCCCTGCATCTCGGCAGGTGCTCTGTCTGAAGTAAGAATTAACTGTTTACCTGAAAGGTGTAGATGATTGAATATTTGGAAAAATGCTCTTTGAGTACCTGGCATATCTGCAAATTCTTGAACATCATCAATTATCAAAACATCAATCTTCTGATAGAAATTGATAAAATCAGATACTTTATTCTTAACACTTGCAGCATTCATATACTGAGTCTTGAATCTGCTAGCTGGAATATATAGTACAACCTTATCAGGAAATGCATCTTTGATTGCAATACCGATAGCTTGAGCCAGATGGGTTTTTCCTAAACCTGAGCCACCATATATAAATAGTGGATTAAAACTGTTTCTTCCAGGATTTTTTGCGATTGTTATCCCCGCTTCGCGTCCTAACTTGTTGCAATCTCCTTCAATAAAGTTTTCAAATGTAAAAACTGGGTTAAGTTGAGGATCTACAACTATGCGCTTAATTCCTGGGATTGTATATGGATTGGTCTCTCCTGAAGGAGCATCAGGCATAAAGCCCTTATTTGTATATTTCTGTTTATTTTGTGCAGAGATTGACATTGCTGGTGAAGATTGAGCAACATTCACACTATAATTCAATTTTGCACTAGGTCCAATAACTCTTTTCAAAACAGCACCCAACATATCGAGAAAATGTTGCTCGATATACTCTACAAAGAAGTGGCTTGGCACAGCAAGAGTGATAGTTGACCCATCAAGCGACAAAGGCTTCAAAGGTGCAAACCACGTCTTGAAGTGAGATTCTGGAAGAATGTCTGCAATAATAGAAAGACACTGTTCCCACACCACAATATGTTTTGGTTGTTGAGACATTAATTTGAAAAATTTTAAGTTCGGGTTTCGTGAAACAAAGTTGGTGAAAAAATTGTTATAAAAAATTTAAAAAGCTATTGTTTTTTTTGAAAATTCTATAAGTGATTGATTATCACTATATAAAAAATTGCGATTTTTAACTTATTGATTTACAATTAATTACAAGAGTGAAATTTTGTATCTATCTGATTATTAGAATCTTGTAATTTTTAATTATTATAAATTAAAGTTAAAATATTTTTTCAACAATTTTTTCATTCTCTACAACAATAATAAAGGCACCATTGAACTTCTTTTTTACCCTGGAAAGATCATTTTTTGCTTGAGATAGAGTTGGATAGGCTCCTACACTATATTTATATGTCTTTCCTTCGAGAATGTACTTTATATTTTTCTCTTTTTTAAATCGAGAATCACTTTTTGACAATTTACTATTAACAGCAAAAATTTGAATTCTGTACTCCTTATTTGATTTATTTGAGATATCAGATTCAGCACCCTTTTTTGCCTCCTCTACAACTCTTTTGACATCCGATTGATCCACCTTTTGAGTTTTCTCTTCTGGCTGGGTCATCTGAATAGGGGCATCCAAGTTGACCGACATTCCTGCTTCATACTGCTTTTTAAAATCCTCAAAGGCCTTGAAAAGTTGCTCAGCCATCTTGTTTTTACCACTTGTCGTGGACATTGCCTTACGATCTTCGCTATTAGAAATAAACCCTAACTCAACTAGAATTGCTGGCATTGTCGCTCTCCATAAGACTACAAGTCCCCCCTGCTTGATACCTCTATCCACTCTTATTGGACCATTTTTAAGATGTTTCTGCACATAATCGGCCAAAATCATACTCTGCTCCAATGATGCACTCTGTACCAGACTAAATATTATGTATGATTCAGGATTATTGGGATCAAAGTTCTGATAGGTGGTATGGTAATCATCTTCCAATGTGATTACAGAGTTCTCCAAAAGACAAACTTCAAGATTGGATTCACTCTTATGCATACCCATAACAAATGTTTCAACACCCTTGGCACTTCTGGCTTTGGCAGCATTAACGTGAATTGATATAAAAATATCTGCATTCAGGTCATTTGCAAATGAACTCCTCTTATCAAGAGGAACGTGGACATCAGTTGTCCTTGTATAATATACCTCAACCTCAGGATACTTTTTATTGATAAGCTCGCCAAATTTTTTAGAGACATAAAGGGTAATATCTTTCTCTCGCAATTTTTTATCAGGGCTCAATGCACCAGGATCCTTTCCACCGTGACCTGGATCTATTACAACACGTCTCAATGGAATACCACTGCTAGTTTGAGCAGATATATTTATCACAAAAAGTGATAAAAAAACAGAAAGAATTATTCTCTTTATGGTCATTGGCATACTAATTGTGAAATATTTTATATTTTTGCCACGCAAATATAACAAAATTGCTCCAGAAATCAACTTATAATGTCATATAAGAACTCTCTTCGCACAATTGTCTTGGCATTTTTGCTCTTCATAAGCAAAATGAGTTTTGCCGTAGATAATAGCTCTGTAACACTATCGGCACAGAGAGATACCATTATAAGCAGACTTAATCAGGCACTTTCAGAAAATTCCAATGACTCTGTAGCAGGACGCGATTCATTATTACTTTCAGATAGAAAAGTGATAGCACCCGTTACGGACAGCTCGAATAATTCATTGAAAGACAGCATATTACCAAGTCAAGATACAGTTTTTAACGACACTATACCATCACAATCCGACACCGTACCAAGAGTTAAGAGCACATTAGAGATGCCCGCATTCTCTACTGCTAAAGACTCTATTATTGAGGACTTCTCTGATGGAAAGAAGATGCTTTATTATTATGGTGATGTTAGTGTGAAATATGGTAATATTGAGATCAAGTCTGATTATATGGCTTACGATCTAAACACCAACACAGTCTTCGCGGCAGGCACAAAAGACTCTATTACCAATGAGTGGATTGGATTACCTGTAATGACTGAGGGCTCTCAAAGTTATACTATGGAGAATGTCACATATAACTTTAAGAGCAGTAAGGCAAAAATTACCAATATGATTACTCAGGACAATGAGGGTATTCTCCACGGAAATAATATTAAAAAGATGGAGGATAACTCACTCAATATTCAAAATGGTAAATATACAGTCTGCGACCACGAACATCCACACTATTATTTGAAGATGACTGTGGCCAAGGTGATGACTGAGCCGGAACAGAGAACAATTTTCGGACCTGCATATCTTGTACTTGCCGATGTCCCTCTTCCAATTGGACTTCCTTTCGGTTTTGTACCTAAAATGCCGGAGAGAGCAAGTGGTATTTTGATGCCTACATTTGGAGAAGAGACCTCACGTGGTCTATATATGAAAGATGCCGGTTTCTACTTTGTATTTGGAAACCACTTTGATGTTGCCCTTACCGGATCTATTTACACATTGGGATCCTGGAATGCGAAACTAAATTCTCGATACAAGAAGAAATATGCATTTGATGGTAATATTTCATTGACTTACTCTGTTGATAAGAGTGGAGAGAAGGACTCACCTGACTACTCAGAAAGTTCTAACTTCGCTGTATCTTGGAGCCACTCTCAAGATTCAAAGGCAAGACCCGGGACATCTTTCAGAGCTTCCGTAAACTTTGCCAGTCCATCAAACAATAAATACAATTCTGACAATATCCAACAGGCATTGCAGAATCAGATGTCTTCATCTATCTCATATTCAAAGACTTGGACGGGAATGAGTATGTCTGTGAATGCTTCTCACAGTCAAAACTCGAGAGATAGTTCATACGCTATTACATTCCCTAACATCACTTTTACTGTAAACAGATTTTTCCCTTTCAAAAGGAAGAATGGTGTCGGCTCTGAGAAGTTCTATGAAAAAATCTCATTGAGTTATAATAGCTCGATGCAGAATAAAATTAACTTCAAGGTCAAGGAGTTGAAAGATATGAACATTATGGACCGACTGCAAAATGGTATGACACACAACTTTGCAATCGGTTTGCCATCATTCACTATTCTGAACTATATTCAAGCTGCTCCATCCATAAGTTATGGAATGAACTGGTACTTTAGAGAGCAGACTAAGAGATATGATCCTGAGACTGACCAGGTTATTACTGAAATGACTCCTCAATTCAGCCGTTTCGGTATCTCTCAGACATACTCTGCAGGAATCTCATTCAGTACCCGTATTTATGGTCTCTTCAATTTTGGTAAAGATAAAAAGGTACAGGCAATCAGACATATGATTTCGCCTCAATTAGGTATAAACCTGAAACCTGAATTGGGTACAGCTATGAATGGTTACAGGACATATACTTACATTGATAAAAATGGTAAAGAGAAGAGTGTCGAGTATAATAAATATGCCGGTAACTTAACTTCTCCTCCAGGCAGGGGTAGAAATGCAGGTCTTACATTCTCTGTAGGTAACAATATTGAGGCAAAAATCTCAAACCCTAAGGATAGTACCGGTAAAGGATTTAACAAAATTAAACTTATTGACCAACTTAATCTAAGCGGGTCATATAATTTCCTTGCCGATTCATTGAAATTATCAACAATCTCAATCAATGCAAGTACTACAGTATTCGGAAAAATTGCTCTTAGTGGTAACCTAACATTGGACCCATACGCAATAAATGAGCGAGGAAGACCTATTAACACTTTGAATATAGTAAAAACAGGTAAACTTGCCAGATTGACCAATGCCAGTGCATCTCTATCATACTCTATTAATGGTGAAGGTGCAATCAAGGGAAATGATGGATCATCAAGTGGATCATCAAGTGGATCATCTGGAGGATATACTCGCGTTTACTACCATCCTGTAACAGGAGAGTATATTCCTGGTGGTTGGGTTTACTATATGAATCCTAATATTCCTTGGAGTTTAAGTTTTAACCTAAACTATTCATTCTCAAGAAATTACCAATATCTGAATGAGAGGTTACACGTAAAAGATAATCATCTTCAGACATTGAGTGTTTCCGGTCAGGTCAGAATCACTCCTTCATTTAACTTGAACTTAAATACAGGTTTTGATTTGAGTAAGATGAAGATGACAACTACAAACCTGAGTGCAACATATGACCTGCACTGCTTTAACATCTCAGTATCCTGGGTTCCAAATGGACAATGGGAGAGCTGGAGTTTCAGGATTGCAGCCAATGCATCAGCACTTGCTGACCTACTTCAATTCAAGAAATCATCAAGTTTCTGGGACAATTAAACATTATTAATATATAACTAAATGAAAAAAATTGTTAATTCTCCTTTAGCTCCAGCAGCTATTGGACCTTACAGCCAAGCTGTAATCGTTAATGATACAATCTATGTATCGGGACAACTACCAATTGATGCCCAAACAGGTGAATTTGTAGAGGGCACACTTAAAGATAAATTTACACAAATATTCAAGAATATCGGCTATATCCTTAATGAAGGCGGCTTCGATTTTTGCGATGTAGTTAAAACTACTGTATATCTGACAGATATGAGTGATTTTGCAGAAATGAACGAGGTATATGCTCAATTCTTTAAAGAGCCATACCCTGCTCGCGTTGCATACGCCGTAAAAACTCTTCCAAAAAATTCAGTTGCGGAAGTAGAAGTTATTGCATCTAAATAGTCATTTTGTTTTGGATATTTCACTCTTTAATTTATATTTGCAATATCAAAAAGGGCATTAGTCTCAGTAATGCCGTTTATTCAATCACAAAATGTACGCAATAGCAGAATTAAAAGAGAAGACACACGAAGAATTGTGTGTAATCGCTAAGAAGTTAAAGATCTCTAAACTAGAATCTTACGATACAACTGACTTAGTATATAAGATACTTGACGAACAGGCAGTTTCAAGTACCGAAAGGCCTAAGAGACCTACCTTAAAGAGGAGCAAAAAGGTGGCTGAAAAGGTTGAAACTAAAGAGAAACCATCTGATGACGAGATAACGGCAAAGGTGGTTAAGCCAGTTGAGACTCCTAAATCGGAAAAGGAGAGTAAAGAGTCTCCAAAGTCAGAAAAAGTTGAGAATAAGAGAGTTAAAAGAGAGCGAATCAAAAAGGATAGTAATAATCAACCTACCGTAGAAGCAACTACAGCACCACTTCCTTTAGAAGAGCCAATTAAAGAGGAAAAACAGGAAACCTCAAACAAAGAGATCAAGAAGAAGAACCCTAAGACAAGATCAAAGAGGGTTAATAATGAAATTAAAGTATCTGAACCTGAGGAGGTTAAGGTTGATGAAACTCCAACGGAGCCAGAGGTAAAAGAGAAAAAGGTTCGCCAAAGAATCAAAGTTGGCAAAAATGAACCACTTTTCAACAACACAGGAGAGGCAACCACACACTACTCTGCTCAAAGAGAGAAAGTCGAAAGCAATAAAGTAGTTATCGTAAAATCTGAAGAGCCTCAAAATTCTCAAGTACCAGCACAATCAATAGAGACTGAGCCGGTTGCAAAAGAAGAATCTCACAAAAATCACAGAAAAGATAATCACCAAAAGGGTAACAACAATCACCAGGCTCAACCTGCTAAAATTGAATTTGAAGGAGTTGTAGAGGCATCAGGTGTTTTGGAGATAATGCCGGATGGTTATGGTTTCTTAAGATCTTCAGATTACAACTATTTGAATTCTCCTGATGATATTTATGTATCCAGTCAGCAAATAAAATATTTTGCACTTAAGACAGGTGATACAATCAATGGAGAGATCAGACCTCCAAGAGAGGGAGAAAAATATTTCCCACTTGTTAAGGTAAATATGATTAATGGTCGTACTCCTGAATTTATCAGAGACAGAGTACCATTTGACTTCCTTACACCACTTTTCCCTGATGAGAAATTTAACTTGACAGGAAATGGTCACGATAACGATATCTCTATCAGAGTTGTAGATCTATTCACACCTATTGGTAAGGGGCAGAGAGGTTTGATTGTTGCTCAACCGAAAACAGGTAAGACAATGCTACTTAAAGCTATTGCAAATGCCATCGCAGACAACCATCCAGAGGTATATATGATTGTTCTTCTTATTGATGAACGTCCAGAAGAGGTTACTGATATGGAACGTAGCGTTAAGGCAGAAGTTATCGCATCTACTTTTGATGAACCTGCAGAGAGACACGTTAAGGTTGCAAATATGGTTCTTGAAAAGGCAAAAAGAATGGTTGAGTGCGGACACGATGTAGTTATTCTTCTTGACTCAATCACAAGATTGGCAAGAGCATACAACACTGTCCAACCTGCATCTGGAAAGGTTCTTTCTGGTGGTGTTGATGCAAATGCACTTCATAAGCCAAAGAGATTCTTCGGAGCTGCCCGTAATATCGAAAATGGTGGATCGTTAACAATCCTTGCAACTGCACTGACAGAGACTGGATCGAAGATGGATGAAGTTATCTTTGAAGAGTTCAAAGGTACAGGTAACCTTGAACTTCAATTGGATAGACGCATCTCTAACAAACGTATCTTCCCTGCCGTAGATGTTACTCTTAGTTCAACTCGCCGCGATGACTTGCTTTATAGTCCGGATATTATCAATAGAGTATGGGTTCTAAGGAAGCATCTTGCCGATATGACAGCTGTTGAAGCAATGGATTTCATCAAAACACAGATGGAATTGACTAGAAATAATGAAGAACTGCTAATTACTATGAATGGATAAGAATAATATTGATATCTTTGCAATATGGTACTAATATTTGTTTATTTAGCATTAGCTATTTGTGTATCCTTTATCTGTTCTGTAATTGAGGCAGTTCTATATTCCACGCCCATCTCTTTCTTAACGATGAAAGAAGAGGATGGTGTAAAAGGTGCTATTTTACTTAAGAAACTAAAACAAGACATTGATAGACCAATCTCAGCAATTCTAACTGTTAATACTATTGCTCACACAGTTGGTGCTGCTGGTGTTGGTGCTCAAGCTACAATCGTTTTTGGAGAGGCCTCTACTGGTATAGTCTCTGCAATTGTCACACTTTTAATCCTGATATTTTCAGAGATTATTCCTAAGACAATCGGCGCAAACTATTGGCGCTCATTGACTTCCATTACTGCCTATACAATTAGAATCCTAATCTTTATTACCTACCCATTGGTAATTATGTCTGAGTGGTTAACCCACGCACTATCACCTAAGGAACCTGAAGTGACTGTAAGCCGTGAAGAGGTTTCAGCAATGGTTACTGTTGGTGTTGAAGAGGGTACATTCAAAAACAAGGAGAATAAGGTTATTCAAAATCTTATTAAACTTGATGATGTAAAAGCATACGATGTAATGACTCCAAGAGTAGTTGCTGCAATCGCTCCGGAAAATATGACTTTGAAAGAGTTCTACAAGAAGAAAAAATATCTTCACCACTCCAGAATTCCTGTTTACGGAGAGAGTCCTGAATATATCACAGGTTATGTATTGCGCAGCACTATCTTAGAGTATCTTGCTGAGGATAAATTTGATATTAAACTTGGCGATATAAAGAGAGATGTTGCTCTATTCAACGAAGAGGTTTCTATTTCTAAAGTGTGGGAATCCCTTCTTGAGTTGAAAGAACAAATCGGTCTTATTATTGACGAGTATGGTTGTTTCCAGGGTATTATCACAATTGAGGATATTGTTGAGACAATCTTCGGTTTGGAAATCATCGATGAGAAAGATGAAGTGGCTGATATGCAACAATTTGCAAAAGAGAGATGGAAAGAGCGTCAAGTTAAGTATGCTCACCTTGTAGATGATGATGACGATGATGAAGAGATGGATGAGAGTGAAGATACTCAAGAGTAATAATCAATCATAAAAAAGAAACGGGGATGACAAATTTGATGTGACCCCCGAAAGTTGGACGGTTTAACATTATTAAGAGGCTGACTTAGATTGGAACAGAGCTCGGTATTGCACCGGGCTTTTTCCATTTAGCCTCAGTTTGATTCTATCATTATTGTAGTAGCGTATGTACT
>JAFXFS010000003.1 GCA_017513445.1 Bacteroidales bacterium | reverse complement strand
TGTAAAGTTTACTCCTATACGTGTCGGTGAGAAGATATCCTTGGTTACCCTATCCAAGTACTCTATATCACTGCACTGGCTGTCGTTGATCTTGTATGGCTCACAATCATAGTGTAACCATCCCAAGCCCATTGTTAACTCAAAACGCCAGTGACTGCTCATCGGAAATACATATCCATAGGAAAGTCCTGCTCCGTATGCTTTGCCCAGATAATCGTAAGTATAACTTGGTACACTCGCATCATATTGGCCATAGGTCCCATTGATGCCTAAAAAGTGTCCCGAATACTTATAACTGAACCAGTAGCGCAAATCACTCTGCAAACCCCATCCTTGGCCTTGCATCTTGGTAGCGCGGGTGCCTCTAAACTCGAAAGGATTATAGTAGCCGGATATATCCAAACTCATAACCTTTCCCAGCCCAATCTCTATCCCGAGATTAGGTGTTGCGGTAGCCCATTCAATAGCGTTGGTCTTAACGCCCAGGTGCTGGGCATTGACTCCAACCACCATTGCAAAGAAAAACGCAAATGTTAATAGAAGTTTTCTCATATTATTTCGATTTGTTATTCTAATACAAAAAATTATACATTTTGTAATCAAAAACACACCCATAATGACATTTTTACAAAATGTTGAAAAATGGGCACACTAAATGTCTTGCAAGATACAAAAAAATATCCAAAAAAGTAAAAAAAGATTAGATTTTTTTGACAAAAAAAATGGCATTTTCAAATGCGAAAATGCCATTTTCTTATAAATCAATAAATTAGGAAAAAATCCTAAAATATGTTCATTATTTCTTTTTTAATTCGTCACGAATTTCTCTCAACAGAAGGATATCTTCAGGTGTAGGTGCTGGTTCAGCAGGTTTAGCCTCTTCGGCCTTAACTTCCTCTTTCTTCTTCAACTCTGAAAGCTTGTTGATTGCTTTGATTACCACAAAAATTGATAGTGCAATAATCAAGAAATCAAAGATTGTTTGTAAGAAGTTACCATAGGTTAAAGCAACTTCAGCAGCTCCTGTATCAGCATTTGCCTCAGACAAAACCCATTTCCAATCCTTGAAATTAACTCCTCCCACCAATCGACCGATTAGGGGCATAATAACATCATTAACCAACGATGTAACAATTTTACCGAAAGCGCCACCGATAACAACACCGACAGCCATATCAACCACATTACCCCTCATTGCGAAGGCCTTGAATTCTTTTAAAAAACTTGCCATACTTGTTTATTTATAAATTTAGAAATTACAATTTGTTCAAATATACGAATTTATTTTTTTCTAATTAAATTTATTCCATCACGAATTGACAAAATAACATTTTCAACTCTTTCATCTTTTTTTATAAATTCATTAAAGCACTGAATACCAGCAGTTTGCGCGTCACGATTATTTTCAAGATCAAAGACCTTTCCATCCCATAAAACATTGTCTGCAATCACAAAACCACCACTTTTTAGCTTATCAATTACGAGATTGTAATACTCCAGATATTCGCGTTTATTAGCATCAATAAAGATTAAATCATAGGTTTCATTAAGCGTTGGAAGAGTCTCTTTCGCATCTCCAATATGGAGCTTAACTTTGTCTGCAATTCCTGCCCTTTCGAAGCCCTCAAGAATGAGATCTTCTAACTCGTCATTTAACTCTAAAGCATCAATGATTCCTCCTTCGGAGAGACCTGAACTTAGTGCAATTGTTGAGTATCCGGTGAATGTTCCAATCTCCAAAATTCTCTTTGGCTTAACCATTTGGGAGATAAAAGAGAGGAAATTACCCATAACTTGTCCTGAAAGCATTCTTGAATGATTAGTTCGCAAATTTGTCTCTCTTTCAAGCCAGTCAAGTGCCTCACATTGAGGAGAAGAGAACTCCTTCAAATATCTATCTTGATTCATAATTACTTATAAATTAAAACCGATAATTTATTGGCTGAGAATATCTCCTGAGCCACATTTTGAATATCTTGAGCAGTAATTGCATTAACAATTTCAACCGAACGTTCATCAGTTGTAATTTTATTGTACGCAAGAATGCTTTTTCCCATACTTAAAACCTGTGCTTCGCCATTATCTGATGCAATTGCAAGTTGGCCAAGTAACTGTCTTTTAGCCATTTTTAATTTTGAATCTGTAACCAGCTCTTCACAAAATTTTTGTAACGATTTGTTAACCAGCGAGATACATTTGTCAACATTTTGTTTATCGCACCCGAAATAGATTGTTACTATTCCAGTTTTAGAATATTGCGTATAATTTGCTTCCACATTGTAAACAAGGGCATTTTTTTCACGCAACATATTGTTTAAGACAGAGTTCGATGCAGGTCCCCCCAACATATTAACGAGAAGCACTAATGGGAAACGCTTATCATCATATAAAGAGTATCCTCGACTTCCAATAATACAATGTGCCTGATGACCTCGCTTAGAGAGAATCTTCTCAAATTTGTTATCCACAACCGGTTCATCATCACTGCTTCGCTGAACTGATGATGACTCTGGCAAATCATTTATCTCCCCATTATCAGCTGAATAGTGTTTCACAAATGATCTCTCCACAATCTTCGCCACCTTATCAAAATCGAGATTTCCGACAATCGTAAAACACATATTGTCAATCTTATAGTTCTCTTTTATAAACTTTTTAACAATCTCAGGAGTAATTTTTGACAAAATTTTACTATTTCCCAGGACTTGATGAGACAAAGGACTTCCCTCGAAAAAGAGCTCTTCAAACTGGTCATAAATGTACTCTGCAGGAGAATCTTTATATGAGTTAATCTCATCCACAACGACTCCTCGCTCCTTTTTCAAATCCTTCTCAAGGATAAGCGGATTACAAACCAAATCTACCAAAAGATCAACTGCCTTTGCAACATCCTGCTTCAAAACTGTTGCGTGAACAACAGTCTCCTCTTTTGTCGTATAAGCATTCAACTCTCCACCCAACTTCTCCAAAGCATTATTGATAGCATTGGAGCTTCTATTCTTTGTCCCTTTGAAAAGAAGGTGCTCTGTCAGATGGGCAAGGCCATTATAACCAGCCGGCTCGTTCTTTGTGCCAGTCTTTATACTTACAGCACAATAAGCCACTGCAGAGGTGCTCTTCCTAAAGGCAAACCTGATACCACAGGGTAGTGTCTTAATCTCCATAACAATCTGATATATAACCTTTTATATCGCCATTAGAAAAGCCTGTTGACTTTCCGAAGAAGAGTTTATCTCTCTTATAATAGTAGAGATAACCACTCTTTGCATTAATCAAAACTTTATAAGAAAATGACTCCCATTTTGATGTCACATTCAGAAGATAGGTAACTGCAACATCCTTGTCGTTAGATATTGCATCCTCAATTTCATCTTGATCTACAATCTTCACTAACTCTCCTGATTGATTTTCAACTATAGAATTATCAAATTTTGAAGAGAGCTCCCCTTTATTCATATAAAGTGTTGTTCCTGATAATTTCTCTCTATTATCAATCTCTTCACTTATAAAAGCATTAAATTTATCGAAGAACGTACTCTTTTTGCCAATCTTTTCCAATAGAACTCCGTGCATAGCTTTAATGTAAAGTGAATAGAAATTTGTTGCATAAAGAGCATCTGAATCCTTTGTTGATATAATCATTCTGAAGTGGAAATTCATATCATTGATTGTCTCGGGCTTCTCCTCTCCTGGCGAAAGTAGTACCAAAAATGTTCCGTATGGTTCGCTTTCCTTTGGAAAAGACTCTTGCAATCGCATTAGGAAGAATAGAGATGTATCGGACATAAACTCCTGAAATTCAGACTGTTTAATAAATTCAAACGGTGTCACATTCCAGTTAGTCTCTACCGCATTCTTTATCATCAAATCAGCAAGAGAGTTATCACCATTCAGGACAACTTTTAAAGTTTTTCCTGCCAAATCAGAGATATCTTTACCCTTGGCCATTAAAATACCTTGTGGAAATATTGTGGACATAATAAGTACCACCACTATCAGCGCAAATTTTCTCATTATTATTAAAATATTACTCCGCAAATTTAATAATTATTTATACTTTTGTACGATATGGAACAATTCATTGTATCAGCAAGAAAATATAGACCAACTAATTTTGAGTCTTTGATTGGGCAGGAGAACATCTCTACTACCCTTAAAAATTCTATTACAAGAGGTCAACTTGCCCACGCATACCTGTTTTGCGGACCAAGAGGTGTGGGTAAAACCAGTGCTGCCAGAATTTTTGCAAAGACTATTAACTGTCTGAATCCTTCTCAAGGGCTAGAACCTTGTGGAGAGTGTGAATCTTGTCTCTCTTTTGACCAAGGTCGCTCATACAATATTTATGAGTTGGATGCCGCCTCCAATAACTCCGTAGAGGATATCAGAACTCTTACTGACAAGGTAAGAATCCCTCCTCAAATCGGAAAATATTGCGTCTATATAATTGACGAGGTACATATGCTCTCAACTTCAGCTTTTAATGCCTTTCTTAAGACATTGGAAGAGCCACCTCGCCACGCAGTTTTTATTCTTGCTACAACTGAAAAACATAAAATCCTACCGACAATTCTATCAAGATGTCAAACTTTTGACTTTAATAGAATTACAATAGAAGGGATTGTCCGTAATTTAACACAAATAGCTGAGAAAGAGGGAATTAGCATTAGCCAGGAGGCACTTCACATCATTGCCCGAAAAGCAGATGGTGCGATGAGAGATGCTTTGACTCTTTTCGATCAGACTGTAGCATTTTGTGGTACAAATATCTCCTACGAAGATGTTGTAAAGAATCTGAATGTTCTCGATTATGATTACTATTTTTCACTAACTGAGAACTTTTTAAGTGGTGATTTCACATCTGCTTTGATGACTTTTGATACAATCCTGACAAAAGGATTCAATTCACTTCACTTTATATCGGGTCTAAGTTCTCACTTCAGAGATTTGATAGTATGCAAAAATGCCACATCCAGAGTTTTGGCTGAGCTTGCACCTAGTATTGCACAAAAGTATCAGCAAATGGCTGCAACTTGCTCATTACCATTCCTTTACGAAGCATTAAGCATCACCACTTCGTGTGAGGCAGCATATAAATCAAGTGGGAATGTACGTCTTTTGATTGAGTTTGCTCTAATGAAACTCTCTAATATAGCCACTAAAGTCTTTATGGGTGAGACTCGCCAAGAGGCAACAACTCCTGTAAGAGCTATACCAACACCTCAACCTCATCAGGCAACTACAACTACACAATCGACACCTCAAAATTCAACTCAAGAGAGAGAGGTTGCTCCTGAACAGCCTGTCAAGAGAGAGGGTCCTGCAGAGATAAAGATCTCCTCAGAGAGTCCGGTTGCTGAGAAAGCTACCACAAAAGAGACTCCTGTTACCACACCTGAAAAGGTTGAGACAAACTCTGCAAGTAAAGAGGATGAAAATCCTATTGAATTCAAACCTTTCGAATTTTCATTCGGAGATGAGAGTAAGCCGGAAAAGAGCCCGGATAAGATTCCTGCAACTCCAGTAGTGGAAACTCCAAAACCGAAACGAAAAGGACTTTCAATTAAGGATATTTTAGGGCAATCGTCTGCTAACCAACAAGAGCAAGGATCTGTAGAAGATGTTGTCAATCAGGAAGTTACAAAAACATCACAAGCTGATTTACAAAAGAGTTGGGATAAAATAGCAGCAGCAGAGACTGCTCAAAGATTTGCCATTACTCTTTCATCTTCATCACCTGAAATTCAAGAAGATGGCTGCACTGTTGTTTTCAAAGTAAAAAATATTCTTCAAAAAGATTGGATTGAAAAGAACAGATCCATAAAAATGGAAAACTTTTTGAGAGAAGATTTAAATAACCAACATATTAAACTTCATATTGAAATTATTCCTGAGAAGGAGAAAGATAGAAGTACGCCCTATATGCCCATAGAGAAGGCAAAGATCCTACTGCAATCATATCCCGAACTTATGGAGCTTCAAAAAGAGATAGATTTAGATGTTAAATAGAGAGAGATGAAATTATATACTACAAATCTTGTAAAACAATATGGCATTAGAACTGTCGTAAAAGGTGTCTCTATCGAGGTAGAGCAGGGTGAGATTGTGGGACTATTAGGCCCAAATGGAGCTGGAAAAACGACAAGTTTCTATATGATTACCGGTCTTATTAAACCTAATTCCGGTAAAATTTTCCTTGATGATGAGGAAATTACAAAATTGGCTATGTATGAACGAGCTCAAAAAGGTTTGGGATATTTAGCTCAGGAGGCATCAGTTTTCAGAAAATTGAGTGTTGAAGATAATCTTCTCGCTGTAATGGAGATGGTAAAGATTCCTAAAAAGGAGAGAATGGAGAAATTGGAGTCTCTGATTGATGAATTTGGTCTTCATAAAGTTAGAAAGAGTTATGGAATTCAGCTATCAGGTGGTGAAAGGCGTCGTTGTGAGATTGCCAGAGCTTTGGCTATCGATCCTAAGTTTATCCTTTTGGATGAGCCATTTGCCGGTGTCGACCCTATTGCAGTAGAGGATATTCAGCACATTATTGCTCGTTTGAAAAACAAGAATATCGGAATCATTATCACAGACCACAATGTTCACGAAACTTTAGCAATCACAGATAGAGCTTATCTTCTATATGAGGGAACAATCTTAGAGAGTGGTACTGCTGAGCAACTTGCAGCAAACCCAGAAGTTCGCCGCAAATATCTGGGCAAAAACTTTGAACTTCGTAAAGCTGTTCTCCACGCCCAGGAATAACATTATAACTCCGTCATTCCTGCGACGCCAGTCGCGGGAATCTGTTTCCACCTGGCACACTTAATAGATTGCCGGCTTCGCTCAGCAATGACGTTCCGATTCTGTCATTCCTGCGAAGCCACTTCACATATTCCGTCATTCCTGCGACGCCAGTGACGGGAACAATAATGCTACGTCATTCCTGCGACGCCAGTCGCGGGAATCTCTATATTGATAATCAAATAATATAGATTTGAATTCTCTATTTACTACTCTGGAACTCCTCTTTTGATATTCCAAGCGGAGATAATACCTGATTATAGAAGGCGTCTGCTGCTATATAGTAAGCCACTGTTTGAAGTGTAGCTGACTTTGCCTCTTCAAATTGCGGCATCTGATCTTTTGGAATTGGCAATGCCGGTGGAGAGTCCATCTTTAAAGGATTGATTGGAGTTCCATTCTTCCAAACACGGAAATCTAGATGTGGACCTGTAGAACGGCCTGTACTTCCCACATAACCAATAACTTGCCCTTGCTTAACTCTTGATCCAACCTTAATTCCAGGTCCATATTTTGAGAGGTGGAGATATGCTGTAGTATAAACCGAATTATGTCTGATTTTTACTGTATTACCACCTGCACCTTTATACCTTCTTTCCAAAACAACACCATCACCAATTGAAACTACAGGAGTGCCCTTTGGTGCAGCATAATCTACACCTGTATGGGGCTGGACTCTACGTGTAATAGGGTGACGTCGGTGATACGTAAATCCCGAGCTGATTCTATTATACTTTAATGGGGCCTTCAAGAATGCCTTTCTCATACTTTCACCCTTCTCATTCCAATATTTATTTCCTAAAGAATCATTGGGTTGTTCATAGTAGAAAGATTCATATTCTTCACCTCCGTGGCTAAAAGTAGCATACTTAATATCCCCTATATCAAGCAGTTGGCCATCGCAATAGAGTGTTTCATAGTATGCCTTGAAAGAGTCCCCTTTCTGGAGTCCAAAAAAGTCTATACTCCACGAGTAGATGTCAGAGAGTTTAAGAGCGAGAAGCGGTGATGCTCCCGCATTTTGAGTATCATTCCATAAGGAACTATTTATAACCACTTCGGTATATTCCTCTTTAGTTACAATCTCTTTGGAAATAATATCAACCGCAAGAGTGTCTGTAAAGTTATAGACAACGCATTTCTGCTTATCTATCTCATATACCCAGTAGGCCAAACGAGGTTGCTCCTCGCGAGTGAGGTAGGCGTGATATTTGCCACCCGCTCTTAAATCCTTGACATTAAATATATTTGCTGATGATGATGTGATGTCATATACCTGTTTGGGAGTTAATCCATATTTTTCCATTATGGTAGAGAAAAACTCACCTCTATCAACTGTCGCCTCTTCAACATCGTATTGGTCAATTGGAATACCAAAATCATTAACAGCAACCTCAACCTCCTCTTGAATAAGATTCTCCTCTTTTGACTTATCACCTCCCGAACAAGCCGAGAATGACAACAAACTAATGACCAATAGATTGTAGAACAAAGACTTACGCATATTTATCAATTTTATATTATTCTGAATTCGAAGGCAATTTACACATTTTTATAAGAGCAGAAAAAAAATTTGTGTAAAAAAGTGGAAAAATTTGTAAAAAAGTGGAAAAGTATTACTACTTTTGCAAAGAGTAATCTGGTTATTACTCCGCTTTTGATTATGAGTAAATTTATTAATGAGTATTCAGGTAAGATTGACGACCGTGGAAGATTGATTTTTCCATCGGCTTGGAAATCCAATATGGGTGATGAAAAGCTCTGCTTTATCATCAAGAAAGACCTATATGCGGATTGTCTGAATATGTACACATATAAAGAGTGGGAGGAGGAATCAGAAAGAATAAAGTCTCGTTTGAATTTCTTTAATAAGAGCCACGCCCTATTTTGGAGGGAGTATATGAGGGATCGAGCTATTGTTGAGCCAGATGCTAAATTAGGACGTTTCACAATTCCTAAGAGATTATTGGAGAGCATCTTCGCAGAAAAAGAGGTCGTATTCTTCGGGCTTGATCACAAAATCGAAATCTGGGCCAAAGAGCGTTTCGAGTCTCAAAAGATGGATGCTCAGGATGTTGCTGAATTAGCGGAAAATATATTAGGATAGGAGGTGACATTATGTCTGAATATCACACACCTGTTCTATTAAATGAGAGTGTAGATGCCCTTTCAATTAAGGAGGATGGCATTTATGTAGATGCTACATTTGGTGGCGGTGGCCATAGTAAAGAGATTCTTAGCAGACTTGGCAAGAAGGGAAAATTGATTGCGTTCGACAGAGATATGGATGCAATCGAAGCAGCCCCAAAAGATAGCAGATTAATTTTAGTACATAACAACTTCAGATTCGTTCACAACTTTATTCGAGCAAATGGATTTGATAAAGTTGATGGTATCTTGGCCGATTTGGGTGTATCATCACATCAGTTTGACACAATGGAGAGGGGGTTTTCTTTCCGTTTCAGTGCTCCTTTAGATATGAGAATGAATAATAAAGGTGGTAAAACTGCCAGAGAGGTTGTAAATAGTTATAGTTATGAAGATTTGGAATTAATCTTCAGAATGTATGGAGAGGTTGACAACAGCAGACAAGTTGCCAAACTTATTTGCAATAATAGAGAAGCCTCCCCTATCGTGACTACGGATGACTTAGGTAGAGCCCTTGCACCGGTTCTACCGAAGCTCTCTGAGCATAAATACCTTGCCAAGGTCTATCAAGCACTTAGAATTGAGGTAAACGGAGAGCTTTTGGCTCTTGAAGGATTTATGAATGGTTCTATCAAATCCCTCAAACCAAAGGGAAGAATCTCTATTATCACCTATCACTCATTAGAGGATAGAATGGTAAAAAATTACTTCAAGAGTGGCAATAAGGGTGGAGAAATTGAGAGAGACTTTTTCGGAAGAGGAGAATCTCCTTTCATTATAATTAATAAAAAGCCAATACTTCCTACTGAGGAGGAGATTAGTGCTAACACCAGAGCACGCAGTGCAAAATTAAGAGTAGCAGAAAGGAGGTAGTTATGGATTTTGGCAGCTTTTTCAGAGGAGAACGACTAATTAGGATAATGTCAAAGCAGATGACATTTATCTTAACCATTTTTATTACAGTTATATGCCTCATAATATGGAATATGAAGGTGGAAGAGGAGATGGTGAAGAGTGAGAATTTGCTAGAAGAGGTTGAGGATTTGAAGATACAATATACACACAAAAACATAGAGCTTATAAGTTTAAACAAAAGGACAACAATTGAGGAGATGCTTGAGAGGAGTGGATCTACACTTAAAGCACCTGTAAAACCAGCACAAATAGTTGATATTGAATAAGTTATGAAAAAGGAAGGAATAAACATATTTGTTACATTCGGGCTATATTCTCTTATAGCTTTGGGCTTCCTTGTTGCACTTATTCAGATTATTAACATCCAATTTATCGCAACTCCTCCTGACAGTACTCACTTCGGCTCTAAAACTATCTATCAAGATATCGAAGGTATTCGTGGTGGCATATTGGCAACAGATGGCAGATATCTGGCAGTATCAACACCTATGTATAACCTTCATATGGATTGTGTACTACCCAACGATACACTATTCGACAATAATATTGATGAGTTATCAGAATTGTTGTCAAAAAAATTCAAGAATAAGAGCAAAGAGAGCTACAAGAGTGAGATAATTAGTGCAAGGGAGAATAATGGTCGCTATTATAAAATAGGAAACAGACTTGTCTCCCACCACGAAATGCTGGAGATTAAAGAGTACCCTATTTTCAACAAAGGCAGAAATAAGGGCGGTTTGGTAATTGAGCAAGAAGATCGCAGATTATATCCTTATGAATCTCTTGGACGTAGAACTCTTGGATATGTTCTTAATAATGATAACAGTACAAAAGTTGGTATTGAGCTTAGCTGCGACAATGTATTAAAAGGGAGTGCTGGACAGCGTCCAATGAGAAGAACAGATAAGAATGAGTGGATTATTGACATTGACCAGCCAGAAATTCCTGCAGTAAATGGACTTGACGTTGTAACTACAATAGACGTTGATATTCAAGATATTGCAGACAGAGCTCTTAGAAATAGACTCTCTGAATCAGATGAAATTGAGGGTGGAACAGTAGTAGTTATGGAGGTTGCCACTGGAGCTATCAGAGCAATGGTAAATCTTCAAAAGCACGATGGTGGTTTTTACGAGAGAGACAATTATGCAATATCTCGTCGAGGAGAACCTGGATCTGTCTTTAAATTGGCTACACTAATTGCCCTATTAGAAGATAAACACATCACACTAGATACTGAGATCAAATCTCAACCGATATGGAATTATAAAGATAGAGTCCTTACAGACAACTATCTTAGAGATTACGATAGAATCTCTGTTCAACGCGGTTTTGAAATCTCATCCAACAATGTTTTCAGGATCCTCTCTGCTAAATATTACGAAGATGATCCTGAAAGCTTTATTGGAAAACTTACCGATTTGAAAATTGGTTACAACTTCGATTTTGATATGGTTGGTATGGTTCCGGCACATATCAAATCTCCATTAGATGAGAATTGGAGTGCAATTGACCTACCTCAGATAGCTATGGGCTATACTGTGGAGCTTACACCACTTCACACTTTATCATTCTATAATGCCGTAGCAAATAATGGCAAGATGATGAAGCCCCATATTATTGAAAAGCATATGGATAGAAGCAAGGTGGTTAAGGAGTTCAAACCGGAAGTTATTGGTGTGATTTGTTCAGAGGAGAGCATTAAATCTGCACACAAGGCTCTTCGTGGCGTGGTTGAGAATGGAACAGGAAGATACATTTTTAAGGATTGTCCCGTTAATGTCTCAGGTAAAACCGGCACAGCTCAGATTGTTGATCCCAAAACTAATCAATATGTTGATGCCAACGGATATAGACAACACCAGGCCTCTTTCGTAGGATTTTACCCATCAGAAGCTCCAAAATATAGTACAATCGTTGTCATCTATTCAAAAAAGACAAAGAAAAATTATTATGGAGCAACCTGGGCAGGTCCTGTATTTAGAGATATAGCAGAAAATATCTATGCATCTTCTCCAGAATGGAATGAAGAGTGGGATGAGAAACTTGATTTGAAAAAAGTTAATAAAGAGTATCTTGCAAATGAGAGTAGATAGTATTATAAAAGGTATTCCATACCTTGAACTGATTGGCAACACCAATCTTGAAATTGAGGCAATATGCTTCGATTCCAGAAAGTGTTGTGCCAATTCTCTATTTGTTGCTATTGATGGCGAAGAGCAAGATGGTCATAAATATATTAAAAGTGCCATTGAAAAAGGAGCTAAATGCGTAATTTATCAAAATGGCGAAGCCCCTGATTGTGAAGTAGTTATAAAGGTTAGCGATTCAAGAAAGGCATTAGGAATCATTGCCTCTAACTTCTATGGCAATCCATCTGAAAAGATTAATTTGGTTGGCATAACAGGTACAAACGGAAAGACTACAACAGCCACTCTGCTTTACCAATTATTTACAGATTTAGGTTATTGCTGTGGTCTATTGTCAACAATCAAGAATTATATTGATAAAGAGAGTTATGAGACTACTCACACCACTCCCGATCAGATTGAGATAAATCAATTATTGGCGGAGATGGTTAAAAGAGGTTGTGAGTATTGCTTTATGGAGGTTAGTTCCCACTCCTGCAAACAGGATAGAATATATGGTCTGACATTCAAAGGAGCTATATTCTCAAATCTGACTCACGACCATCTTGATTATCACAAGACATTTGCCGATTACATAAAGAGTAAAAAGATATTCTTTGACTCTCTTGGAAAAGAGGCATTTGCATTAACAAATATTGATGATAAAAATGGACTTGTAATGACACAGAATTGCAAGGCCAAAATATATACCTACTCTTGCAGATCTTTGGCAGATTTTAATTGTAAGATCATCGAAAGCACATTCGACGGTATGTTGATTAAAATCAATGGGAAAGAGTTGTGGAGCAGATTCATCGGAAGACACAATGGATATAATCTATTGGCAGTATATTCTACTGCTATTCTATTGGGAGCCAATGAAGATGAGGTACTTATGGCTATCAGCAACCTCAAATCTGTTTCAGGAAGATTGGAGTACATAAAGGGCAAAAAAGATATCACTGCAGTTATTGATTATGCACACACTCCTGATGCTCTGGAGAATGTCTTGAAAACTTTGAGAGAGATTTGCAATGGTCAAGAGCTAATCTGTCTCTTCGGATGCGGTGGCAACAGAGATAAGAGCAAAAGGCCGGAAATGGGCAAGATAGCTGCTCAATATGCTGACAGAGTGATAGTTACATCCGACAATCCTCGTGATGAATCTCCCGAAGAGATCATTAAAGATATCAAAGGAGGTATGGATTACAAGGAGAGAGCGAAATCTCTATTCATAAGCGATAGAAGAGAAGCCATCCGAGTTGCAACAATTGTTGCTTCACCTGGCGCCGTAATCCTTGTTGCAGGAAAGGGACACGAAGATTATCAGATTATTGGAAAAGAGAAATTCCACTTTGACGATAAAGAGGAGTTGAAAAATGCATTTAATGAACTAAACTAAACCAAATATGCTATACCACCTATTTGAATATTTTAACAATAGCAATATAGATTTTGCCGGAATGGGATTGATGAAATACATCTCATTCAGAGCCGTTATGGCAAGTGTAATAGCAATTATTACATCTTTGCTGGTAGGAAAAAAGATAATTAAGATGTTGCAAAAGAAGCAAATCGGAGAGGAGATTCGCGACCTCGGTCTTGAGGGACAACTTCAAAAGAAGGGAACTCCTACTATGGGTGGCATAATTATAATTATAGCAATTTTGGTTCCTGCTTTGCTGTTTGGAGATTTGACAAACATATATGTTCAATTATTGATTATTTCCACTCTTTGGCTTGGAGCTTTGGGTTTTCTTGATGACTATATCAAAGTATTCAAAAAAAATAAAGAGGGTTTGAGTGGCAAATATAAAATTTTAGCTCAAGTAGGATTGGGGCTGATAGTAGGACTATCCATCTGCCTCTGCGATGATGCTAAGATCTATCCAAATGAAACAACCAGAGATAGTGTACAGCAATCACAAATAGTTGAAAACCAAGGCAATACGGAAGGAATAGCCATTGCTTCGAAGGTTGGATCAGAGAATAGCACAAGTAATACAAAGACCACTATTCCTTTTGTAAAATCTAATGAATTTGATTACAAGTGGCTATCTCCATTCAAAGGAAGGTTTGGAGAAATTTTCACTTGGATTATCTATGTTTTAATGGTTATTTTCATAATAACCGCCTGCTCAAATGGAGCAAATCTTACAGATGGAATGGATGGTTTGGCAGCCGGTGTCTCAGCAATAATTGGTACTGCAATTGGTATTCTTGCTTATGTATCAGGCCACTTTGGATACTCCGACTATTTGAACATTATGTTTATTCCTAACAGTGCAGAGGTGGTTATATTTATGGCTGCATTCCTGGGAGCGCTTCTTGGATTCTTGTGGTACAATTCATATCCTGCTCAAGTGTTTATGGGAGATACTGGTAGTTTGGCACTGGGAGGAATCATAGGAGTAGCAGCTGTCATCATCAGAAAAGAGCTTCTTCTCCCAATTTTATGCGGTATTTTCTTCGTAGAGAGTCTTTCAGTTATTATTCAAAGATTCTACTTCAAATATACAAAGAAGAGATATGGTGTGGGTAAAAGAGTCTTCCGAATGACTCCACTACATCACCATTATCAAAAAGCTAATCCTGATGCAATTATCCAGTCTCCACACACAATCTTGACTGAACCAAAGATTGTAGTGAGATTTATGATTGTGTCAATGATTCTTGCAGTTTTATCAATTGTAACTTTAAAGATTAGATAATTATGAAAAGAGTTGTCGTTCTTGGTGGAGGTGAAAGCGGCGTTGGTGCTGCTGTTCTTGCAAAAGTTAAGGGTTGTGAGGTATTTCTTTCTGACTTCAGTTCTATTGACGAAGAGAGCAAAGAGATGCTTAACAAGTATGACATCCCTTTCGAAGAGGGAGGTCATAGCCGTGAACTGATTCTCAACGCAAGTGAGATTATCAAAAGTCCTGGCATTCCTGAGACAGCTCCTATCGTTGCAGATGCATACAAATGCAATATTCCTGTTATCTCAGAGATTGAATTTGCAGGTAGGTATGACAATGCTAAGAAGATCTGTATTACTGGTAGTAATGGTAAAACTACAACCACCTCAATTATCTACTATCTTTTAAAGAATGCTGGATTAAATGTAGGTCTTGGTGGAAATATTGGCAAGAGTTATGCCTATCAGGTTGCAACTGAGAATTATGATATCTATGTTCTTGAACTAAGCAGTTTTCAACTTGATGGAATGTACGATTTCAAGGCAGATATTGCAGTCCTTCTCAATATTACTCCTGACCATCTTGACAGATACAATCACGATTTTGAAGAGTATATTAAGGCAAAATTCAGAATCACACAAAATATGCAACCGGAAGATTGCTTTATCTTCTGTTCAGACGATGACATCACTTTATCACACCTAAATAAAATCGTAGTTCAGGCTCAAAAGTTGCCATTCTCACAAAACAAAATTGTTGAAAATGGTGCTTTTGTCTCTGACAACAAATTGCAAGTAAAGTACAACAACTCCGAATACTCAATGTTTTTGGAGGAGTTGTCTTTACAAGGCAAGCACAACATCTATAATAGTATGGCTGCTGCAATTACAGGTAAGGTGATGAACATTCAGAATAGTGTTATCAGAGAGAGTCTTTCTTCTTTCAAAGGCGTTGAGCATAGATTAGAGAAAGTGTTGAGTATCAACAATATAGAGTTTATTAACGATTCAAAAGCCACTAATGTGAATTCCACTTGGTATGCACTTGAAAGTATGACAAAACCTGTCATTTGGATTGCTGGTGGTACTGATAAAGGGAATGATTACTCCCCTCTTTTTGACCTGGTAAAATCTAAAGTTAAAGCTTTAATTTGTATGGGTGTAGATAATGCTAAATTGCATAGAGATTTTGATGATAAAATCTCTGTTGTTGTAGATGCTTTGAGTGCAAAAGAGGCGGTTGAAAAGGCGTATGAATTGGCAGAAAGCGGTGATGTCGTCCTATTATCACCTTGCTGTGCCAGCTTTGATCTCTTCAAAAACTATGAGGATAGAGGAGAGCAATTTAAAAGAGCAGTTAAATTTTTATAGTATATTTTTTTCGCAAGGAAGAGTAAAATGAGTAACAAATCATTTTTTAAGAATTGGGGAGATATCGGCATCTGGATCATCGTAGCAATTTTTGCGATGATCTCAGTTGTCGCTGTGTTCTCATCTAGTAGCTTTCTTGCGAGAGGTGCTGATGTAACCAGAGTTAATTTTCTGATTGAACAGTTACAATCGGTAGCATTGGGTTTTATATCTCTTTTTGTCCTCTACCTTATCCCTATGAAGCTCTATCGGAGTTTCAGCTTCCTCGCATATTTTTTGGCAGTTGCATTAATCATTTGCGGACTCATATTTGGTGATACAATCAATGGAGCAAACAGAGGTATAAGCATTGGAGGAAGGACTATTCAGGTACTTGAACCAGCTAAAATTGCGATTGTTTTATACTTGGCTCGTGCTATAGAACACTTCAAAATAGATAACTTTTGGAAATATCTCTTATATCTGATACTTCCAGTTGCTGTACTATGTCTATTAGTGATTGTCAGCAGTTTCTCGTCAGCGCTTATTATTGCAGTTTTGAGTCTATTGACTTTAATTATTGCAGGCATTAACTGGAAATACATTCTGGCAACGATAGGAATCGGAGTGGCAGCATTCTTAATGCTATTCTTTATTTACACACAAATATCTCCTTCAACACATATTACCAGTGATGGGATTGAGGTTGTGGCAGAGCAGGATAGTAAAAAGGAGCAATCTGTTTTTTATAAAGTCTTTAACCGTTTTGGAGTAATTGTTGACAGATTCAGTCAACATAGCATAACAAGTGAGAGTGTTGATATTTCTGAGAAAAGCGAGGCAGAACTTGATGAAATAAGACAGAGCGAAAATGCAAAAATTGCAATCAGAGAGGGTGGTTTATTAGGAAAAGGGCCTGGTAATAGCACTCAACGATATCACCTTTCACTGGCATTTTCGGACTTTATATTTGCATTTATTATTGAAGAATATGGGCTATTTTTTGCCACATTTATAATGCTACTATATCTTGCCTTTCTGGCTCGTACTATAAATATCGGAATGGAGTGCACCACGAAATATGCCTCTTTGGTAAGTATAGGACTGGGAATGTTAATCACAATCCAAGCCCTTATCCATATCCTGGTAAATGTTAGGGTAATCCCTATCACAGGTCAGACATTACCACTTATTAGCCACGGAGGTACTGCGTATGTATTCCTGTCAGGTGCTGTTGGCATAATTCTGTCAATCAGCCGAAATGTAAATCAAAGAAAAAGAGTTGAACCTGAAAAGAAAAGTGTAGAAAATGAAAAAGTATAAAGTTATTATCAGCGGTGGTGGTACAGGTGGACATATTTTCCCTGCCCTATCAATTGCAAATGCTCTGAAAGAGATTGATTCAGAGATAGATATACTTTTTGTCGGAGCCATCGGCAGAATGGAGATGGAAAGAGTTCCTGCTGCTGGTTACCCTATTAAAGGGCTTCCGGTAGCCGGATTGAAGAGATCTCTCTCCCTCTCAAATTTGGCACTTCCTATCAAATTGTGGAAAAGTATCCGTGGAGCTTCTAAAATAATTAAGGAGTTTAATCCAGATGTGGCCGTAGGTGTTGGTGGATATGCTAGCGCTCCGCTTCTTTGGAGTGCCGGAAGAAAAGGGATTCCTTACTTGATACAGGAGCAGAACTCCTATGCTGGTCTTACTAATAAGTTATTGGGTAAAAAGGCCTCAAAGGTGTGTGTTGCTTACGATAATATGGATAGATTCTTTCCTGCTGACAGAATAATTCTTACAGGAAACCCTATTCGTAAAGAGATAAATAAAGTTACAGCTGAAGATAGAGCAGAGGGTATCAAATTTTACAATCTTGACCCTGAAAAAAAGACAATTTTCATAGTTGGTGGCTCATTGGGCTGTGGAACTCTCAACAAGACAATGAAGAGTTGGATTGAGAGTGGTACAATTGATAATAATTGTCAGATTATCTGGCAAACAGGAAAATATTACAAGAGTGATATTGATGAATTTATGAAGGATAGAGAGATTCCTAATGTTCAATATCACGATTTTATAAAGAGAATGGATTTAGCATACGCTGCTGCTGATGTTATTGTTTCACGCGCAGGAGCAGGTACAATCTCCGAACTTTGCGTTACTTGCAAGGCAACGATATTCGTACCATCGCCAAATGTTACTGAAGATCATCAGACACACAATGCAATGGCTCTTGTGAATAAAAATGCAGCTATGATTGTGAAAGATGATGAAGCTGTAGAGAAATTGCCGGGTACAATTATGGATCTTGTAAATAATCCATCAAAAATTGCAGAATTAGAAAAGAACATTGAACTTCTAGGCAAGAAAGATGCTGCGCAAGTAATTGCTAATGAGGTACTTAAATTAATTAAGAAATAATAATGAGTGAATTGAAAGATATCTATTTCATCGGAATCGGAGGGATTGGTATGAGTGCCATTGCTCGATACTATAATCACGCAGGGTATCGTGTAAGTGGTTATGACCTGACTCCAAGCAAGTTGACTGCCAACTTAGAGGCAGAGGGAATAGATATTCATTACGAAGATGACATTAATCGAATCCCTAAAGATATCGAGTCCACCTTTGTAATCTACACTCCAGCAATTCCACCTACACTTAAAGAGTTGCAGTATGTTGAAAAGATGGGGTATCGTCTATGCAAAAGGAGCAGAGCATTGGGAGAGATTGCAGCCGACAAAGATTGCTTTGCTATAGCGGGTACTCACGGAAAGACTACAACATCTACCCTACTCGCTCATATATTTCACCATAGTGGAGAGGGATGTAGCGCATTTTTGGGTGGAATCTCAAAAAATTATCAATCAAATCTAATTCTTAGCAAGGGGAAAAATCTGGTTGCCGAAGCTGATGAATTTGATAGATCTTTTTTGCAATTATTTCCAAAATATGCAGCAATTACATCTGTGGATGCAGACCACTTAGACATTTATAATGACTATAATACTTTAAATCACACATTTACACAATTTGCATCTCAGGTAAAGAGTGATGGTGCTGTGATTGTAAACATAAATGTTGATATCGATTTAAGTCCTGTTAAGGCAAGAGTTTATCGATATTCATACGATAAAGAGTGCGATTTTTATGCCTCTGAAATTAAATTGGTTGATAATGGATATTTTGATTTTACCATCAATTTCCCTGGCGGTAAGATAGAACACTGCACAATCGGAATTCCTGGTTGGATAAATGTGGAAAATGCCATTGCAGCCTTCTCTGTGGCATATTTAGAGGGGATTTCTCCTGAAAAAATCAAGGAGGCTCTTCGTACATACGAAGGGGTTGAAAGAAGATTTGACATAAGAATCAAGAGTGAGAAGGTGGCTTATGTTGACGATTATGCTCACCATCCTAACGAGATTTCGGCTTCGATCAGCTCTATCCGCAATATCTTTCCGGGTCGTAAGGTTTGTGGTATTTTCCAACCTCACCTATACTCTCGTACTAAGGACTTTGCACCTGAATTTGCCAAGGCATTAAGTGCTTTGGATGAATTGATTTTACTTGATATTTATCCTGCAAGAGAGCTTCCTATCCCAGGAGTGACCTCTTCGATTATTTTTGATAAGGTAGAACTTGAAAATAAGGTATTAATCAAAAAAGAGGAGTTGATGGAGGAGTTAAAGCATCACGATATAGATGTACTTGTAACACTCGGAGCAGGCAATATTGATAGATTTATACCATTAATTGAGGATTATTTAGAGAAGAATGTTTAAGAAAATTTTAATAGTTTTAGGGATGATAGTCGCCTTTGGTTTATTAGGTGGCTACTTCTACTTTGCCAACTCTTTACAAGCTCAAGAGCGCCAGCAGAGAGTTTGCAAAGATATCCGTATTACTATTAAGGATAGTCTAATAAATAATTATACTGATGAGGGTGAGATTCGTGGGCTTATACGTGATAATTTTGATGACCATATTGGTGCGCAAATCGATAAGATTGACTACTATGGAATTGAAAAATTATTGAACAACAGTAATGCAATTAAGAAGAGCGAAGTATATATTACTAATGATGGTACACTTTGCGTTGATGTTATACAGAGAAGAGCCATTGTAAGAGTTATCCAAGACAAAGACTACTACATTGACGAGGATGGCTATACCCTTACACTTAAAAAGGGGCTCACCCCTGACCTCCCAATAATCAAGGGATCTATCCCTGTGAATTTCAAGGAGTTACAAAGAGGATTAAGTGAAGATAAAAATGACCAAGAGTGGATTGCCCAAGTAGTAAATTTAGCCAAGTACTTGGAAGAAAATAGCACTTGGAATTCACTTATTGACACTTTTGTTGTTAGAAATAGAGATATGAAAATTGTCCCTGCAGTAGGCACACAGAGTATAAATTTTGGAACATTCACAAGCGATGAGATTGATGAAAAGTTCCAAAAATTAGAGGCATTCTATACCTCTATTATACCAAATGTCGGCTGGGATAAATATTCGTCAGTAGATTTACAATTTAAAAATCAAATAGTTTGCAAATAAGATGGGTAAGCGAATTACAGCAATTGATTTAGGAACGCACACGATATCGGTTCTTGTGTGCGAAGAGGAGAATGATGGCATCAGAGTGATAGCTTATGAAAGGACCAATTCTGATGGTATCAAAAAGGGCATTATCTACAATATCCAAAAGACTATGATCGCCTTGAGGATGTTGATTAACAAAATTCAGGAAGAGAAGGGTATTACTATCAATGAGGCAGTTGTAAATATTTCGGGAAGATTAAAGAGATGCGAGCCATACTCTTTTGAAATCACCCGTAGAGAGCCAAATTCCTTCATTTCTGCTGCTGAAATAGCTAAGATGAACAATGAAGCTATGAGTTTTCCTGTAAAGGGTGATGAAAAGGTTTTATATGCCATCCCTACCTCTTTTGACGTTGATGACCATATTGGCAAAGATTTTAAAGATTTAGAAGGTTCTATCGGAAGAGATGTTACTTGTAATTACAACTTGATGATTGGTAGAGCCGTACAATTCAATAATATTAAAAAACTATTTGAGAGTCTTAAGATTAATGTTACAGAGTATATCCTTACTCCTATTGCATCTGCTCGCTCTATCCTCACAAAAGATGAACGAGAGTTAGGTGTTGCAGTCATTGAAATTGGTGCCGGTACTACTAATGTAATTGTCATTAAAGAGGACCAAATTAAACATATTGCGGTAATACCTTTTGCAGGCGCATCAATCACTGAAGATATCAGAATTGCAACAAGTACATCATCGATGAAATCAGAGATTATGAAGGTTAAGTATGGAACTTGTCTCGAATCATCGGTGCTAGAAAATAAGACAATTGTTGTCAAAGATAATCTTGGTGGAAGAGAGGATAAAATGGTATCTTTCAAAGACTTATCACACTATATAGAGGCCAGGGTTACTGAAATCCTTGAGGCAGTACTTTATGAAATCAAAGAGAATGGTTTGATGAACGGAATTACTGCAGGAATTGTAATAACCGGAGGAAGTTCTCACTTGAAGAGAATATCAGAACTTGCCGAATCAATCTTTAAGAAGAGTGTTCGCATTGCTATTCCTTCAAACAAGTTTATATTAAGCGAGAGTAACAAGGATATTTTCTCTCCTAATGCTGTAACTATTGCTGGATTAGCACTTTGCGAAAGGGATCGTCTAAATGGGATTGATTACTCTCCAGCTCCTGATAATGTCTGGATTAAGAAGAATAGCAATAGTGTTAATCAAGGTGAATTCAAAGAACAACATATCGTATTTGGAGAAGAAGAGAATAATGAAACAGAGCAAAGTGTGAAAACTACTAATGGTTCAAAAGAGGGTAAAAAAGGTAGAGAGAAGGTTAAAAAGGAGAAAGAGCCAAAGAGTATGAGGGAAAAAATAATGGACTTTTTCGGAGTCAGTAAAAATAATGAGGCATAAAAGAGATGGTAGATAAAGAACTTATTCCTATTAATTGGGAGAAAAACAACTCAATTATCACCGTTATTGGTGTCGGTGGTGGTGGGTCAAATGCGGTAACCCATATGTATAAAACCGGAATTAAAGATGTTAATTTCGTAGTTTGTAACACAGACAAGCAGGCACTAAACAATAGTGTTGTCCCAAATAAAATCTACCTTGGAGAGAAAATGACTCAGGGTCTCGGAGCAGGTTGTGATCCAGAGGTAGGTAGAAAAGCCGCTGTTGAGAGTATTGAAGAGATTAAATCGTTCCTGGAGGGTGAAACAAGAATGGTATTCATCACTTGTGGTATGGGTGGTGGTACTGGAACTGGTGCTGCGCCTGTTATTGCAAAAGAGGCAAAGTCTAGGGGTCTTCTTACAATCGGAGTTATTACACTACCTTTTACTCACGAGGGTATCGGAAACCGACGTAGAGCTACAGCCGGCATTAACGAGATGCAGAAACACGTTGATAGTCTTATCGTTGTAGATAACAACAAAATATATGATGTGTTTGGCACTAAAAACTACTTTGATGCTCTGCCTCAGGCAGATGAGGTTCTTTGTACAGCCGTTAAGGGAATAGCCGATATCATCAACTCATCGGCACATCGTAATGTCGATTTTGCCGACGTGTATAATAGAATGAGAGGTAGCGGTATCGCCATAATCGGTATGGGTAGTGCAAATATGGATAGTGGTGCAGGAAGAGCAGGAGATGCCGTTAAAAGAGCATTTGATATGCCTCTATTGGGAGATATTGACTTCCAAACAGGAAAAAATATAATTGCCAATATCCGTGCAAGTAATATTGAAGGAATTGGTATGACTACCGAGGAACATCAACAGATTGTATCATACATTCAAGATCTTACAGGTAATGCTGAAAACTTTAAAGTTGCAGAAATTAACGATCCAAGTATGGAAGATACAATTAAAGTTACTATTATTGCCACCGGATTTGATAACACCTGTCTTCCAGAGGAATTTATTATGGATGATAAGGATAAAGTTATCTTGGATGATGATGAAAACATATATAGGATTGGGGCACCTATAACCTATCCCCCTTTGACTAATGCTGTTTCTGAATATCGTCCAATTACCAAAAATGGCAAGCCATCTCTTATTTTGGGTCCTGATGAGTCAGAACACAAATATGATGATGAGCCAGCATACATTAGAAGAGATAATTTATTGTCAAAATTAAAAGAAAATGAATAAACGAAGAGTACGTTTTGCTCCAAGTCCAACAGGTCCACTACATATGGGTGGCGTCAGAACTGCATTGTATAACTATCTCTATGCTAAACAGGCAGGTGGAGATTTCATTATCAGAATTGAGGATACAGACTCACAAAGATTTGTTCCTGGTGCTGAAGAGTATATTATCGAGTCCCTTTTATGGTGTGGAATTATTCCTGATGAGGGTGTTGATGAGAATGGAAAGGTGGTAGAGACACCATCTGAGAGACATCCACACGCACCTTATCGCCAATCTCAGCGAAAGGGTATCTATCGTAAATATGCTGAACAACTTATTGCGAATGGTTATGCATACTATGCTTTTGACAGTGCTGAGGAGCTGACTGCCCTACGTCAAGAGGCAGAGTCTAAAAAAGAGACATTTACATACAACTATAAAACTCGTGAATCTCTTAAAAACTCTTTGACTCTTTCAAAAGAGGAGTGTGAAGAGAGAATTGCCAATGATAGCAATTGGACTATTCGTTTCAAAGTTCCTGAAAATCGTGTTATAAAGATGCACGACCTTATCAGAGGAGATATTGAAGTTAATAGTAACACATTGGATGATAAAGTGTTATGGAAACGAGCTGATGAACTTCCAACTTACCATCTTGCCAATATAGTTGATGACCATTTAATGGAAATAACTGAGGTTATTCGTGGTGAAGAGTGGCTCCCATCTCTTCCATTACACTATTTATTATATGAAGCATTTGGTTGGCAAGATGTTCAACCACAATTTGCACACCTTTCACTACTGCTTAAACCTGATGGAAAGGGTAAATTGAGTAAGAGAGATGGAGATAGATTGGGTTTCCCTGTTTTCCCTCTTAAATGGGTAAATGATCAGGGAGAAGTGAGCAGAGGTTATCGTGAAGATGGATATTATAGTGGTGCCTTCGTTAATATTTTGGCACTTTTGGGATGGAATCCTGGTACAGAACAGGAGATTTTCTCAATGGATCAATTAATTGATAGCTTCTCGTTAGACCGAGTTGTAAAATCAGGTGCTAGGTTTAATCCTGACAAGGCAAAATGGTTTAATAAGGAGTATCTGAGAGCTCAATCAAAAGAGGATCTCGCAAAACAGTTCAGAGCTTTAGAGGGAGAGAAACTTGCCAACTTCAGCGATAGTTATATTGCTGATGTTTGTGAAGTAATCAGAGAAAGAGCTCACTTTATCACAGAATTCTGGGCTTTGAGCAGCTATTTCTTTGTAGCTCCACAAGAGTATGATAGCGCCGTTGTTGCGAAGTTCTGGAAAGATGAAATTAAAGTACATATTCCAATCATAAGAGATTTAGTAAAAGCGATAGAAGTATTTGATAATCAATCTATTGATAAAGTTTTACACGACTACATTCTAGGGAATTCGCTACCAATGGGTAAGATTATGAACTCACTACGACTTTGTTTGGTTGGCGCATCTAACGGACCTTCTGTTGCCGATATCGTAGCAATAATAGGTAAAGATGAATTTGTAACAAGAGTAGATAACGCTATAGAGAAACTTCAATAATATGAAAACAATCGGAATGGCTTGCGACCACGCAGGTTATGAATTAAAAGAGATTCTTAAAGTTTACCTTCAGGAGTTAGGTTATACTGTAAAAGATTTTGGAACTAACTCACCTGAAAGTATGGACTATCCAGATACTGCTCACCCATTGGCAAATGCTCTGGAAGCAAACGAAGTTGACTTCGGAGTAGCAATGTGTGGCTCTGGAAATGGTATCCAAATGACTCTCAACAAGCATCAGGGTGTTAGAGCTGCTCTATGTTGGGATGTAGAGTTAGCATCTTTGGCAAAGCAACACAATAATGCAAATATTTTAGTTCTTCCTGCACGTTTTATCCCAACTGAAAAGGCAAAAGAGATTGTTGACGCATATCTTGCAGCTGAGTTCGAGGGTGGAAGACACCAAAGAAGAGTTGAGAAAATAGCTGTAAAATAGTGTAATGGATAAGTTTTTTATTCTTGACAGAGACTTTACTGGCCAATTGAGTGAAAATCTTGATGATTACCCAAATGGTATTGTAATTCCACTTAACAAACCGTACGGATGGACGAGTGCGGATGCTGTCAGGAAGATAAAATTCAGACTCCAGAAACATTTTCATAAGAAAAACATTAAAGTTGGTCACGCTGGCACACTGGATCCACTTGCAACAGGTATTCTTTTAATTTGTATAGGTAAAGCAACAAAAGTTGCAGAAGAGTTACAAAGTCACAAAAAAGAGTATATAGCAACGGTAAGATTAGGTGCTACAACTCCATCATTTGATGCAGAAAAGGATATTGACCAATATTTTGAATGTAAACACATCACAATCAATTCAACAGAGGAGGTACTTGCTCAATTTATCGGAACAATTGAGCAAGTTCCACCAATTTTCTCTGCAAAACTGATAGATGGAGTAAGAGCTTATGAAATAGCTCGAGATGGCCAAGAGAGGGAACTTAAGGCCTCAACTATCACTATTGACTCTATCGACATTCTAAAATTCGACGAGAGGTCAAACAATCATAAAGCAGTGAATATCAAAGAGTTTAAAGATCTGAAAGAGCTCCCTGTATGTGATGAATCAAGTGATCTTCCAGCGGTCACATTAAGAATAAAGTGTAGTAAAGGTACCTATATCCGCTCTATCGCACGCGACTTAGGAATCTCTCTTGGAAGTGGTGGATACCTAACATACCTTCAAAGGAGTAGAAGCGGAGAGTTTTCGATTGAAAAGAGTGTAGATTTTGAAAAAATTTTAGAGATTTTCTAATTTTTTGAAAAATTTTCAATTTTTTTGAAAAAATATTACCTATACTGAAACTTTTATCTACAAATTTCGTATAAATATTTGTTACACTCATTATTTTATCGTTAGCAGAGATAATAAATTATGAAACTTTCTCAATTTAATTACGACTACACACCCGGCTTTATTGCCCAATATCCTTCTGAACTCTCTCCTGAGCAAATAGAAGATTATCAAAATCTCAATATCTCAAATTTTAGAGATGACTGCCGTCTTATGGTACTTCATAAAGATACCGGAGAAATTGAACATAAGAAGTTTACAGATATCGTTAAATATTTTGGAGAGAATGATACATTCGTATTTAACGACACTAAAGTTTTTCCTGCCCGTCTCTATGGAAACAAAGAAAAAACTGGGGCAAAAATTGAAGTTTTTCTTCTAAGAGAGCTTAATAAAGATCAGAAATTGTGGGATGTACTAGTTGACCCTGCTCGTAAAATCAGAATTGGCAACAAACTATATTTTGGAGAAAATGACTCTTTAGTAGCTGAGGTTATTGATAATACCACATCTCGCGGAAGAACTTTAAGATTCTCTTATGATGGTGAATATGAGGAGTTTAAGAAGACTCTTTATGAGATGGGTGAGCTTCCTGTTCCAGTTTGGGTAAGGAATAGAGTTGAACCAATTGATACTGAAAGATTCCAGACTATCTATGCAGCAAAAGAGGGTGCTGTTGCAACTCCTGCTGCTGGTCTTCACTTTAGTAAGAGTCTATTCAAAAGAATGGAGATTAAAGGCATCAAAGATACTTACCTGACACTTCATATGGGTTTGGGACACTTCAGAACAGTTGATGTTGAAGACCTTTCAAAACACAAAATGGACTCAGAACAGATGTTCATCTCTCAAGAGACAGCTGATCTGGTTAACAACACTAAAGCATCTGGAAATCAAGTGGTTGCAGTTGGAATTACTGTATTGAGAGCTCTTGAAACCTTCGTTACAACTAAAGGAACAATCAAAGAGTATTCTGGTTGGACCAACAAGTTCTTCTTCCCTCCATACGTATTCACTGTACCTAACGCATTGGTTACAAACTTCCATCTTCCACAATCAACTATGCTTATGGCTACTGCAGCTTTTGGAGGATATGAAAATGTAATGAATGCTTACGAAGTTGCAATAAAAGAGGGTTATAAATTTGGCACTTACGGAGATGCAATGCTGATATTGTAATTTTCAAAAAAAATAGACTTTTTTAAAAAGGGTTGAGAGGGTACGATTTACTCTTTCAACCCTTTTTTGTTATGATATTTACATAATTGAGTTGCTATTTTTGGTGCAAAAATGGCCAACGAAAATGAAATTATCAGACTATGTGCATTAAATCGCATTTTTAGTAATAACTATGTAATACTCAACAAGTTACTTGAAATAACAAAGAGTGCTGAGATCATCTTTTCTCTCTCTGAAAAGGATATTTCCAACTTACTCCCCAATGGAAAGAATATAATCTCCAAAATAGTCGATCCTGCCACGATAGAGTGGGCAAAAAAGGAGATTGAAAATTGCCGCAAAATTGGAGGTGAAATATTAACACGCGATGATCAACGCTACCCTTACAGATTACGTGAGATTGCTGACTCTCCCCCTATCCTATACTACAAAGGTCTCTGCAACCTAAATTGCGAAAGAAGTGTAGCTGTTGTAGGCACAAGAAAATGTAGTTCTTATGGAGCAATTGAGTGCAATCAAATAGTTGACGAACTGCTCGCAAGTAATCCCAAACCACTTATTATCAGCGGATTAGCTTATGGGATTGATATTTGTGCACACAAAAGTGCTCTTAAAACTCAATCGGCAAATGTTGCGGTTATGGCCACTGGAATAGATTCAATCTACCCTGCCCAACACCTTACTTATGCAAATGAGATTATAAAATGCGGAGCAATTATAAGTGACTTCCCTTTAAATACTTTACCATATAAAAATAACTTCATTAAAAGGAACAGATTGATTGCAGCACTCTCCGATGCAGTAATATTGATCGAATCTCCATACAAAGGTGGAGGCATCAATACCGTGCGTTTTGCAAATGAATTTGATAGAGAGATATATGCACTGCCCGGAAGGGTTACCGACTATAATTCACAAGGATGTAATAGTTTGATTGACAGGGAAATAGCTCGAATATTTATCAACACAAAGGAGTTTAAAAAGAGAATGGGCTGGGAGGATGTTAGTATCTCCGAAAATAACCTGTTTACAAACAATTTTAACAAAGCACAAAGGGAGATTGTAGAACTTTTACAACTTAATAATAATCTTTTGGCTGATGAGATTGCCTCAGCTACCTTATTGGGGGTTGGAGAATTGAGTAGTGCTTTACTTGAATTAGAGTTGGATGGTATTATTACAAAAGGGGTAGATAATAGATTTATTCTTACTAAGAAGTGAAGATTTTAATACTCTGTTTTTGTTATTTTCAATCTCTTTTTATTAAATTTGTTGAATGGATTTTATTGACACACATTCACATTTGTACGATGAGGCCTTTGATGAAGATATAGAGGCTGTTGTTGAAAGGGCAAAAGCTGCCGGAGTGAAACAATGTATCTTCCCCGGAATCGATTCAGGGTGCTATGATAAGATGATTTCATTAAGTAAAAAACTTGAAGGATTTGCCCTGCCAGGTATCGGACTACACCCGACATCGATTGATGAATCGTACAGAAAAGAGTTAGATTTTGTCTATGAAAAGATAGAACAGGAGAAATTCTACGCCATAGGTGAGATAGGAATGGATTGCTATTGGTCAACAGAATTTATTGATGCTCAAAGAATTGCATTTAAAGAGCAACTTATCCTTGCCGCGAAAAAAGATCTTCCTGTAATTATACATTCACGCAACGCCACAGAAGAGATCTTTTCGGTAATGGATCAGACATTAGAAGAGATTAAATCCTTTAATGGAGTGCTCAGAGGTACTTTCCACGCCTATTCTGGGAGTTACGAAACCTATTTACGTTTAGCAAAATATGGTGATTTCTATGTTGGAATTGGTGGAGTTTTGACCTACAAAAATGCTGGTATTGCCTCTGTAATTGAGAAGATTCCTTTAGAGAGAATTATTCTTGAGACAGACTCTCCTTGGCTCACTCCTGCCCCTCATAGAGGAAAAAGGAACGAGAGTAGCTATGTTGCAATTATAGCAGAGAATATTGCCCGCATAAAGCAGGTACCCGTTGAAGAGGTGGCTTTGGTTACCACCAATAATGCTAAAAAGTTATTCAGGTTAGATTAGAATCGGAACAAAAGATAATGTAGTAATTTACCATATGAATAAATCTGTTTTACTTATCTACACAGGAGGAACAATTGGAATGAAGCAAGACCCTGTCACACAGGTCTTGCAACCTTTTGATTTTGAACACATTATGAGAGAAGTACCCGAACTTAAAAAATTTGGGTGCAAAATAGATTCATACGCATTCTCACCAGTGATAGACTCTTCAAATGTAGTTATTGAATTCTGGGTAGAATTGGCTCAGCTAATAGAGAATAAATATGAGCAATATGATGGATTTGTTATCCTTCACGGCACTGATACAATGGCATACTCTGCCTCTATGTTGAGCTTTATGCTCCGCAATCTCGAGAAGCCAATAGTATTTACAGGTAGCCAACTTCCAATAGGTATGCTAAGAACGGATGGAAAGGAGAATTTGATTTCTGCCATTGAAATCGCCTCAACATACGATGAGAATAATCACGCAATGGTTCCTGAAGTTTCGGTTTTCTTCCAAAACAGACTTTATAGAGGAAATCGCTGCACCAAATATAATGCTGATGCTTTCGAAGCATTCAGGTCTCCTAATTTTCCTCCATTAGCTGAGGCAGGAATTACAATTAAATACAACAAGAAAGATATTATTTACCCTAAAAAATATGGTCAAAAACTGGAGATCTTCACCAAAGTTGATAGAAATGTGGCCGTTTTGAAGATATTTCCAGGTATTCGAAAGGAGTATGTTCGTGCCGTCTTCAACACCAAAGATATCCGCGCAGTTGTAATTGAAACCTTTGGTTCAGGAAATGCGCCTTCAAAATCTTGGTTTATGGAAGAGATTGAAAAAGCATCAAAAAAAGGAATTATAATTCTTAACATTACTCAGTGTTTAGCAGGTAGTGTAAATATGTCGGCATACGCCACCGGACAATCTCTGAAAGAGAGTGGAGTTATAAGTGGTTTGGACTCTACAACTGAGGCAGCAATCACAAAATTGTTCCATATTTTAGGAAATGAGAGCAAAAATGAGATAATAAGGAGATTATTATCAAAAAATTTATGTGGTGAAATAACAATTTAATGCAATATTTCAAAAATTATGACTATCTTGCACGATAATTCGTGTATAGCGCGAACATTTAGGATAAAACTATAACTATTTAATACATTGTTTAATTAATTTCAAAAAAACTTATGAAAAAATTTTTCATGTTTTTGGCAGTAATTGGCTTCATGGCTATTTCTGCTCAAGCTCAAGAACAAGAAGCAGCTGCTCCTGCAGCTCAAGAAGAAGTTGCAGCTCCTGCAGCTCAAGAAGAAGTTTCTGCTGCTGATCAACTTAAAGTTGAACGCGACGAACCTCTACACCAACAACTTAAGGCTAAATTTATCGAAGGTGGTGCTGGTTTCATGGCATTGATCCTTTTGTGTCTTATCTTAGGTTTGGCAATTTGTATTGAAAGAATCATCACTCTTGGTTTAGCTCAAACTAACACTAAGAAACTTCTTGGAAAAGTTGAAAAAGCTCTTCAAGAAGGTTCAGTTGAAGAAGCAAAAGAAATTTGCCGCAACACTCGTGGTCCAGTTGCAAGTATCTTCTATCAAGGTCTTGACAGAGTAGCTGCTGGTCAAAGCGTTGAAGAAGCTGAAAAATCTATTGTTTCTTACGGTTCAGTTGAAATGGGTAAACTAGAAAATGGTCTTTCTTGGGTTACTTTGTTCATCGCTATTGCTCCTATGTTGGGTTTCATGGGTACAGTGCTTGGTTTGATCGATGCATTCGACGCTATCGAAGTTGCTGGTGACATCTCTCCAACAGTTGTAGCAGGTGGTATGAAATTAGCGTTGATCACTACTGTAGGTGGTTTGATCGTAGGTGTTATTCTTCAAATTTTCTACAATTACTTGGTATCTAAAGTTGAATCTATCGTTCTTTCAATGGAAGATGCTTCAATCTCATTAGTAGACTTATTGGTATCATACAAAAAATAATTAGTGAAATGAAAGGGCTTAAATATATATTATACGTATTGCTCGTTGCTTCACTAGTTATGGCCATTTATTTCTATATGGCAACTCCTCAAAGTGTGAATGACGTTCGTCTTGATGTTCTTTTAGGATGGGCTTACGCACTTATCGCTGTTGCTATTGTAGTTGCTCTTATCTTCCCTTTGATTAGCATTTTCAAGAGTGGTAAAAGCATTCTAAAATTTGTGGTTGGACTTATTGTTGTAGGTGTTGTTGTATTTGGTGCTTATACACTAGCATCTCCAGAGCCTCTTGCAACAGTTGAAGCAACTCCAGGCGAATTAAAATTAACTGACACTGTTCTTTATATTGCATACTTAATGGTAGCAGTTTCAGTATTAGCACTTCTAGGTACATCATTGGTAAATTCAATTAAAAATCGTTAAAACTTAACTCTATGGCAAAAAAGACACCCGAGATTAACGGTAGTTCTCTTGCAGACATCGCGTTCATCGCCTTGATCTTCTTCCTAATGGTAACTACTATGGACCAGGAACAAGGTTTGCAACGTCGTCTTCCTCCTATGCCTACTGATGAGCAACAGGTTCAAGATAACAAGGTTAATCGTCGTAACATTATTCAAGTTAAAGTAAGTGCTCAAGACAGAGTATTTGCTGGTGACGAAGTAATAGTAGAGATGAGCCAATTACACGATAAAATTGTTGAATTCCTAACAAACCCTACAGATGATCCAAATCTTCCTGAAAAACAAGAAAAAGAGATTGAAGGTCTAGATCATCCATGTTTAGTTTCAAAAGGTGTTATTTCACTTCAGAACGACCGTGGTACAAGTTATTCTAAATATATCGAAGTACAAAACGAGTTGGTGAAGGCTGTTAACACTGTACGTGATCAATTCTCTATGGCTGAATGGGGTATTAAATACTCTGCTCTAGATGAAGAAAGACAAGATATCGTACGTGAAGCTGTTCCTCAATACATTTCTGAGGCTGAACCAAAAGATACTAAACGTAATTAAGGAGGAGTGAATTATGGCTAAATTTATTAAAAAAGATAAAGGCGATATTCCTGCTATTAATACATCGTCACTACCAGATATCGTGTTTATGATCTTGATGTTCTTCATGGTATCTACTAGTATGCGTCAAACTGACCGTATGGTTACATTGACTTTGCCAGAAGCTACAGAGGTGGCTAAACTTGAAAGAAAAGACCTTTCGTCTTACATTTATATTGGTACTCCTACTCGTCAATACCAAGCACAATATGGTACTGACTCTCGTATCCAATTGAATGACTCTTTCAAGACTGTAAAGGACATCGGCGACTTCGTTGCTGTTGAACGTGAAGCTCTATCTGAAGCAGATCGTCAATTTATGACTATTTCTATTAAAGCTGATGAAAATACTCGTATGGGTATCATCACTGACGTTAAACAAGAGTTGCGTCGTTGTTCAGCTTTGAAGATTATGTATTCTGCTCGTAAAGCTGGCAAATAATTGAACATATCGGTTCTAAATATTAAAAGAGCTCCCAAAAATTTGGGAGCTTTTTTTGTTGCACTCCTTTCTCCGTCATTGCTGGGCGCAGCTACTACCTTCGTCATTGCTGGGCGTAGCCTGGCAATCTGTATGTGTGTACCAAGTGGAACAGATTCCCGAAACAAGTTCGGGAATGACGCATAAGGGTTCGGGAATGACGAAAAAGTGCCCGCGTCATTGCTGGGTTGTTCTACTACCTTCGTCATTGCTGGGCGTAGCTACTACCCTCGTCATTGCTGGGCGTAGCCCGGCAATCTAACAAAACTATTAACTGTAATGATTTATTGTGAAATAAACCTATAAACGATCTCCCCTATCTGCTCTTTAGGGGCTGAGGTTGAAGCAGAAAATCTTGATCTCTTAGCAGCTGCAATGGCCAGAGAATGAAGAGCTTCATTTGAGGTTGAGACACCATCTATAACGGTAGCTCCGATAACCTTACCTTTCTGATTGACAACTATTTGAACATAGACATCACCTGCACCATACCATTTATATGCCGGTACTTCAAGTTTGCGAGCTTTTCTCCCATCTAATGTATAAGATATCACTGATGGGCCACGATAGGCCTCTGCAGAAGAGTCCTGATCTTTATCAGGTGTTAGATCTACTCTATCTTCAGATGATTGTTCACTCATTGCATCACGACGAGATGCATCGAGTTTGCGTTGTAACTCTCTGGCTTCATCATAAACCTGATTTGGGTTACGGTGTCTGTCATCACGTAGAGGACGACTTGCATCTACAGCTACATTTCTGACATTACGATTAGAAGAGAGAAGGGCATCAAGCTCCCTGCTTACACTCTCCTTTAATTCGATTTTTCGTTGCTCCTCCTCCATCTCTTCCTGCTTGGTAAAGTCAAGAACAAATGTTGACTCTTTTTGAACAACGGAATTGATTGAAACAGACAAAAGTATTATGAATATTGACAGATGGAAAATGAGAGTTGAATATAATCCAACTCTCGACTTTCCTCTCTTTATATTACCTTTGTCTGACATAATTATTTAGACAAAACTTTTTCTATTGCTGCAAGTAAAATATTGATAGCCACCGTATTATGACCTCCTTGAGGTATAATTATATCGGCGTATCTCTTGCTTGGAGAGATAAATTGCAAATGCATCGGTTTAACAGTCTTTTCGTATCTGTCCATTACCTGATGAACACTCTTGCCTCTCTCCATAATATCACGACTGATAACTCTAAGTAGTCTGTCATCATCATCTGCATCAACATAGACCATAATATCCATTTGTTCTCTCAATTTCTCGCAAGTAAAAATCAAGATACCCTCTACGATGATAACGCTTGCTGGCTCAACAGTTACTGTTTCAGTCTTCGATCTTGAACAAGTGATGTAAGAATATACAGGTTGATTGACTGAGTTACCCTTTTTAAGCTCCTCTAATTGTTCAACCAAAAGTTCAAAGTCAATTGCATCAGGATGGTCAAAATTCAAACTTTGACGCACATCCATTGGAAGATGACTCTGATCTTTATAGTAAGAATCCTGTGGAACTACAACAACACCATCTCCTAAGGCCTCTTTAATTGCCCTTACAACGGTAGTTTTTCCTGAGCCGGTACCTCCGGCAATACCTATTACTAACATACTAGAATTCAGCTGATTTTGGAGTTCTTGGGAATGGAATCACATCTCTGATATTTGACATACCTGTAACGAACAGCAACAATCTCTCAAAGCCAAGTCCAAAACCGCTGTGAGGTGCACTACCATAACGTCTTGTGTCAAGGTACCAATTTAGGTTATCAAGTTTCATATTTAACTCGTCAACTCTCTTCTGCAACTTCTCTAAGCTCTCCTCTCTTTGAGAACCTCCAATGATTTCACCAATCTTAGGGAATAGAACATCCATTGCACGTACAGTCTTTCCATCATCATTTAGCTTCATATAGAAGGCCTTAATATCTTTTGGATAGTCTGTAAGAATAACTGGTTTCTTAAAGTGATTCTCAACTAGATAACGTTCGTGTTCGCTTTGAAGATCTACACCCCAATATACAGGATATTCAAAGTTTTGACCTGAATTTGTAAGGATTTCAATACCTTCAGTATATGTCAAACGAACAAAGTCTGTATTTATAACACCTTGAAGCCTTTCGATCAACTCCTTATCAAACATATTGTTAAGGAACAGAAGATCATCTTGACAATTATCTAATGCATATTTCACAAGATATTTGATGAACTCTTCAGCAAGGTCCATATTATCAGAAATTTCATAGAATGCCATCTCTGGTTCAATCATCCAGAATTCAGCAAGGTGGCGAGGAGTATTTGAATTTTCAGCTCTAAATGTAGGACCAAATGTATAGATATTTCCTAAAGCCATAGCACCTAACTCACCTTCCAACTGACCACTCACTGTAAGAGAAGTCTGCTTTCCAAAGAAATCTTGTGAGAAATCAACCTGGCCATCTTCTCTCTTAGGGATATTGTTAAGATCCATTGTTGTAACTTGGAACATAGCACCTGCTCCCTCACAGTCTGAAGCAGTAATAAGTGGTGTATGTAGGTAACAGAATCCCTTATCATTGAAGAATTTATGAATAGCATAAGCCATTGCGTGTCTGATTCTGAAAACAGCACCGAATGTGTTTGTTCTTGGTCTTAAGTGTGCATTTGCTCTAAGGAATTCCATTGAGTGTCCCTTCTTCTGAAGCGGATAAGTACTATCTGCAAGACCATACACCTCAATACTATTTGCCTGAATTTCAACACTTTGGCCACTTCCTTGCGATTGGACAAGGGTACCTTTTACACATAGACAAGCACCTGTTGTAATTTGTTTAAGCAACTCCTCATCAAAAGATGGAGTATCGCAAACTATTTGGATATTATTGATAGTTGAGCCGTCGTTAAGAGCAATGAATGTTACATTCTTATTTCCTCTTTTTGTTCTTACCCAACCTTTAGCAATCACCTCTTCTCCTGGTGCTTGCTTCAATAAATCGATAACTCTTAGATATTTCATAATTATATTGGTTAATTCAAACTTCAAATTTATTCAAAAGTAATCTAATAACAAAACTACTTTTTCATAGCGACCTCCATTACATTATCAATTTTATGATAATAGTGATAAAATGCCTCCTCATCCAGTGCGGAATAACGGCCAATCATCGCTTTAATGTAGGTCATCATATAATCTTTCGACTCTGCCCACTCACCTTTCTTAGGAACAATACCCTCTTTTGCTGCAAAATTAAGGAAATTAGACTCCAATGAGAGGGTTGATAAATACTTGTCAAGTTCTTCAATAGAATTAACTCGTTTAAGTTCAGACCTGCGTTGATCTGCAATACTCATTGCAAACTTGAACATTGTACTTTGTCTGTTACATTTAACAAAAAAGTCTGTTGCTCTTGTAGTATCTATCGGCACAAAGATATCTGGAATAATTCCACCGCCTCCATACACAACACGACCGCTCTTTGTATAGAATTCAAGAGAATCAGCAATCTGAATACTATCTGCTGATACCATCTCACCATGATTGTACCTCTCAATAATATCATAGTCATAATCCAGTCCCTTCTTGTAAGGTTTCTGAATCAATCTGCCTGAAGGAGTATGATATTTAGCAATAGTCAATCGGATACCCGAACCATCTGAATAGTAAATCGGCTCTTGAACAAGTCCCTTCCCAAAAGATCGACGGCCATAAATTGTTCCTCTATCATTATCCTGAATTGCACCTGCAAGAATTTCGCTTGATGATGCACTTGATTCATTTATCAATATCGACAATTCAACATTTTTATACTTTCCTCTTCCATCTGCGTGAATATTCTCTCTATCCCTTACTCTTCCCTCCATATATACTATCAGATCTCCTAAAGGAAGAAATTCATTTGCAATTAAAAGAGATGGATCAAGATAACCACCGAGATTATCTCTTAAATCAAAAATCAATCGTTTCATACCATCTTTATGCAAGATATCCATAGCACTCATAAACTCAGCGTATGTAGAACGAGAGAATTTAGACAACTTTATATAACCTGTTGTATCATCAACCATATAAAAAACATCGATACTGTTCTGTGGAATAAGGGCTCTTTTTATCATAAAGTCCATATTCTCAGCCACTTGTGGACGCTTAACAGTGATACTCACATGAGTTCCTATTTCACCTCTCATTCTTGAAACCATTGTATCCTGAGGCATCTTAACACCGGCAATATTCTCTCCATCCACCTGAATTATTCTATCACCTGGAAGAATTCCAACCATCTCAGAAGGGCCTCCAGAGACCACATTTGAAACAATCACAGTATCATTAGGGACATTGAACTCAATACCAATACCCCCAAATTTAGAATCCAAGGCACTATCGGCCTCTTTCATCTCCTTTGGAGGGAAGTATAGTGAGTGTGGATCTAAAGACTTCAATACTGAGGATATAATCTCTTCTGTTACAGCTTCATAATTTATTGAATCAACATAGCGCTCCTCAACATTACTCAATATAGTCAAAAGTTTATTCCAATTCTGAGCAGTCTCATCAACCTTTATCTCATTTTTTGACAAAAGTCTAGTCCCCATTACCAGAATAATTACTGCAATAAAAATCCAGCAAATAGTTCTTAAAATTTTAATAGTTGAATTATTCATCTTTAATCCTCAATAAAATGACAAACTTCGATTCCTGCCTTCTTCAATAATTCTACACCATCCATAATACGATACTCATCAAGATATACAACTCTCCTAATACCTGATTGAATAATCAACTTGGCACACTCCATACACGGAGATGCCGTTACGTATAGTGTAGCATCCTTGCTGCTATTACCCGATTGAGCTACTTTTGTTATTGCATTTGCCTCAGCGTGAAGCACATACGGTTTTGTAACCCCATTTTCATCTTCACACACATTCTCAAATCCACAAGGTGTTCCATTATAGCCGTCAGATATTATCATTCTATCCTTAACTATCAAGGCACCTACTTGTCTCCTCTTACAATAAGAGTTTTGAGCCCATACTCTTGCCATATCGAGATAGCTCTTATCAAATTGTTTTTGTTTATCTGCATTCATTTTTACAAATTATTTCTTTGGTATAAGTAGCGTTTGATACTCCTCTTTGGAGTCTTTTCAAACTCTTCCGGTATCAACTCAACATTTTTAACTTGGCAAAAAACAGGAAGTTCCATATTCACAATATTGATTCCCTCTTTAATCTTTTCAAGTACATCTTCTTGTGATAATCCCTCCTTCTCTATAAGATCTAAATCGGGGTAAACAAGTGCTACTAATTGCCCTTTCTCATCTACCACCAATGATTCTGCAACATAAGGTAGGTTATTGATGCCGCTTTCTATCTCTTCTGGATAGATATTTTGACCGGATGGACCTAGAATCATACTCTTATTTCGACCCTTTAGGTATAGGTATCCTCTACTATCCAAAACACCAATATCACCTGTTCTAAACCAACCATCCTCTGTAAAGGCAGCATCTGTTGCCTCTTTGTTTCTATAATAACCCAGGAATACATTGTCACCTTTAACCATAATCTCTCCAGGAATTCTTCTTTCATCAGGCGAGTCAATTCTGATTTGCATTCTTGGTGCAGCTACTCCACAAGAGTATAGTCTCGTCTTGTTATGAGGCACGTAAGTGATAATCGGAGCACACTCGGTCATTCCATAACCCACTGTGAATGGGAATTTTATACGCTTGAAGAAGACCTCGGCCTCTCTATTAAATGCAGCACCACCAATAATTACCTGCTCAAATTCACCTCCAAAAGCAGAGATAAGTTCATCTTTGATTTTTTTCTTTACAACCTTATCAAGACCAGGCAGATTCAAGAACATTTTAATACGCTTCTTACTAATTATCGGAATTAACTTATTCTTATAAATCTTCTCAATAATCATTGGTACAGAGATAATTACATTAGGTTTAATCTCTGAAAAGGCCTCCATTAGAATTCTTGGACTTGGCAATCTTGTTAGAAAATATGTACAAGCGCCTATCGTCATTTCAAACAGGAATTCAAACATCAATCCATACATATGCGCCGTTGGAAGCATAGAGACCACTCTTGATCTATTATTAAGTGATGGCATAGCATAGGATCCAAACTTAATATTTGAATAGAGCGCTCTATATGGAATCATTACACCCTTTGAGAAACCTGAAGTCCCTGAAGTGTAATTGATAAGGGCCAACTCTTCTGGCGAATCCTCATAAAAGCAGAGTGAATCGGGACCGAAAGAGTCCCCATATCTCTCTTGCATAATTGCATCAATATTTAATCTATCCCTCTTTAATTCAGAATCTTTAGCGTATAGCACTGAGAAGTTCTCCATTTGTGCAATCGCCTCAACCTCAGGCATTTCCGAAGGGGATAAGTTTTCCCAAATTGCCTCACCTACATACAATAGACGAGAATTTGAGTGATTTACCAAATGGTGGATAGTTCCTGACTTGAATTCATTCAAAATTGGCACAGGCACTGCTCCGTAAGTTAGCGAAGCAAGGAATGCAACACCCCAATTTGCCTGATTTTTTGAACATATTGAAATTTTATCTCCCGGCTTGATACCACACTTTTCAAACATAATATGGGTTGCAACAATGTTATAGGACAATTGTCCATAAGTAATTGTTGCTCCTCTATAATTGGAAATTGCCGGTCGATTCCAGTTACTCTTAAAACTTTTTTCTAATAATTTATTTACTGAATTCATATTCTATTATTGCATTTGGCACATTCTGCTATAAAGCCCATTCTGCTGCAAAAGCTTGTCGTGTGTGCCTCTTTCTACTATTTTTCCATCTTTAAGCACAATTATCTCATCTGCATTTCTAATTGTTGAGAGTCTATGTGCAATCACAAGTGATGTCCTATTCTTCATCAAATTAAACAGAGCATCCTGTACCAATTTTTCGCTCTCGGTATCGAGTGCAGAGGTTGCTTCATCCAATATCAGGATTGGAGGATTCTTCAACACAGCTCTTGCTATGGCAATTCGCTGTCTCTCTCCACCCGATAATTTCACACCTCTATCTCCGATATTTGTTTGGTACTGATCCTCCATTTCGCAGATAAAAGAGTGAGCATTAGCCACCTTGGCCGCCGAAACAACATCCTCCTCTGCTACATTTTCCATACCAAAAACGATATTATTATACACAGTGTCATTAAATAGAATTGTCTCCTGTGTTACTATTCCCATAAGTGATATCAGATCCTCTTGAGCATACTCTCTGACATCTCTTCCATCAATTTTGATAGAGCCACTTGTTACATCGTAAAAACGTGGAAGCAAATCAGCCAATGTCGATTTACCAGATCCGGATGGTCCCACGATTGCAACCATCTTTCCCTTAGGGATCACTATATCTATATCTGATAGCACCAGGTCTGAATTATAGGCAAAATTTACATTCTTAAACTCTATTGAATCCTTGAACTCATTTATTTTCAATGGGTTATCACTATCTTTAATAGGATTCTCCTGATCCAAAATTGCAAAAACACGATCTCCTGACACTAAACCTCTCTGAATATTTGAATAGGCGTTCGCAATAGCTTTCAATGGCTCCAGAACTCTCCAATAGAAACCTATATAGACCACAAAACTTGGCCAGGACATTCCCAATTCGCCCTTTATATTGAGCCAGCCACCATAGAACAATACTACAACAGCCACAGTAATTCCTAAAAATTCTGATAGTGGAGAGGCCATCTCCTGACGATTAAAAATTGAACGGCTTATCCTTCTGTGAGCATCATTATCCTTTTCAAAGCTCTCTTTTACATACTTTTTCGCATTAAAGGCCTTGATTATTCTTGCTCCTGAGATTGACTCCTCAAATCTACTCAAAATTGAACCCATAATCTGTTGCGTCTGAACGGCACCTCTCTTGAGTTTTCGAGTTAACTTACCAATTACTAATCCTGATAGAGGAAGCGCCACCAATGAGACAGCTGTCAGTTTTGGAGACATATAGAATAGCATAGCCAAAAAACCAAAAGCAAGGATTGGCTCTCTGAATATGATATGGAAACTACTTGCTACAGTGTTCTGTACCTCATTGACATCATTTGAAATACTTGAAAGGATATCCCCTTTCCTTTTGTTATTAAAGTATCCAACATTGAGTGATGCTATTTTAGTATATAAATCACTTCTCAAATTACGCATTAAACGAGTCTTTAGCGTAACCAATATTCTTTGGGAAAAATATCTACATAGGTTTGAGAATAGTGATGCCAATATAAGCACTATACATACAAAAATAAGCCCTTTAAGTACTCCTTTATCAACTATTAACGAAGAGAGATAGTAATTGAAAATCTCCTCGAAATAGGAGACAGAGAGAGAAAACTCAGGACGTTGAGCCACACTTTGAATTGTATCTGCTTCGAAAAGCACTGTTAGAAGTGGACCAAGGAGAGCATAGTTTGCAATTCCGAAGATCACAGAAAGAACTGAAAGGAAGAGATAAGTTGGCCAATATTTCCCATAGGGTTTGGCATAACTCAAAATTCTCTTAAATGTACCACTCTTTGCCATACTATTCAAACTCCGTAAAAATACCACTATCAAGGTTAAGGATCCAATTCTTCTTATCAAATAGACTCAAAACCACCTCGTTACTTGATATAACTTCGATTTCACTGTCAGGTCTTACTCTCTTATAACCCTCGAACTGTGCTACTGGCTGACCTGAATAATCCAATATATAGGTCTGTATTGATGTTCTTAAAACCCAATATATTTTATTATCGAGTTTTAGAATTTCAGGAAGTCTCTTAATCTTCTCTTTTGGCTTGAAGCCTCCCCAATTTGGATCTGCTAAGCCATTTACATCACATAATCCCAATGAATTATCCTTATAAAGCAACATAACTCTATAATTTTTATCATCAAATGGATCATAAACTTTAGGCCCTATCAATATCTCCTTTTCAACAGACTTAGGGAAACCGGAAACAAATCTGCCGGTCATATCTAACAAGTACAATTTATCTCCTGATGCAAATAACATCTGAGTTCTATTATTCTTATAATAATCTATACCCTCAACTGCTCCACAAATATTTGTTGAGAAAGGTGCACTCCATATTGGTTTCTTATTCTCATCACTGAAGCGCAAGAATAGATTAGGTGTCTGATAAAGATGACGTTTCTCACCAGTTGCAATAACCTTAAACTCAAATGGTCCTTTAGGAATTATTACTGTCGTATCTCTCTCAATATCCATTAGAACAGCATCAACACTCTTTCTTTCAAAACTTACCTCCAGTAATCCACCACTCTGTGAAGAGGTCAAGTCCAACGAAAGCGCCTCTAAATTGCTTTGAGCCAGAATCTCATCAAGCGACTCCTGGTACTTTTCACTCAATATTCTGGTTTTGTGGTTGTAGGCTTGATCGAAATTGCAGAAAAACGACACAACGCTATTGTTATCCAATTCTGTAACAACCTGATTCTCAGTCATATAATCATACAAAGAGAGGAATGTTGCCTTGCCATCACGATACTCATCAATAGCAACCTTAGAACCAGCTATGTGCCAAGGGCCAAGCTTTATACACTCTTCCGACTTAGTCTTAAAGAAATTTCCAAATTTCATTGAGATAAAATCTACTTCAGAAGGCGACAATGTATCAGCAAAACCCTCAATGTTTAACATATTAACCCATTCAAGAGATTTTCCAACAACAAAAGCAGCTCTGCCAACCTCAATTTTTGGATAACTTTTACCATTTCCAAATTCAGCGAAAAGCTTATTGATACTCTTTTTATCAGATGAGGATAAGATAGAGGTAGTATCCCTAAAACGATCAAACGACAACTTTCTTCTGTTTGCCTCTAAAAAAGCATAGTAATCTGATATAAACTGCTCTATATCAGATGGTCTTATAGAGTAGAAAATATGGGTATAAAATGGGAGATACTTCGAAATAGTACTCTTAGTACCATCCTGCTCTGCGATTACATCCTCAAACTTCTTGTTTCCTGCATCATTTATCAAGTGCCCGGATCCTACAAATGAATTATCACCTAAGTGAAAAGTAATTGCACTCCAGGATGCAACATTATCCACAACAGATCTATATGATTTATAACTGCTATCAATGTAAGCAGAGAAGAAATTCGAGGTGGCATCGTGATTGAACATAAGAATCATATCTCCACTTTTGGATTCTTGTAAAGAGCTGACAAACAACTCATTACCAAGTATAGAGACATCTTGTGCTGAGTGACGTATTGAAGATTCAAGCAGTACTTTTGAGTCAGAAAAGACCATTACATCTTCAATAAATGTAAAGTATATATCCTGTTTGGGAAGAGAATAAAAATCCTTTCCACTATAACTATCCTTTTTAATGTTTGATTTAATCTTTTTGGCTAAATCCAACAATTCCGACTTTGAATAGTTATTTGGAATATCCAACGAGATCAATGTCGAAAAACGTCCCGGAATGGTCGAATGTAGAGATATTGTTGCAGGAGTATGATAATCTCCTTCACTTAGGTTTGAGAGAAAACTCTGCATCATTCCCATCAAAGAGCTCTTCTCATCACGAACAAAAAGTGGGGCAGTAAGAGACTCTCTCCCTATGAGGGATTGTATTTTGAACTTATCATCAAAAAGCAACACGAGAGCTGCATCATTTGGAATTGTTGAGAGTGCAACAACTTCCGCACTATCAATCCCCTTCTCACTATCATCAGAGCGATAAATCTTCAGATAAAAAAAGGCAATAGCTCCTACCAAAACTAATACGATTGCAAGTAATAATATGACTCTCTTCTTTCCCATTTTATGTAGATTATTCTTAACCCGCAAAGATACTAAAATTCATAACATAGAGGAAATATTGTTATATTTGCATAGGTAATATCTGTTCAGAAATGGAGTGCAAAAAAAGAGTATTGTTGATAGGACTTGGTGTAATTGCCACCAAATATATTGCCGGGCTGAAAGATTCTCCCTATTTAGAACTTGTATATACATGTGATATCAATCCACAAGCACCAGCAAGGGCTCTTCTTAATGATATACCTTTTGGGATTGACTACAAAGAGATTATCTCCAGTAACAAAATCGATATAGCTATAATTGCCACTCCCCCATCTTCCCATTTTGAAATTATAAATGAGTGTCACAAAGCTGGGTTAAAGACAATTGTTGAGAAACCTCTATGTGCATCAGAAGAGAATTGCATTAAACTGATTGAAAGGGAGAATCCAAACCTCGATGTTATCTTTCACTGGATAGAGGGCTGTGAAGTGAAATGGTTCATTGAAAATATAAAACTTAACCAAATAGAGTCCATTAACATAAATATTTCTGACCCATACGCTGATGAAAATGGTGTCATAAAAGAGGAGTACTATAACAAATGTGGCTGCTGGATGGATAGTGGGGTGAACGCACTTTCTCTCTTATCTCAAATTATTGATTTAGAATCACTTAAGATTGATTCTTTCAATTCAAAAATTGACACAAAAAGCGGATTTCCTTATGAAACCCTATGCCAAATAAGTTCTGACACTACTCATATTTCAATCAATATCACTTGGAATAAAATGGTAGATAGAAAAGAGAGTCTGATCATTGCAGATGGACATATATATAGACTTGATCACTCCAATCAATCAGTATCAATTGATGGTAAAGAGGTTTTCAGAGATGAAAGTATGCCACGACTTGCCCATCATTATTACAACTATTTCACAAACTACCCTCATTGTATGAGCTCTTTTGAGACAATAAAGATTATTCACAATTTCCTATTTAAAGCAAATTCCTATGAGAAAATCACAGCCTAAGAAGCCGGTAGGACTATTAGATAGTCTTCGCACACTTATCTATGCTTTCCGAAAAAAGAAAGACCTACGCACCATAATCATATCTTCATCTTTGGCTTTAGCTCTCTGCATAGCAATTCCTATTCTTATTAGCAAAGAGGCAAATTTTGTAGGTATTATTTGTAATTTGGCACACTCATTGGCACTCTTCTTCGCCTCTGCACTGTTGATTGCTATAATCAACTATATTTTCCTTCCTTTTGAGGATAAGGACAAAGTGCGTACAAACAATGATTCAATTGAAGAGTTCTATGGCAAAAATTATATTAAGGAGTTAAAAATTAATGATTCTACAGGTAATTTTCATTATGAATCTCTTTTTGATATTTGTGAAGATGGTGCAAATTGTGAAATAGAGATTGTAGATTCTCTTAATAAATTTGAGTTAGATCCTTTGATAAGAAATCACTGCTTTGAGATTCTTGCTGCTCACGAAAATAGTAATATTGGCAATTTCATCACTTTAAGAATTGCCGGATTTGAAAAAGATAACTCCAAAGTTGTAGTAAAAACAGAGAGAAGCAACTACATTTCTCATATGCTTACAAATCGAGCAATTGATTATCAAATATGCGATAGAATATCACTCAGAGATCTTTTTGAATACAACTCCACACTTTCCCCTCTTGAAAAATCCAAATTATCCAACCATATAGGCTTGATTGGAATGATATTCATTGAAAATGGAAAATATACACTATTTCCTCAACGAGATAAAACCAGTACAATATCTAAAAATATGATAACATCAGGTCTTGCTTCTGCATTTCGTCTTGATAGTAACAAGTGTAATAGCAATCTGAGTCATAAAAGCACTACCCCTTTCAAAGAGGCTGTAATGGAGAGACTTCCAAGAGCAATGAAAATTATTGAGAAATTTGATCGCATCAAAGATAAAATTAACATCAATCTTGTTGGGATAGGTAGAGATGTATATGAGGGTGGAAAACCTGCATTTTTCTATAGAATAGATGTAGATATAACATTGAATGAGTTCTTTGAATTGAGTTGTAAATGTAAAAATTGCACTAAACTTAATCAATGTAAAGGAGGGCTGGACTTCAATAAACGCATTTGCGTAGCTGAGTATTCAACAATTAAAGTTGACAATGAGTGCAAGATATTAAGCTTTAACTCATTCGTAAGTAAGAAAGATGGGAAAATCGCACAAAAAAAACTTAAATTAGAGGCAGAAAAGAATCTTATATCAAATTTATGGCACTTGAATAATAAATAATGGCAAAATGGATAAAAAGTTAAAAAATAGTATAAACCCTTTAGTCAAGGCGATAGGAAAATATCCGAAGGATTTCACAAAAAAGGATATCATTGATTATGTTTTAGATAACGAAATTAAAATTATAAACTTCAGGTATGTTGCTAACGATCACAGACTTAAAACACTGAACTTTCCAGTGACAAACCTTGACTATCTTGATACGATATTGACTTATGGAGAGAGAGTTGATGGATCCAGTCTATTCCCTTACATCGCAGCTGATTCGAGCGACTTATATGTTGTTCCCCGCTTTTCAACTGCATACCTTGATCCATTCGCAGAGATACCAACTTTGGGAATTCTTTGCTCTTTCTTCACAAAGGATGGCCATCCGCTTGAGAGCTCTCCAGAATATATCTTGAGGAAAGCCCATAAGGAGTTCAAGCTACAAACAGGTCTTGATTTCCACGCTATGGGAGAGTTAGAATTCTATGTAATTGGAGATAGAGAGGAGTTATTCAACACACCTGACCAGAAGGGCTATCACGAATCAACACCTTACTCAAAATTTGAATTTTTCAGAACTGAAGCAATGTACCTTATTGCTCAGGCAGGTGGAGAGATTAAATATGCTCACTCTGAGGTTGGCAACTTTACAATTGATAATAAAATTTATGAGCAAAATGAGATTGAGTTCTTGACCACATCAGTTGTTGAAGCTGCTGACCAACTTGTGATTGCTCAATGGATACTTAGAACGTTAGCACATAGATATGGGTTAGACCTCTCTTTTGAACCAAAAATTGCTGAGGGAAAAGCTGGAAGTGGACTACATTTTCACACAAAACTCCTAAAGGGAGATGAATCCATAATGATTAAAGATGGTGTTCTATCCAATGAAGCTCGTTGTGCAATAGCCGGTTATATGAAATGTGCTGCATCGCTAACAGCATTTGGCAATTGCGAACCAAATTCATACTTCAGATTAGTTCCTCATCAGGAGGCACCAACTACAATCTGCTGGGGTGACAGAAATCGCTCTGTTCTGGTAAGAGTTCCACTTGGTTGGACCGGTAATACAAATATGCTTGCAATTGCAAATCCAATTGAGGCAGACAATAAGTTTGAAATGCCAGATAAGCAAACTGTTGAACTTCGTTCTGCAGATGGAACAGCAGATATTTATCTGACACTTGCCGCTCTGGTAACAGCTGCACGAATTGGCTTTGAGATGGAAGATCCGCTATTGGTTGCCGAGAAATGCTATGTCAATGTAAATATACACAACAAGGAGAATGAAGATCTTCTTAACTCTCTTGAGCAATTGCCTACAAATTGTGCTGAAAGTGCAAAAGCATTAGATGCAGCTCGTGGATATTACGAAGCAAAAGGGGTATTCCCTAAAGAGTTAATTGATGCCACCATCAAAAAACTATCAAGCTACTAGCCTGATAATCAATTATTTACAAATATAAACTTTACTATAATGAGATTAAACGGAAGAAGAGAAAGTAGAAACGTCAGAGATATTCGCGGAAAGGGTAAAGGTGTCGGTCTGGGAATAGGTGGCGTTATCGTAGTGGGTCTTTTGGCCTGGATTTTAGGCGGAGATCCTGTTGATGCCATTCAGCAAGCCGGTGGCTTGAATTATGATACCGAGAGTAAATATGTACCGACAGCCCAGGAGGAGGCGTTGGCCAAGTTTGCTAAACAAGTCTTGGCTGGGACTGAAGATGTTTGGAGTGCTCAATTTCAAAAATTGGGATTGACTTATGAACCACCTACATTGGTACTATTTACAAACTCTGTTCAATCAGCTTGTGGCGGCGCATCTGCTTCAAGCGGACCATTCTACTGCTCAGCAGACAAGTCAGTTTATATAGACCTATCATTCTTCTCAAATATGCAAAGAGAGTTCGGAACTGCCGGTGATTTCGCTTATGCCTATGTAATTGCACACGAAGTTGGACACCACGTTCAAAACCTTCTAGGAACTCTTACTCAGGCAAACCAGATTATGAGACAGGTGAGCCAGACTGAAGCAAACCAAATTAGTGTAAGATTAGAACTTCAGGCAGATTTTTACGCGGGTCTATGGGCATATCACGACGACGCAATGTATAACTCTTTAGAGGAGGGAGATATCGAGGAGGGACTAGCTATTGCCGCAAGAATTGGTGATGACTATCTACAAAAGGCATCTCGTGGCTATGCAGTACCGGAGACATTCAACCACGGCACATCTGCACAACGCGCCCGCTGGTTAAAGAGAGGTTATTCAACAGGAGATATAACTAAAGGTGATACATTCTCACCTAAATATAACTCATTATAATAGTATAAAAAAGAGTAGAGCCGCCCTGCAATAATGCAAGAGCGGCTCTATTTTTATGATTGAAGCTTTAGATTATTACTCCTCTTCAGCTTTGATTTCGATAAGTTCAACTTCAAATTTCAAAGTTGAGTTAGGACCAACCTCTTTGCTAATAGCTCTTGTGCCATAAGCTAACTCAGATGGAATCCAAAGGGTGATTTTACCACCTTCATTGATTTTTTGAATACCTTCTGTCCAACCTTTGATAACTTGAGACAATGGGAATTCAGCTGGTTCGCCTCTGTCATAAGATGAATCAAATGTGTATCCATTAAGGGTTGTACCAATGTAATGGCAGATAACTGTATCCTCTTCTGTTGGATAGTCACCTGTTCCCTCTTGAACGATTTGATATTGAAGACCTGATTCAGTTGTTTGAACGCCCTCAACAGTTTTGTTTTGTTCTAGGAATGATTGACCTTCAGCTTTGTTGTGTTCACCAAGAAGGTTATTCTTTTCCATTAAGAAATGTTGAATAGTTTGAACAGCATAAGTCATCTCTTTTTGGTTTGCATTGTTTTCGATTGCAGTCTCAAAACTTGTAAGGAATTTATTCCAATTCAAGTTGCCGAAGTTATCACTATTAATCATAACTGCGAAGTATGTTCCCAATGCTTCACTCAATGAATCAACCTTCTCCTTAGGCATAGTTACAGGAGAGTTATCTTCAACTTTAATACCTTTACCAAATTCTGCTTGGCAAGATGAAAGTAGCAATGTAGCAACTACACCGCCGATAAGTAAATTTTTAATTCTCATAATTGTGATTATTTATTTTGTTTTTTCTTGTTGTAAAATAGAGTGCCAAAGATCCTAGAATTGCAGCTGTAAATGAAGAAATTAGGATTGTCATCTTACCTTCGTCTGCAAAAATTGGATCGTGGAATGCCAAACCATTGATAAATATTGACATTGTGAATCCAATACCTGCCAACATTCCCATTGCAAAAATCTGTGGCCAACTAGTTCCTGAAGGTAACTCTGCAATTTTTAGTTTTGTTGACAAGAAGCTTAGAATAAATATACCAAGTTGTTTGCCAATTACAAGTCCAAAGAAGATACCTAATGTCAATGATGGAACTCCCTCTGAAAAATCCATTCCACTGAAAGCCACACCAGCATTTGCCAAAGCAAATAGAGGCATAATCAAGAATGTTGAGAATGGATGCAACTTGCTTTCAAAACGGTGCATAAGTGGATCTACCTTCTCAACCTCTTTATGCATTTCGTGAATGATAAATACACCTTCTGAATTGGCTAATGGAGATTCATCTCTCTTAACTGTAGTTTTGAATCTCTCCAACATTCCAGAGAATTTTGTGATATATGTATCTTCGTCAATCTTTGGTCTTGAAGGAACAGTTATAGCAAGTATAACACCGGCAATTGTGGCGTGAACACCTGATTGGAAAATAAAATACCAAAGGAATATACCTGCAATAACATATAAATACTTATTATAAACACCCAACTTTCTCAAAATCAATATAATAGCAACCACTATCGCTGCGTATAGCAAGAAAGACAAATGAAGTGCGTGAGTTGGATAGAATATTGCCAAGACAATAATTGCTCCAAGGTCATCAGCTACTGCCAAAGCTGTAATTAGGGCTTTAATTCCAATCGGAATTCTTTTGCCAAGAAGAGAGATTACTCCAATTGCAAAAGCAATATCAGTAGCCATAGGGATTCCCCAACCGTGAGAGGTATCAGGGTTGTCGTGATTGAAAATTGCATAGATAATAGCTGGGAAAATCATTCCACCAAGGGCTGCAAATACGGGCAATGCGGCCTTTTTAGCTGAAGAGAGACCACCAACAAGCATCTCACGCTTAATTTCCAAACCAACAACAAAGAAGAAGATTGCCATCAAACCATCATTTATCCATAGACGAAGTGGCATCTTTAATGAGAAGTTTCCAAACTCAATTCCACAATTATAATCCCAAATTGATGTAAAAGGAACAAGAGCAGGAATGTTTGCAAAGAGCAAGGCTATAACTGCACAAATTAGAAGGATAATTCCTCCCGTTGATTCACTGTGTAAGAACTTCATAAAGGCCTTTTTTGCCTCTGTTGTTCTATTTTGTGTTATTGTCTGCATAAAATTTTAATATTGAAACCGCAAAGATAATAATTATCTTAACAATCTAATACTTCTAAATTAAATGCAAATCAAATTACCATTTAATTATCTCAACGTTGGAGTTATTGCTCATTTTTTGAAATTATTTGAATGTTTTTGGGGCAATAATTTTTTTAAAACAATTTTTATTGATAAATTAGATGCCATAAAAGTAATTTTATTAGTATGGGAATAACATCTGTTGATTTACATAAGGCATTAAAGAGTTATTTCGGATTTGACTCTTTTAAAGGAAATCAAGAGGCAATAATCTTGAATCTTATTGAAGGAAATGATTCGTTTGTTTTAATGCCAACGGGAGGGGGAAAATCTCTATGCTATCAATTACCTGCACTTTTGTTGCCAGGTACTGCCATTGTAATCTCTCCACTGATTGCACTAATGAAAAATCAGGTAGATGCAATCAGAGGATTTATTAATAATCAAGAGGGTATTGCTCACTTTCTTAACTCATCTCTTAATAAAGCACAAATCAATGAGGTTCGTACCGATTTATTAAGTGGAAAAACTAAACTCCTCTATATGGCTCCTGAATCTTTGACCAAAGAGGAGAATATCGCCCTGCTTAAGCAGATAAAGATCTCTTTCTATGCAATTGATGAGGCACACTGTATATCGGAGTGGGGACACGACTTCCGTCCTGAATACAGACGTATTCAAGATATTGTAAGTGATATTGGCGAGGCACCTATAATAGCTCTTACTGCGACAGCTACTCCTAAGGTACAAAGCGACATTCAGAAGAATCTGGGGATGTTAGATGCCAAAGTCTTCAAATCATCATTTAACAGAAAGAATCTCTATTATGAAATAAGAGAGAAATCCAATCCTCAAAAAGAGATTATAAAATTTATCAAACAGAATAAAGGCAAGAGTGGTATTATATATTGTCTGAGCCGCAAGAAGGTAGAAGAGTTAGCTGAATTCCTTTGTGTAAATGGAATTAAAGCTCTTCCATATCACGCCGGACTTGATTCTACGACACGATCTAAAAATCAGGATATGTTCTTGATGGAGGAGGTTGAGGTTATTGTTGCCACAATCGCCTTCGGTATGGGAATTGACAAGCCAGATGTAAGATTTGTTATTCACTATGATATCCCTAAATCTTTGGAGGGATATTATCAGGAGACAGGTAGAGCTGGCCGCGATGGTCGCGAAGGGCAATGTATAGCATTTTATAGTTATAAGGATATCCTTAAACTTGAGAAGTTTATGCAAGGCAAACCGATATCTGAGCAGGAAATCGGCAAACAGCTTCTACTTGAAACTGTTGCATATTCTGAGTCCAATCAATGCAGAAGAAAGATTCTTCTTAACTATTTTGGAGAGGATTTTCCAGATGAAAATTGTGGCAATTGCGACAATTGTCTGCATCCTAAAAAGAGATTTGATGGCAAAGAGGATATGGCACTTATCATTGAGTTGATTCTCTCTATGAAAGAGCAGTTTAAAGCAGAACATCTTGCAAACATTCTTGCAGGAGTCTCTAACTCAACTATAAAATCTTACAATCACCATATTCACCCAATGTATGGTATAGGTAAAGATAAAGGTGTTAAATTCTGGTTAGCGATTATCAGACAGGGTCTTGTTCTTCACCTTATAGATAAAGATATTGAAAAATATGGTCTTTTATTTGTCACCCCTGAGGGCAAAAAGTTCTACGAAAATCCAACACCGCTAATGCTTACAGAGGATCGCGAATTTGCTGAATACAACGACGATGATGAGGATATTACCAACATTGGGGCAAAGAGTGGATCTTCAGAAGGTGGTGATCCTGTTTTGATGGCTATGCTCAAGAGCGAAAGAAACAAAGTTGCCAAACAGAGAGGGCTGCCTACTTGGGTTGTTTTCGGAGATCCATCGCTTGAAGATATGTCAATTCAATATCCTATTACAATTGAGGAACTAAAGAATTGCCAAGGGGTCGGAGAGGGCAAAGCAAAGAAGTTTGGAGAGCCATTTATAAAACTTATCAGTAAATATGTTGAAGAGAATGAGATCGATAGACCTACTGATATGGTAATTAAAAGTGTGGTTAATCGTTCGGCAAACAAGGTATATATAATTCAGAATATCGACAGAAAGATTCCTTGGGAGGATATTCTCTCATCGAAAGATATGACAATGGATGAACTCTTGACTGAAGTTGAATCAATCGTCGGCTCAGGAACAAAATTGAATATCAATTACCATATCAGACAGGTTATGGATGACGAAGTAATTGATGATATTTACCTATACTTCAAAGAGGAGGCTGGATCTGACTCATTAAAAGATGCGATGAATGAGCTTGGTAGCGACTATTCAGAAGAGGAGATTCGTTTGGTTAGAATCAAATTTATGTCTGAGCTTGGCAACTAACTGATTGTCAAAGATTTATATTTGTTTCCAAACTATATCATTATCACGCCCCCAATATGTCATCTGACGCTTGGCATAGTGGCGGGTGTTTCTTTTTATAAGTTCTACGGCCTTCTCCAGAGTGATATTGCCATCCAGATATTCGAAAATCTCTTTATAACCAACTGTATTAAGAGCCGGCATCTTTCGATATTTTTCAAGAGAGATGACCTCCTGAAGTAGGCCTTGTTCCATCATTATATCGACTCGACGATTAATTCGATCATATAACAACTCTCTATCTCGCGTAAGACCTATTTTATTAATCTCAAATGGACGCTTTTTATCAGGATTAGTCTTATAGGATGAGAATTTCTTTCCTGTTGCAAGTGTAACTTCAATTGCCCTGATAACTCGTTGTTTGTTATCAATTTCAATGGTCTCATAGCTCTCTGGATCAATCTCTCGGAGTTCTCGTTGCAACGACTCTAACCCCTCCTCATCAAATCTTCTCATCAGACGCTCCCTGAGAGCCATATCTGCAGCCGGGAAATCATCAAGTCCTTTGCAGAGAGCATCAATATAAAGCCCTGATCCTCCAACCATTACAAGCTCATCATACTTCTTGAAAAGTTCATCCAACAAATCTAAGGCCTCTATCTCATACTTCCCTGCAGTATAGATATTTTCAACACTATGAGAGTGAATAAAGTAATGTTTTACCTCTGCAAGCTGACTTGCTGATGGCACAGCCGTACCTATACTCATCTCCTTATATATTTGTCTGGAATCACAGGAGATAACAGGAGAAGAGAGCGATTTTGCAAGTTCTATTGCATAATCGCTCTTACCTACCGCAGTCGGCCCCAAAACTATATTCAGTCTCTTGGCCATTACTTAATCTTCAAAATCAGAATCCTCTTCAAAAAACTCTTCATCATCCTCAGATACAGAACTATTTTGAGAGAAAATCTCTAAATCTTCATACTTTTTAGCAAACTGATCTGGATTTGGCCCCTTCTCTGCAACAAGTTGCGGATATGAACTCTTTGGAGAGTAATCACTTGGTCCCATATAATCCAAAGTGATATATTTATTATTGTCCAGATTATAGACAAACTGCAACTGGATAATGTCATCATTAAGAAGAGAATCTATTGTAACACTATCCATCGAACCATTTCCAAAGTCGAATAATCCATATACCTGTACGCTACCATCAATCTTTATCCCTCTGAAAATGACCATAATACCAGGTGTAAATTCCAAATCATTAACAAGGAATGTTTGAAATTTGAAGAGGTTCATATCCCCCAATACATCATATTCCCTCATAAAGAGTTTACTACCCTCTATTGAGGCCTTATACTTATGCGTAAACATATCTTATACTTTATTTATTGCAAATTTACTAAATAATAACTACTTTTACAATTCGATATGGGAACAGATTCTAAACCAATTATCGATCGCTACAAAAGCATTTCAAAACTCTCAAAAGGGCTTTACAAAGACAATGGGAGTAAGTTTTTGGCTTTTGCATACCCCGTAGAAACAGTTGAAGAGATTAAGGAGATTATTGCCGGCCTCAAAAAGGAGTATTTTGATGCCAGACATCACTGCTATGCCTACAGGCTTGGCTACCTTGGAGATGTTTGGAGAATGTGTGATGATGGAGAGCCATCATCTACCGCCGGCAAACCAATACTTGGGCAGATTCTCTCTAATGAATTAAGCGATATTCTGGTAGTTGTAGTAAGATATTTTGGTGGAATAAAGCTTGGAGTCCCTGGTCTTATCAAGGCCTACAAAACCTCCACTTCAGATGCAATTGCCAATGCAGAGATTATTGAGAAGGTTGCCAAAGAGTTCTATACTGTTGAGTTTGATTATCTTCAGATGAATGATGTAATGAAGGTTTTCAAAGAGATGGCTCTGCCAATTCTCGAGCAGAATTTCGATTTGGCCTGCTCTATCCTCACAAGTGTTCCATTATCACAAGTAGAACAATTCAAAGATCAATTAAAATTCACAACTATATGCCAAAGAGTTTAATTTCAATCCACGACTTCTCTAAGGAGGAAATTCTCCACATTTTAGAGATTGCGGCAGAATTTGAGAAGAATAAATCTCAGAATATTCTTGCCGGGAAGGTGATTGCTTGTATCTTCTTCGAGCCATCAACACGCACAAGGTTGAGTTTTGAGACAGCAAGCAACAGGTTAGGTGCCAGGGTTATTGGTTTTTCAGATACTGGAAATACTAGTATTACCAAAGGCGAATCTCTTAAAGACACTATAAAAATGGTGTCAAATTATGTTGATCTTATTGTTATGCGTCACCCACTCGAAGGTGCATCACGATATGCCTCGGAAATTGCCTCAGTTCCTGTGGTTAATGCAGGTGACGGAGCCAATCAACACCCATCACAAACTCTATTGGATTTATATTCCATAAAACAGACACAAGGCAAACTTAATGATTTGAAAATCAATATGGTAGGTGACTTAAAATATGGAAGAACTGTACACTCACTTCTTCAAGCAATGTCTCACTTCTCTCCAAATTTTGTATTCACCTCGCCAGATGAGTTAATGTTGCCATCTGAATATAAGGAGTGGCTTGATGGCAAGGGTATTCCATATACTGAGACTCGTCAATTAAGCGACCACCTTAACGATAGCGATATTATCTATATGACTCGCGTACAACAAGAGAGATTTACCGATCTTATGGAGTACGAAAAGGTTAAGAATTTCTACAGATTGGAAAAATCTATGTTAGATAATGTGAAACCTAATATGAAAATTCTTCACCCGCTTCCTCGTCTAAACGAGATCTCTACAGATGTAGATGATACCAAATATGCCTACTTCTACAAACAAGCCGAAAATGGTATGTATGTAAGAATGGCCATTATTGCTTACTTATTGGGATACAAATAGTTATGGAAAATTTATCAGAAAAACATCTAAAGGTGAGTGCCATTAAAAATGGCACAGTATTAGACCATATTCCTGCTGAACAACTATTCAGAGTTTTAGATATTTTAAAGTTAAGAGATTGCAAAAATCAAATTACAATTGGATTTAACCTTGACAGCAAACAGTATGGAAAGAAGGGAATCATCAAAATTGCTGAGAAATTTTTCGAGGATGATGAATTGAATTACATTGCACTTATAGCACCAAAAGCTACAGTAAATATCATTAAGGATTTTGTTGTAGTTGAGAAGAAACTGCTTTCGATTCCAGAGAGTGTCATAGGTGCAATCAAATGTGCCAATCCGGTTTGCGTAACCAACCACGAAAAGATACAGACATCATTTAGAACAACTGTTAAAGATGGTGAAGTACTTCTAAAGTGTCATTTCTGCGAGAAATCAACTTCAAACAAAGAGATACAAATTGTTACTAATAATAGATAAGATTTACATCTTTTTATTATCTTTGTTAGATAGTCAAAAAAATTAAAAAAATATTATTTAGATATGAAAAAAGTTCACAATTTTAATGCAGGTCCTTGCGTTCTACCAAAACCTGCTATTGAGGCTGCGATTGCTGCTTTACAAGATTTTAAAGGCACCGGTATGTCTATAATTGAGATTTCTCACCGCACAAAAGAGTGGGAATCTGTTATGAATGAGTGTCGTTCCCTTTGGAAAGAACTTCTAAATATTCCTGATAATTATGAAGTTATATTTTTAGGTGGAGGTGCGAGCCTTCAGTTCCTATATGTTGCAATGAACCTTCTTGAGAACAAAGCCGGATATCTTGAAACTGGCGTTTGGGCTAAAAAAGCTCTCAAAGAGGCAAAAGGTTTAGGAAATGCTATCTGTATCGCTTCTTCAGCGGATAAAACATATAGTTATATACCAAAAGATTATGTAATTCCTGAAGATTTGGACTACTTCCACATCACTACAAACAATACAATTTACGGAACAGAGATCAAATATGATATGGATTGTCCTGTAAATCTTGTTGCAGATATGTCATCTGATATTATGAGTCGCCCTGTTGATGTAAGCAAATATGCTCTTATCTATGGTGGAGCTCAGAAAAATGTAGGTCCTGCCGGAGTTATTTTCGCTATTGTACGTAAAGATATTCTTGGCAAAGTTACAAGACACCTTCCTACAATGCTTGACTATAGAACTCATATCGATGGAGAATCTATGTTTAACACTCCTCCTGTATTCCCTATTTTCGTTATGACAGAGACTCTTAAATGGGTTAAGAGTATGGGTGGTGTTGAAGCAATGAATAAGATCAATCAAGAGAAAGCTGATTTACTTTACGGAGAGATTGACCGCAACCCTCTATTCGTAGGTACAGCAGCCAAAGAGGATCGTTCTATTATGAATGTATGTTTCGTTATGGCTCCTGGCTATGAGTCCCTTCAAGATGAATTTATGGCATTTGCTAAGGAGAGAGGTATGGTAGGTATTAAGGGACACCGTTCTGTTGGTGGTTTCAGAGCATCTATCTATAATGCTTGTCCTAAGGAGAGCGTTGAAGCTCTTGTTGAGTGTATGCAAGAATTTGAAAAACTTCATAAATAGTGAGATATGAAAGTATTAGTTGCAACAGAAAAACCATTTGCTAAGGCAGCGGTTGATGGCATTCGTAAAATTGTTGAAGAGAGTGGGAATACACTTGCTCTTCTTGAAAAATATGGTTCAAAAGAGGAACTTCTTGAAGCTGTAGCAGATGCTGATGCGTTGATTGTTCGCTCTGACAAAGTTACAAAAGAGGTTGTTGAAGCAGCGAAGAACCTTAAGATTGTGGTTCGTGCAGGGGCTGGATTTGACAATCTTGATCTTGAGGCCTGCACTGCGAAAGGAGTAGTTGCTATGAACACTCCTGGCCAAAACTCTAATGCAGTAGCAGAACTTGCACTTGGAATGATGGTTTACATATCTAGAAATCAATTCACTGCAGGCACAGGTGCTGAACTTAAGGGTAAAACTCTAGGTATTCAGGCATACGGAAATGTAGGTCGTTTGGTTGCTAAAATTGCTAAAGGTTTTGGTATGAACATTATTGCTTTTGACCCATTCCTACCTGCCGAAAAAATTGAAGCAGACGATGTTACAGTGGCAAAAGATCTTGATGAACTATATAGCAAATCAAACTTTGTATCTCTACATATTCCTGCAACTCCACAAACAAAAAAATCTATTGGCTATGATTTGATCTCAAAGATGCCGAAGGGTGGTTGCCTTGTTAATACTGCAAGAAAAGAGGTTATTAATGAGGAGGAACTTGTTAAGGTTTTGACAGAGAGAGAGGATTTGAAATATGTAACAGATATTGCAGCTGACAATCAAGCTGAATTGAATGAAAAATTTGGCAAAAGAGTCTTTGCTACTCCTAAAAAGATGGGTGCAGAGACAGCTGAGGCCAACATCAATGCAGGTCTTGCTGCAGCAAACCAAATTGTAAAATTCTTCACAACTGGTGATAAAACTTTCCAATTGAATAAATAAGCTATGGTAAAAATTAAACCTTTTGCGGCTATACGCCCACCAAAAGAGATTGCAAGCGAAGTTGCTTCTCGTCCTTATGATGTTTTGAATTCAGTGGAAGCTAAAGATGAAGCTGGAGAAAAATCTCTTCTTCATATCATTAAACCTGAAATTGATTTCGATCCAATTATTGACGAACATTCACAACCTGCTTACGATAAAGCTGTTGAAAATTACAAATTATGGAAAGAGCGTGGATGGCTTGTCCAAGATAGTAAGGAAAACTACTATGTATATGCTCAAACTATGAATGGCAGGACTCAATATGGCCTTGTAGTTTGTGCAAATGTGGAGGATTATCTTTGTGGCAATATTAAAAAACACGAACTTACTCGTAAAGATAAAGAGGAAGATAGAATGATTCACGTTAGAAATCAAAACGCTAACATCGAACCTGTATTCTTCTCTTATCCTGATAATGAAACAATTAACTCAATTGTTAATGAAATTACAAAGCACCCAGCTGAGTATGATTTCGTAGCAGAAGATGGTTTTGGACACCACTTTTGGGTAATTGAGGATCCTGAAACAATTAATACCATAACTGAAACATTTGCTCAAATGCCTGCTTTCTATGTTGCTGATGGCCACCATAGAACTGCTGCAGCTGCTCTTGTTGGAGCTGAGAAGAAGGCACAAAATCCAAATCACACCGGTAATGAGGAGTATAATTTCTTTATGGCGGTTGTATTCCCTGAAAGTCACTTGAAAATTATTGACTACAATAGAGTTGTTAAGGATCTCAATGGTCTATCACCTGAAGAGTTTATCAAGAGAGTTGAAGATGACTTCATCGTTGAAAAAGTTGGCAAAGAGATCTATACTCCAAATGCTCTTCATAACTTCTCAATGTATCTCGGAGGGGAGTGGTATAGTCTTACTGCTAAAGAGGGTCGCTATAATGATGAAGACCCAATCGGTGTTTTAGATGTTACCATTCTATCAGACCTTGTATTAGATAAAATATTGGACATCAAGGATTTACGCACATCAAAGAGAATTGATTTCGTAGGTGGAATCAGAGGTCTTGGAGAGTTGAGCAAACGCGTAGATAGCGGCGAAATGGTAGTTGCATTTGCACTATATCCTGTATCAATGAAACAATTGGTAGATATTGCAGACAGCGGAAACATTATGCCTCCTAAAACTACTTGGTTTGAACCAAAATTACGTTCAGGCCTTGCAATACACGAATTAAAATAACTAAATAAATAAAAAGATGGGACAAACAAAGAAAAGCTATGTACTGCCTATCGCGATGATGTTTGCACTATTTGCGATGATTGCATTTGTGACAAACCTATGCTCACCTATGGCAGTGATTGTAAAGAATCAATTCGGAGCATCAAACTTTGCTTCACAATTAGGTAATGCTGCAAACTTTATTGCTTATGCAGTGATGGGTATTCCTTCTGGAATTCTATTAAAGAGATTTGGTTATAAGAAGACTGCTCTTCTTGCTATTATTGTCGGCTTTGTTGGAGTATTTCTTCAATATATGTCAGGATGGGATTCTATCCAAAGCTTCTGGGTATATCTAATTGGTGCATTTATTGCTGGTTTCTGTATGTGTATGCTAAACTGTGTAGTTAACCCTATGCTTAACACATTGGGTGGTGGTGGAAACAAAGGAAACCAACTTATCCAATTCGGTGGTGTACTTAACTCATTCTCAGCAGTTTTCGTAACAATCCTTATGGGTTCTTTGATTGGTGATGCTACAAAAGCTACTATCGGTGATGCAAACCCTGCACTATTTATTGCATTAGCTATTTTCGCTGTTGCTTTCGTGGTTCTTCTTATCTCTAGAATTCCTGAACCAGAACAAGAATCAGCTCCTGCTAAGAGTGCTAACGAACCTAAAATTAAGGACAAACACAGTGCATTCTCTTTCAGACACTTCAATCTTGGTATCCTTGCAATCTTCCTATATATGGGTGTTGAAGTTGGTACGCCAACATACTTGTTGCAATATCTAACATCTGCTCCAGATGCAGCAACTCCTGGTATCGGAATGGATGCAGGTATCGCTGCTACAATGGCTGCTATGTATTGGTTGCTAATGCTTGTTGGACGTCTTCTTGGAGGTATCCTTGCTGGTAAATTCTCAAGTAAAGCTCTTATCTCTTGCGTAGCTTCTATTTCAATAGTTCTAGTTCTTATTGGAATGTTTGCTCCATCAGATATTATGGTTACAGCATTCGGATTCAATGGTTCAGAAGGTAGCTTCGTAGCTGCTAAAGTTCCTGTTGGTATTTTTGCTCTAATTCTTGTAGGTCTTTGTACTTCAGTTATGTGGGGAGGTATCTTCAATATGGCTGTAGAAGGTTTAGGTAAATATACAGCTATCGCATCTGGTGCATTTATGACAATGGTTTGCGGTGGTGGTATTCTTATCCCTCTACAAGGTTGGATTGCTGACATAACTCACTCATTCCAAACAAGTTACATAGTTGTTGTTCTTTGTGCTGCATATATTTTATTCTATGCATTGGTTGGTTCAAAGAATGTTAATAAAGATATCGTTACAAAATAATTAAGAATGGAAAAAGAATACGTAGTTGGTGTTGACATTGGAGGTCAATCAACCAAAATTGGAGTAGTTGACAGAAGAGGTAATATTGTTTGCCAAACAGTTATTACATCTAAATATGAAGCTGATCAAGGAGATATTTTTCTAAAATCGATCAGTGATACCATCCTTAAATTGACTGAAGAGGTTGGATTTGAAAGCATATATGGCGTAGGTATCGGTGCACCTAATGGCAACTATTATAGAGGTACTATCGAAGATGCAGCAAATCTACCTTGGTGCAAAGGTAAAGTTGTCTATCTTGCTGACACAATCAGCTCTCAATTAAATGGAATTCCTGTTACAGTTACTAATGATGCAAATGCAGCAGCTGTTGGAGAGATGACATACGGAGCAGCGAGAGGAATGAAAAACTTCATTATGATTACACTTGGAACAGGAGTTGGTAGCGGTATTATCGTTAATGGAGAATTGGTTTATGGCCACGATGGTTTCGCAGGCGAATTGGGACACACTTGCTGTGTTAGAGAGAATGGTCGCGTTTGCGGTTGCGGTAAAAAGGGTTGTCTTGAAGCATACACCTCCGCAATCGGCGTTGCAAGAACTGCTCGCGAATGGTTAGAGTTCTCAAAAGAGCCAAGTTTGCTTAGAAACATTGAGGAGATTACCTCTAAAGATGTTTACGAAGCTGCTCTTGAGGGAGATAAAATTGCAATTGAAGTCTTCAACTATACAGGTAAAAAACTTGGTGAAAAATTTGCTGACTTTGTTTCATTCAGCGCTCCTGAAGCTATTGTTCTATTCGGAGGTCTTGCTCGTGCCGGCAAATTCATTATGGAACCAATCAGAGAGGCGATGGAGGCTAATCTTCTAAGCATCTGGAAAGGTAAAATCAAGATTATACCTTCTGCATTGAAAGAGTCTGATGTTGCAATCCTTGGTGCAAGCGCACTTGCTTGGTAATCAAGCGATTAGCTTAAATAAAAAAATGTGTATCCCATCAATTTGAGATACACATTTTTTTGTTTACAAGGCAGTACTTAGAACTCTAAAACAGATCCTGCCAAAGCGCCTGTTGCCTTGCCATCTTTAATTGTCCAGGCACCATTTACAAATACATCTTTAATACCTATTGGGAATTGGTGAGGCTTCTGGAATGTTGCTGTATCAATTATTGTATCAGGATTGAAAATAACGATGTCAGCATTATAATTCAATGATAGCAAACCTCTATCTTTCAGTCCAATACGTGAAGCAGGAAGAGAGGTACATTTTTTAATACCTTCAGCGAGTGAGCATACCCCACCCTCTCTCACATATTTTCCAAGAAAACGAGGGAATGTACCATACGAACGTGGGTGAGGGGTCGCATTTGACAAAACTCCCACAGGAGAGAAGACTTCACCATCTGATGCCGGCATTCCAAGTGGATGAGAGAGGAACAACTTCACATTCTCCTCTTTCATTCCATAAGCAACCATATCAGGTCTTAAATTATCATCAATCAAGAATGTTCTTATAAATTCCCATTGATTTAATCCTGTCATTTCACAACACTCTTTAAGACTCTTGCCTGTATATTTATCGAATTTACTATCGCCAACTTGTGTTATAAGAACATTCTGAGGTCCACCGATATAGGCAATACGTGAATCTGTATATTCTCCGATAAGTTTTGATATCTCTCGATCTTTTAATCTCGCCAACACTTCTGAATTAGAACCCTGTCTATATTTTAATGGAATAAATGTTCTTAATGATGTTGCATAAGCAATGTATGGATATCTGTCAAATGCAATATCAATTCCTTGATTATGAGCATCTTCAATCATTTTCATCAAAGATTCTGCTTTGTGCCAGTTTGGAGCATAAAGTGCTTTAAGGTGAGATTGTTGAACCCTCACGCCTGCTTCACGAGCCATATCTATGACCTCTTTAACCGCCTCTTCTGTTCTATTATCCTCATTTCTATTGTGAACAGCATAAAGTTTATTATGCTTAGCGACAACCTTTTGTAATTCAACCAACTCCTTGTTTGTAGCATAGGATCCCGGTGCATACTCCAAGCCAACAGAAAGCCCCACTGCACCCTTTTCCAAAGTCTCTTCCAATAGAGCTTTCATCTTCTCAATTTGTTCAGGTGTTGCCTCAACATCATTATCACCAACAACTATTGAACGAATATCTCCGTGACCTACAAAACTACCATAATTGACTCCTAACTTATTCTTTCTCAATGCATCATAGAAGCCATCAATATTTTGCCAGAAAGGATACCCTTTACGAAGTGTATCTTTATTCTTCAAATAATAACTGTCAGAGTATGGGAATGGCGATCCTCCGCAGTTACCACCAATTTCAGTTGTAATTCCCTGGTAGATGCGACTATCATTTAACGGACAATCCAATAATGCAGAATCAGAATGAGAGTGGATATCAACAAACCCTGGAGAAACAGCAAGTCCCTTGGCATCAACTATTTGTTCAGCAGACTTGCCTAAATTTCCAATAGCTGCGATTTTTCCATCTTTTATACCTATATCTCCTTTGAATGGTTTACCACCATCACCTGTGTAAATTGTTCCATCTTTAATTAAGGTATCAAAATGTTCCTTAGTTGTTGGTTTACAACCATATAACCCTACTCCCAACGCAGCTCCCGCCAAAGCGGTAGTCTTTAAAAAATCTCTTCTATCCATCTTAATTATTTTATTGTTGAATAAACTTTCATATCATCATTATCTCCATAAATAAGGAGTACTTGGATTCCATCTAATGAGTCTAACACGCTCTTTGTTCCCTCAAGTCCCAGAACCATAAACCAGGTAGCATAGGCATCTGCAATAGCCCCACTCTCAGCTACTACCGTAGCACTTAACAGATTATGATCGACAGGGTAACCTATCTTCGGATTGATCGTGTGAGAATATTTCTTGCCATCCTTAATATAGAATTTTCTGTAATTTCCTGATGTAACAACTGCGCAATCTGTGACGTCTATTATTGACTGCATCTGCTCTCCCGGATTCTGATTTCCGTCAATAGGTTTATCCACACCAATCTTCCAAGGTAAACCTTTAGAACTCAACCCTTTACATACTATTTCGCCAATATCAACCAAATAGTTCTGTGAGCCATATTTATCAAGGATATCTGCTATGCAATCACAAGAATAGCCCTGTGCAATAGCATTAAAATTTAGGGAGGACCTTGAATCACTCTTACTGATAAAGTATGAGCCATTCTCTTCAGAAAGGGTAAATTTATCCATCCCCACAAAGCCCATAACTGAATCAACTGCCTCTTTTGTGACCTCAATTCCACTTTTAAATCCGAATCCCCATAGATCAAAAAGTGGAGATGCTGAAGGATCAAAAAGTGCATCACTTTGATTGTAAATTTGTTCAGACTTTTGCCACAAATCCAAAAATATAGAATCTACTTTTATTCGTTCCCCTTTCTGAGCATTAGCAATCTGTGTAATTGTAGAATTGTTATTGTATCCAGATATTGAATTATCGATATCAAGAAGCATCTTTGTAATTTCTGTAGAGATTTTTTCACTATCATCTCTATCTAATGAGTAAGTAACCTTATACTCTCCTCCTTGAGCAAAACCATAATGCGTATAGTACCTCTCTCCCCTATCACACCCTATAAGTAGGAGAGACAATGTAAAGATAATTGAGAATATTTTAACAATTCTTGGAAACATAGCACAATTTTTGATTGTAGATGAGTTGCAAATTTACAATTTTAATTATTTAATACACCCATTTACTTGCTGATAGAACAAAAAATGTGCATCTTTGCAAGATAATATGGCATATTGGCAAAATATAATTATGAAAAAATATTTATACATCATTTTATTTACATTAATATCATTAACCTTTGTCACTTCTTGTTTAGAAGACCCAGAGAACGAATTTGTATCAATGAAGGGGACACTTACTGTGAATCTTGAGATTCCTGAGTATGTAGAGCCAGGAGATACATTCAATTTAAATATCTCTGGTATTACAGAGCCAGCAGATGTAGAGTACTCGTGGGCTTCTCCATTTCTTAAAGATACATTAGAACAAGCTGACTATTTTTTGGTAATACCTGACACAACAGGACATTACACTATTACAGGTATAGCATTTAAAAAGGGATATTATAGCTCAATCGTGAATTGTGAGTTTGAAGTAATTGTTGCAGAGGAGGGACGCTCTATTAAAGGGTTGGTATTCAATCCAAAAGGTGGAGCTATCTTAGATCGCAGAGATGGTCAGATTTACAAAACTACACCTATAGGAAACCTTGAATGGTTTGCAGAAAATCTAAATTGGCAAGAGACAGGTACTTCTTATATTGACTTAAAAGCCCTCGGTTCAGTCTATGGTCGCCTTTATACTTGGGAAGAGGCAACTCTTGGAGAAGAGGGAAAGGGTCTGGGTGGTGGCCCACAAGGTATTTGCCCTGAAGGTTGGTCTATCCCTACAAATGAAGACTGGGTAGATTTCGCAACTGCTCACAACAATGGAATTCCTCTTCCTTTCGTAGATGAGTGGAGTAGAATTGGAGAGAGAGCCACTTCAGATGCCAGATTTATTGGAGAAAGATTCTGGCCATACTCACCAGACAATATGCACGAAAATACACTATATTGGAATGCCCTACCTGGAGGAAACTCTACTTACAAGCATACAATTTTTGGTGGTAAGGATAATTATGGTTTCTGGTGGAGTTCAACAAAGAGTAAAGAGAATATGGCATACTATCGCTACATATTCTTTGATACTCACACTATGCCTATGAATCACGGCCTTATTGATGATTTTGGTGCATCAGTAAGATGTGTTAGACTTTTAGAAAAATAGAATAATTATGAAATTGGATGAATTTATATCTCCACAGGAGAGAACTCTCTTGGTCAATGCCATTAAAGAGGCCGAGAAGATGACATCAGGCGAGATACGAGTTCATATTGAGCCAAATTGCGGTAAAAATGTTATTGCAAGAGCAATTAAAGTCTTTAAAAAGTTAAAAATGAATAAGACTGCTCTTCGTAATGGAGTACTTATCTATGTTGCCTACGAATCTAAACAATTTTCAATAATTGGAGATAAAGGCATTAATGAGGTTGTTCCTGAAGATTTCTGGAACTCAATATCTGAAAAAATTCACCACTCATTCTCATCTGGGAATATAGTTGAGGGATTTGAAGTTGCCATTAAAGAGGCAGGCAAGAAACTCTCTGAATTCTTCCCATACTCAGAGGATGATATAAATGAACAATCTGATGAAATCTCTATCGGTTAAGAGAATACAACTCTGTGCAGTTGCGCTCTTTTTTGCAATTGCAACGTTTGCTCAGATTCCACAAAGACCTGAGCCACAACGTCTTGTAAACGATTTTGCCAACATTTTATCAGCCTCTCAAGTTCAGACACTTGAAGATAAATTAGTTGCATTGGACGACTCTACCTCTAACCAAATTGCTGTTGTAACTGTTTCAACTTTGGATGGTTATTCTCCTGCCGAATTCTCTCACGAAATTTTTGCCTCTTGGGGAATTGGCAGAAAGGGTGTCAATAATGGAGTCCTCGTTTTGGTAAAACCAAAAACATCTGACTCTAAAGGTGAAATCTTTATTGAGGTTGGTTTGGGACTTGAAGGTGCAATTCCTGATGCCATTGCCAAAAGGATAATTACAAAAGATGTTATTCCTCACTTTATAGAGAATGATTACTATGGTGGTATCTCTGCTGCTTGTGACAAGTTAAGCAAACTTGCAGCCGGTGAAATATCTGCTTCCGATATAGATGAAGATGAAGGCTCAATTGCCGGATTTATCTTTACTGCAATATTTGTATTTTTGATATTTTGGTTGATATCAAAAGCTGGTAACGGGGGAAATAGCACTACAATAGGAGGAGGAGGCTCAGGACACAGTGGTCACACAAGACCTCCAATTATCATCTCAGGTGGTGGATTTGGCGGCTTCGGCGGAGGCGGATTTGGCGGAGGCGGATTTGGTGGCTTCGGCGGAGGTCTCTCTGGTGGAGGTGGAGCTGGTGGCTCTTGGTAATCCACAAATATTTAAGGCATAATTAAAGCCACTCTTGAAATATCAGGAGTGGCTTTAATATTTATTGTGATTAGTTGTTATAATCTTCTCGCACCTGGAGAGATTACGACATCATACACTTTTGGTTCGTGCCCGAATTGATCTTTAAATCTGCTTAAAGCTGTGCCGATGAAGTGATCATAAAGCTCCTCTTTAACAAGGTTAATTGTACAACCACCAAATCCACCGCCCATCAGGCGAGAACCAGTCACACCAGCCTCCTGGGCAACATTTACAAGGAAGTCCAATTCTTCGCAAGATACTTCATAATCTTTTGACAATCCCCAGTGAGTAGCATACATATCACGTCCAACTTGTTCATAATCACCTTTTTGCAAGGCATCACAAACAGAAAGGACACGTGCTTCTTCTCCTATAACATAGTAAGCACGCTTATAATCCTCTTCAGATATTTCACCCTTTATATCCTCTAAAGATTGCATAGATGCGCCTCTTAGAAATTCTCTACCTAATTTTGCCGCAACTCTTTCGCAAGACTCTCTCCTATCATTATAAGGTGAGCCAACAAGTGCGTGTTTAACTTTAGAATCCAACAACAATAGTTTATATCCCTTTGGAGAGAATGGGAAGTATTCAAACTCCATTGAACGACAGTCCAACCTCATCAGACAACCCTCTTTGCCAAATATTGAGGCAAATTGATCCATTATACCACATTTAACACCACAATAGTTGTGTTCTGTTGCTTGTCCAATACGAGCCAATTCAAATTTATCAATACCCAAATTGAATAAGTCATTCAAAGCAGTTGCAAATAGTGACTCCAATGCTGCAGATGAAGACATACCAGCTCCTAACGGAACATTTCCTGCAAATGTAGCATCGAAACCACCTATTTTGCCACCTCTTTTGATTATCTCTCTACAAACACCAAAGATATAATGAGCCCAAGTTTCAGCTGGTTTATCCTCCTCTTCAAGACCAAAGATAGACTCCTGATTCATATCAAGAGCATAAACTCTTACCTTATCAGTTCCATTGAGACGTATAGCTGCAACCATCTCTTTATCGATTGCACCTGGAAATACAAAACCACCATTATAGTCAGTATGCTCACCTATCAAATTGATTCGTCCAGGTGCAGCAAACATAGTTGCCTCTCCAGAGAAGAGTTCAACAAATTTATTATAGACTTTTTCTCTCATAATGTTAAAATTTATCAATAATAAAACTATCTGAAACGGATATCTCTAGGAATTGATGAGCTATTGATTTTATCCAAATCAGCTTGCAATTCAGGAGTAATTGAACCATTCTTCTCTCTATATTCTCTTGCAAACTCTTGATTACCATCTCCTTGTGTAGTAATAATGACATTTGCCCAACCTGCAATAGCCTCTTCAGCTTTTGCATAATCGATATGGTATTTACCATCAGCATTACGTGTAAATGCACCATTTTGTTGCATATAGTTGTAACACATCATATTTGCCTTACCGTGAGAACTTGCAGCACCAAATCTTACTGAACGAAGAATACCAGCAATAAATGTTGTTATTGCATCTTCTTTAGTAATATTTGTGATTTCACCCTTTTCGATAAGTTTACAAACCATAAATAGACCTAAAATATCAGCTTTTGCCTCCTCCCAAGAGGTCTTTTCTGTACCCATAGCTTCATCAACCGAACCCTTTCCATTGATTGTCTGTTTGATTCCAAGTCCGTGAGCAACTTCGTGGAAAGTAACATTCCAGAAAAATGCATCAAACTTAAGGTTTTCACGCAACTCCTCTTCAAGAATTACATCACCAATTGGGATAACAATTTTATCAAACTTAGCTTGCATACTATTGCGAAGTTGCAATCTTCTCGCACCTTTAAGAGCCTGAACTCTGTCATCATTTGGAAGATTGATTGCAATAGTCTTACTACCTGAGTTACAATCACCCGCATAATAGTAAGCATCGTAAACATTTAGGTCCGAAGATGTTCCAGGTACAAATGTTTTGTACTTAGGATCACAAGGAAGCTCTTTTTGAAGCGCAGGAAGCATACTTACAAATTTTGCAAGATCCTTACTTCTCTCTACATCTTTCAAAAGGATGAATGCCTCATAAGATGCCTTTGCCTCATAAAGTTTATCATCATAATTCTCGATTGGACCAACTACGAAGTCGATTTTGCTCTCCTTCATATCCATCCAAGCGATATCACTTTGGAAATAGTCATCTGTCTCAAATGCCTTTTTTCTCTCTACAAGGTAGTTTTTCAAACCCTCATCTTCTGCCAAAGCGATAGCTTTATCTAGAAGTTGACAAACCTGAGTCAATTCCTCTTTATATTCATCTTTATACCATACACTTTTCAAAGCGCCATTTTCATCACGACGGATAACTGTATAAAGACTTGATTTATTAGGATCATCAAATGCCTCAAACTCCTCTTTTGTCATATCTTGAGGATAGTATTGGCAACCTGCAGGTTTCTCTCCATAACCCTCTACAAATGGTTTATTATCATCCAATCTATCCCAAGGACCATAATTAATTGCGGCAAATTGACGAGCATAAGGATCTTCTAATTGCTCCATTATTGACTTATCTCCGAATGTTTGTTTCCAGAATAGGCCATCCATAATATCTGCAATCTCTTTAAAAACAGCTACAATCTCCTTCTCTTTATCTGAAAGTTGATTGTAAAGATCACTTGATAAATCTACATATGCAAACTCTTCCACCTTCGCTTGGAGAGGAGATGTTTCGCCCTTCGGGCTACAAGCTGAGACAAAAATCATTGCAGCAAAAGCGATTAATATTGATTTGAACATTTTCATAATATACTGATTATTAATTATTATTTAAATTGAGCAAAGAAGTCATTACCCTTATCATCTACAAGAATAAATGCAGGGAAGTTTTCAACTTCGATTTTCCAAATTGCCTCCATACCCAACTCAGGATACTCTAGACACTCTACACTCTTGATATTATCTTTTGCAAGAATTGCAGCAGGACCTCCGATTGAACCCAAATAGAAACCACCGTGTTTCTTACAAGCATCTGTAACTTGTTGACTTCTATTACCTTTAGCAATCATAATCTTGCTACCACCATTTGCTTGGAATAGATCTACATAGCTATCCATACGACCAGCTGTTGTAGGACCGAATGAGCCAGATGGCATTCCTTCTGGAGTCTTAGCAGGACCAGCATAGTAAATTGGGTGATCTTTAATATATTGAGGAAGTCCCTCTCCAGCTTCAATACGCTCTTTTAATTTTGCGTGAGCAATATCTCTACCTACGATAATAGTTCCATTCAAAAGAAGGAATGTAGATACTGGATATTTGCTCAATTCTGCAAGGATTTCATCCATAGGGCGATTCAAATCAATCTTCACACCACCTTTATGTCCGCCACCTTGTAGATATCTTTCAGGAACCAATGAGATTGGATCGCTATCCAAATCTTCCAACCAAATACCATCTTTGTTAATTTTACCCTTAACATTTCTATCAGCACTACAAGATACACCCATACCTACAGGGCAAGATGCACCGTGACGAGGCAAACGAATAACTCTGATATCGTGAGCAAAGTATTTTCCACCAAATTGCGCTCCCAAACCAATATTTTGAGCAGCTTTCAATAGTTTCTCTTCCAATTCAACATCTCTGAAAGCACGGCCTAACTCATTTCCTGTTGTTGGCAATTCGTCATAATATTTAGCAGATGCCAATTTTACAGTTTTAAGGTTAGTCTCGGCAGATGTACCACCAATTACAAATGCAATATGGTATGGAGGACAAGCAGCTGTACCCAAAGTCTTCATCTTTTCGATAAGGAATTTCTCTAAAGTTGCAGGGTTAAGAAGAGCTTTTGTCTCTTGATATAGATAAGTTTTGTTTGCACTTCCACCACCTTTTGCAACAAACAAGAATTTATATTCATTACCATCAGTAGCATAGATATCAACTTGAGCAGGTAAGTTACAACCTGAGTTAATCTCTTTATACATATCCAATGGAATAGTTTGAGAATATCTTAAATTGTCTGTTGTATATGTATCATAAACACCATGATACAATTGTTCAGTGTCACCACCACCAGTCCAAACATTTTGACCTTTCTTTGCAACGATGATAGCTGTACCTGTATCTTGACAGAATGGAAGTTGTCCTTTAGATGCAACATTAGCATTCAATAGCATAGTCAAAGCAACTGACTTGTCATTTGTACTTGCCTCTGGATCATCTAAAACCAAAGCAACCTTCTTATTATGTTCACGTCTTAATTTGAAAGCCACATCGTGAAATGCAGTTCTTGAAATAAGACGAAGTGCTTCTGGTTCAACTTTTAAAATTTTTTGACCATTAACCTCAATTTCCGATACATAATCTTTAGAAATTAGGTGATACTGTGTTTTGTCCTCTGATAGAGGAAACATTTCTTGATACTTGAATTCCATATTATTAATTATTTTGAGCTATTTTCCATTAAAAATTTCTTCATAAAATCATTAAGATCTCCATCCAAAACTCCCTGAGTATCAGATGTTTCCAGCCCAGTGCGAAGATCTTTCACCATTTTGTAAGGATGCAGAACATAACTACGAATCTGAGAGCCCCACTCAATTTTCTTCTTCTGTCCCTCAAGTTCGGCCTGCTTTTCCTGACGTTTCTTCAATTCCAAATTGTAAAGGTGTGATTTCAAAACACGAAGTGCATTTTGTCTATTATCAAGTTGGGAACGGGTCTCTGTATTCTCCACAACAATTCCTGTCGGAATGTGTTTAACTCTTACACCGGTCTCAACCTTATTGACATTCTGTCCACCGGCACCCGATGAACGATAAGTATCCCACTCCAAATCGGAAGGATTGATCTCAATCTCTATTGTTTCGTCAACCAATGGATAGACAAACACCGATGAGAATGTTGTTTGACGTTTCCCTTGTGCATTAAATGGAGATATTCTTACAAGTCGGTGAACGCCACTCTCAGCTTTCAGATAGCCATAAGCATAATCCCCTTCAAACTCTATTGTAACTGATTTAATCCCAACATCTTCCCCATTCAAAATCTGAGAGATACGCACATTATATCCATTTCTCTCTCCCCATCTGATATACATACGCATTAACATTGCAGACCAATCGTTACTCTCTGTTCCTCCTGCACCAGAGTTAATTGTCAGGATTGCACCTAAATTATCTCCCTCTGCACCAAGCATATTTCTGACCTCAAGTTCTTCGATTTTATGAGCTAAATTATCCACAGATTGTAGTAACTCTTCAGAATCCTCCTCTCCCAGCTCCAACAACACATCAACCTCATCCATCAATAAGGTGATATCTTTATATGATGTGACCCAATATTTTACAGAAGAAACCTGCTTAAGGAAGCTCTCTGCGCGCTTTGGATCGTCCCAGAAACCCTCCTCCAATGTGATTTTTTGGGCTTTTTCTAAATATTCCTCTTTAATAGGGATGTCAAAGACACCTCCCCAGAGTCTCTATCCTAACTTTCAACTCTTTAATTTGCTCTGTCGAAATCATATTAAATCATTAAATTGTTGCCAAGTATAACCTCTTGATAATAAGAACCTTATAAGCTTTTCTTTAGCCTTTGGATCCCCTCTCAATGAGTCTCTTTTCGTAGCAATTACCTTTTTTAATTTTTCAGTAGATCTATCCTGATCTATCTGCGCAATTGCAAATTTAATAAAATCAATCTCAATTCCCTTATTTTGAAGAGTATATTTAATTTTATTCTCACCCCATCCTTGCAAAGATGATTTATCCTTTGCAAAAAAGGTGGCATATCTCTTATCATCAATGAATTTTTCTTCACATAAAGTGTTAATTATATCCTCGGCAGAGATTGATTCAGGACTCTTAATACTATTGGCACCAACCTCCTTATTCGGAGAACTTTCAGCCGACTTACGCTCCTTTGCAATAAGTGACTCAATTTTCAACAAAATATCCCTTCTGCAATACTCTCGAGTACTACAAAGTCTCCTCATCCTATCCAGAATCTCTTGTTGATTCATAATAAATTTGTTAGAAGTAGTAGCCTAAGTTGAAATAAACACCTACCTTTTCACTCTTGTCAGACCAGTGAAGATGCAATGAGACAGGGCCGATAAACGAGTCGAATGAGTATCCCAATGACGCACCTATAACACCCTGATTACCAATAAATTCTGGGATTGTATTACCACTCATTGCATAGTTTACAGTAGCAGTTATATAGTGCGATTTCAGGAGGTTAAATCTTAGGTCAGCACGTGCCACAGCCAGCATTTTGCCCATAGAGTATAGATTATTCAAACCGGCAAACGGAATCTGTTGATTTAGATATCTTCCTTGCTGATATCCACCCATTACGTTAAGATGAGATGCAGGTATATTCTCTCCCATTGCCCACCTTCCATATAGAGAGAATATAGGTACAAAGAGTGTTCCTGTCGGAAATGCCATTTTTGTCTGAAAACGGATATCACTGAATGGTCTTAAATCCTCATTAAACCAATTAAAATAGTAGGCATAACTAATTTCTGTGCGAATACCTTTAGTTGGGAAATTTGCTCTGTCTAAATTGTCATTCAAGAATGTTCCGAAAATAGAGATAAAATCTCTGTTCCTAATTGTTATTTCATACTCAGGTGGCACTGAAACATTTGTAAGTATAGAGTTGAAATAGCAATTCTCATATCTCACACCTGTCTTGAATTTTGAGTGACGCGGATCAAAATTTTGGAAGGTCAAGTCGAATTTATTGTAATAATATGATATATTACTTGACCTCTCTCCCCCTTCAAACATATTCATATTGGAGTGGGAGAAGGTATAATTTGAATTCAGTCTTAATTTACTCTTAAAATCGACCACTCCATCGACTGAAACATTTGGATTAAATCCCAATTTTGCCGCCAAATTGACTCTGAAACCATATAATTTCAACTGATTAATACCAACATCAAGCAACAGAGCTGCAGACTCCTCACTATCATATCTAAATCCAAATCCAAGTTGATGTTGCTTGCCTGGTTCAAAGTCTATCCTCATTATATAGGGATTACTATCTCCAAGAAGTGAATAGGTTACTCGTGAGAATGCCTTCGTGCTATAGAAGAATGATATCGCATCATCAATATCCTGACCTGAAACTTTGCGTCCCGGAGCTATCTTCGTTTTTCTAAAAAGCAATTCCATATCAGAATCAGATATACCTGTAACAACAATTTGCGATATATCTACAGAATCTCTTCCTATATTAATAGCTCTTCTTTTTGGCACATTTGCAACAGGACCAATCATATGAGATTTCTCTCTTTTATCGAGAATCTTCAAACTTTGAGAAAGCATCTGTAAGTCATAACTCGCACGAAGTGCTGCATTATAACCTGTATCAATCAGAGCATCCATACTCTTTAGATCAAAATCAAGAGTCCCGTATTTACTAACCAGAGGGGTTATTCTGATATCTGTAATCCTTCTATTCTTCTCTGTTTTGTTTGCCTCCATTAAGTTAATCATTTGATCCAAAGCATCTATCAATGATGTAACCTCTTGGTATTCAGCATTTGTCTCAGAATGAAGATCCACTCCGATAATAATATCAGCTCCCATTTCTCGAGCTACATCTACCGGATAGTTATTTAAAATACCACCATCGACAAGATAGTGATTATCAGTTTTTACAGGTGCAAAATATCCGGGGATTGCCATACTTGCTCTAATTGCCTCAACGATATTCCCACTATGGAAAACCACCTCTTTATTGGTATTAAGATCCACTGCAACACAGGCAAACGGAATAGGAAAAGTTGAGAAGTCAATAGAATCCTGATATCCTACTGTCAATTTCGTAAAGAGATTGTAGAGATTTTGTCCCTGAACCAGACCTGTTGGGATATTTGCCTTTAATCCAAAAACTTGTGAAGAGTCCTTCTTACTCTTTTCAAATGCCCTTGCATCTGTAAAGGGTATTGAGACAATAAACTTTTCATTTCTTAACTTCTCTTCGAGAGATGTCTCACCTTTCGGAATCTTGTCGCTCATAACCATATCCCAATCCTGAGCCATTACCAAACTATCAAGCTCATCTGCCGAGTACCCTAACGCATAGAATCCTCCTACAATTGAACCGATGCTAGTTCCCACTATGTAGTCAATAGGGATTTCCAACTCTTCAAGATATTTAAGAACACCAACGTGTGCAAGGCCCTTTGCCCCACCACCTGATAAAACGACACCTACCTTTGGACGCGAACTATCATTAGAATAACCCTCTTTCGGTTGTTGCGCATTTAACGCAACTCCGAAAAAGATAAATAAAATCAGTAGTATCGCGCTCCTCTTTTGCATCTATTTTTTACTCTTTTGTCCTGACAATAAGCCACAAGCCGCAAATATATCTTCACCCCTTGAAGCTCTTATTGTTGTTAATAGTCCCTGACTGTTAAGCCTATCCTTGAAAGATTCCATCTCTTTATCAGAAGTTGTTTTAAGTGAAGAATTTGGTATAGCGTGAAAACGTATCAAATTAACTCTACATTCTAATCCCTTCAATATTCTCACAAGCTCATCACTATGGGCTTTAGAGTCGTTGACTCCACTGAACACAATGTATTCAAAACTAACCCTGCGTTGTCCTGTAAAGTCAAATTTTTTAATCAACCTCACAACTTCTTCAATTGGATATGGCTTCTGCATTGGCATCAATTCTGCCCTCTGCACTCCAAATGGATTGTGTAAACTTACAGCCAAATGACATTTAGATTCTTTCAAAAAGCGTTCCAACATAGGAATAATACCCACTGTTGAAAGGGTAATTCTTTTTGGACTCCAGCCAAAGCCCCACGATGAAGTAAGAACGTCAATAGTTCTTGAGATATTATCATAATTATCAAGCGGTTCACCCATTCCCATAAATACAGCATTAGTCAAGACTTCGCCCTCATCAATATCCATAAATTGAGAGAGTATTTGTGCTGCATCAAGATGTCCGTGGAATCCCTGGCGACCTGTCATACAGAATTTACAACCCATCTTACAACCTATCTGGCAAGATACGCACACTGTTGACCTTTCTCCATCAGGAATCATAACTGTCTCAATAAAACGCTCCCCCTCCCCAACAGGAAAGAGATACTTCTTCGTACCATCAACAGACTTAAAAGAGTGAGTATACTGTGTATGGCCAACCTCATATAATTCTGAAAGTTTCTCTCTTGCCACTTTTGAGAGATTTGTCATCTCAGAGATATCTCTAACTCTCTTCTGATAGAGCCACTGAGCTATCTGCGTGGCAGTAAATGATGGTAGAGAAAGCTCTTTAGCAATCTCCTTCAATTCATTGAGATTTTTTCCTAATAACTTCTGCTTCATCTATTATTATTTTACGAGACAAAAATAGAGAAAATGGTGTAATAATTTTTATATTTTAACCAATTTGTAACGATTAATTTGGTTATATTTGCAAATTAATATTCCAGTATTTTAAATTAAAATTTATATAACTATGGCTACGGAGAAAGAAATGAAAAATGTAGAGGTCGGTGAAGAGAAATTGAAGGCACTACAAGCGACAATTGACAAAATCAGAAAAGATTTTGGCAAAGGAACTATTATGAAGATGGGAGAACAGCCAAACTGGGAGGTATCAACAATTCCTTCAGGGTCAATAGCACTTGACCACGCATTGGGAATTGGTGGTTATCCGAGAGGTAGAGTTATTGAGATTTATGGTCCTGAATCCAGTGGTAAGACTACTTTAGCAATTCACGCTATTGCTGAAGCGCAAAAAGCAGGTGGCATTGCAGTTATTATCGATGCTGAACACGCCTTTGACAGGACATACGCAAAGAATCTAGGTGTTAATGTTGATACATTATTAATCTCACAACCTGATTGCGGTGAGCAAGCTTTAGAAATTGCTGATAACCTAATCAGATCAGGTGCTATTGACATTATCGTTATCGACTCTGTTGCAGCTCTTACACCAAAAGCTGAAATTGAGGGAGAAATGGGTGACTCGAAGATGGGACTTCAAGCAAGATTGATGAGTCAAGCACTAAGAAAATTAACTGCAAATATCTCAAAAACAAACACTTGCTGTATTTTCATCAACCAATTGAGAGACAAGATTGGTATTATGTTTGGCAATCCTGAGACAACAACTGGTGGTAATGCTTTGAAATTCTACTCAACAATGAGACTTGATGTAAGACGCGTGACTCAACTAAAAGATGGTGAAGAGGCAACCGGAAACAGAACAAGAGTTAAAGTTGTTAAAAATAAGATGGCTCCTCCATTCAGAAAAGCCGAATTTGATATTGTGTTTGGAGAGGGCATATCTAAGATTGGTGAAATTATCGATTTGGGTGTAGAATTCAACATCATCAAGAAGAGTGGATCTTGGTTTAGCTACGGCGAAAGCAAGTTGGCTCAAGGTAGAGATGCTGTAAAGAATCTGCTTAGAGACAACCAACAACTATTAGAGGAGATTGAAGCTCAAATCAGAGAAAAAATTAAAGAGATTACAGATTAACAATGGGAAAAATTATTTTAACGGGAGATAGACCTACCGGCAGACTACATATCGGACACTATGTAGGTTCATTAAAAAGAAGAGTTGAATTGCAAAATTCAGGTGAGTTTGAGAAGATTTTTATTATGATTGCTGATGCTCAAGCTCTTACTGATAATGCTGACAATCCAGAGAAGGTGCGTCAAAATATTATCGAAGTGGCATTAGATTATTTGGCTTGTGGATTGGACCCAAAGAAATCTACACTCTTCATTCAATCTCAAGTTCCTGAACTTTGTGAGTTGGCATTTTATTATATGAACCTCGTAACTATTGCACGTTTACAAAGAAATCCAACCGTTAAGAGTGAGATTCAAATGCGCAAGTTCGAGAATAGTATTCCTGTTGGTTTCTTCACATATCCGATCTCGCAAGCATCTGATATCACAGCATTTAAAGCAACAACTGTACCTGTGGGAGAGGATCAGGAACCAATGATTGAACAGACAAGAGAGATAGTTAGAAAGTTCAACTCTATTTACGGAGAGACATTGGTAGAGCCAGAGGTTCTTCTTCCTGATAATAAATCTTGCTTGAGATTGCCAGGCACAGATGGTAAAGCAAAAATGAGCAAATCTCTTGGCAATTGCATCTACTTAAGTGATGAAGCTGAAGATGTTAGAAAGAAGGTGATGAGTATGTACACTGATCCTAACCACATTAGAATTGAGGATCCAGGTAATGTTGAGGGCAATACTGTATTTACCTACCTTGATTGTTTCTGTAAAGATGAACAATTTGCTAAATATCTTCCAGACTATGCAAATCTTGATGAACTAAAAGATCATTACAAGAGAGGTGGTCTTGGTGATGTAAAAATTAAAAAGTTCTTGAATGCAGTTCTTCAAGAGGAGTTGGAACCAATTCGTGAACGCAGAAAAGAGTTCCAAAAGGATATCCCTTATGTTTATCAAGTTCTTAAAGAGGGAAGCGAAATCGCACAAGCCACTGCTGCTCAAACACTTGCAGAGGTTAAACAAGCAATGAAAATTAACTATTTTGATGATGTAGAATTAATAGCATCTCAAGTAGAAAGATTTAAATAATATCCCCTATAAATAAAAACTCTCCGTAGCACTATGCTAACGGAGAGTTTTTTTATGCTAATATATTGGATTAACCAACTGTAGAACCATTTAGTAATCTCTCTTCAGGAGATACAACTCTCATCTTTCCATCCTCTTGTTTTGCCATTAGAATCATACCCTTTGATTCAATACCACGAATTTTTCTAGGTTGAAGATTTGCCAAGATGCAGATTTGCTTACCCACCATCTCTTCTGGAGTATAATACTCAGCTATACCTGAAACAATTGTACGTTGGTCAAGACCTGTATCAATTGTAAGTTTCAATAGTTTATCAGTCTTAGGAACCCTCTCTGCCTCAAGTACAGTTGCTGTTCTGATATCCAACTTCATAAAGTCGTCAAATGTACACTCCTCTTTTGCTGGAGCAAGCGCTGGTTCCTCATTGATATTGGCTTTCTCCTCATTCTGTTTATTCTCTGCTTTTGTAGCATTCAACTTATCGATTTGGAATTGAACCTGCTCATCTTCAATCTTAGCAAATAATAGTTCTGCAGGATTTAAAGAGTGTCCAGATTTCAAAATATCCTCAGTTGCGAATAGATCCCAAGGTAGTTGCTCAACATTCAAGATTCTGTTTAATTTCTCAGTAGAGAATGGAAGGAATGGAGCAAAGGCAATGGCAAGATTCGCACAAATTTGCAATGAGGTATAAAGGATTGATGCAGTACGATCCATATCACTCTTTGCCACCTTCCAAGGTTCAGTATCTGTAAGATATTTATTACCAAGGCGCGCCAAGTTCATTGCCTCTTTCAATGCCTCGCGGAATTTATAATTTTCGATATAATACTCTAAATCTTTCTTAATCTGAGGGATTTGTGCAAGTGTCTCACTATCAATATCTTCCGGCTTTAAGTTTTGAGGAACCACACCACAGAAATATTTGTGAGTCAGAACAACCGCTCTGTTAACAAAGTTTCCGAAAATCGCTACTAATTCGCTATTGTTTCGGGTTTGGAAATCTTTCCAAGTGAAGTCATTATCCTTGGTTTCAGGAGCATTTGCACACAAAACGTAACGCAAAATATCTTGTTGAGAAGGGAACTCTTGAAGATATTCGTGCAACCAAACTGCCCAATTCTTTGAAGTAGATATTTTATCTCCTTCAAGGTTCAAGAACTCATTAGCAGGAACATTTTCTGGCAAAATATATCCATCACCGTATGCCTTTAACATAGCAGGGAATACTATACAGTGGAATACTATATTATCTTTACCAATAAAGTGTACCAACTTAGTATCTTCACTCTTCCACCACTTCTCCCAATCATTTGGAAGCAATTCTTTAGTATTTGATATATAACCGATTGGAGCATCAAACCATACATAAAGCACCTTACCTTCACCTCCTTCTACAGGTACAGGAACACCCCAATCAAGGTCACGGCTCACAGCACGAGGTTGCAAACCACCATCAATCCAAGATTTGCATTGACCATAAACATTTACTTTCCACTCTTTGTGTCCATCCAAAATCCACTCGCTCAACCAAGATTCATATTGATCAAGAGGTAAATACCAGTGTTTTGTGGCACGTTTTACAGGTTGAGAACCACTTATCGCAGAGTGTGGATTTATCAACTCGTCTGGACTTAATGTACTACCACACTTCTCGCATTGATCACCATAAGCACCTTCAGCACCACACTTTGGACAAGTTCCAACAATGTATCTATCAGCAAGGAAAGAGCCAGCTTCTTCATCGTAATACTGCTCACTCTCTTTCTCAATGAATTTTCCATCATCGTGTAACTTCTTGAAGAATTCTGACGCTGTCTCTCTATGTGTCGCAGAACTTGTACGAGAGTAGATGTCAAACTTAATACCGAAGTCACTGAATGCCTGTTTAATGATTCCGTGATATTTATCTACCACATCTTGTGGTGTACAACCTAACTTTTTAGCTTTAATTGTGATTGGAACGCCGTGTTCATCAGATCCACAAACAAAAAGTACATCATTACCACGCATTCGCAAATATCTCACATATATATCTGCTGGGACATAAACACCTGCCAGGTGTCCGATATGAACAGGGCCATTTGCATAAGGCAATGCACAAGTAACTAATGTTCTTTTAAAATCACTCATATTATTATTTTAATTTATTTGAATTAGGGTGCAAAGATACAACAATTCTGTTGAATTGTTATAATCTCGACAATTCCTTTGAGAAGGCATTTTTGACCTTTGTAAGTTGTTGTAGTTGAGATAAAATTGTTATTTGAAGTTGTGGATTACCCTCCAACCGTATCTCGCCAAGTTTTTTAGTCAACTGCATACAGTGCTGCTCAGTAATTCTCAACTTATAGAGAAGAACACTCTTTGGAACACTACGTGAAAGTTTGTGCTCTTCAGGCACTAAAGAGTCTTTATATTTATCAATTGTAAGAGCAGATTCATCCTCTTCAGCCGATAATATTTTTAGGACAGATTGCGAAATAGTTGGACTATTGTTGTCCATAAAGAATCTCATCACACGTTGTTGTGCAAAATCTCTCTCTTTTTCATTATCAAAGACTTTCAGAGAGGTATTTGAGTAATATAAGTCATATATACTCTTATAAATTGGGTTTACAAATTCAAGTTCATCCTCATCTAACTCGCTTTTGATATAGTGCGCAACTGTAATCTTCTCCTGAACCTGAGCATTGTAGAGTTTATCCTCTTCAAAAATTAATGTATAGAGGCCAAATTTAAGAAGATAGTAAAGAATCTCTCTTTCGCTAACCGCAAGTAAGCCATTGGTTATCAATCCATTGGCGGCACTTTGCTGATTTTGGTTTTTATTAACTGGCTCAACGGCCTCTTGCGGAGATTCAATAGGTTGATACTCTTCCTGAACTCTATTCCAGTTCTTCCTCTTATCTCTCAATGAAGAGATTTTTGTAAAAATTGATTCCGACTTGAGATCAAACATTTGGGAAATCTCTTCTACATAGACATTTCTGACAATGGCATCTGGAATTACTGCAATAGATGCTATTACGTCGTTGATTACATTTGCTCGTCTGATTGGATCTCTCCCTGAATCTTTAAGCAACAAGTCGCTTTTATAAGAGATGAAATCCTTCTCATTCGCCTCAATATATGACAAAATCTGATCCTTAAATCTGGATTTTGAGAATGAATCAGGATCCTCATTTTCAGGAAGTAAAACAACTTTAACCTCCATCCCTTGCTCCAAGATAAGATCAATTCCCCTTAAAGAGGCCTTTATTCCGGCTTCATCACCATCATAAATAATTGTGATTTTATTGGTAAATCTCTTGATAAGACGAATTTGTTCAACTGTAAGAGCTGTTCCACTAGATGCTACAACATTCTCTATACCGGCCTGATGCATTGATAGTACATCTGTATATCCCTCAACCAAATAGCACTTATCCTCTTTTGAAATTGCACTTTTAGCAAAAAATATCCCATACAATGAGCGACTCTTATTATAGAGTTCGGTCTCTGGAGAATTAATGTATTTGGCAACACTTTTGTCTGTACGAAGAGTTCTTCCGCCAAAGGCAATTATTTTTCCCGAAATATTATGTATTGGGAACATCACTCTGTCATAAAATCTATCTACAACCTCTCCATTATCACGTCTTATGGCAAGACCTGCATCAACAATAATATCCTCTTTATAACTTTTTGCCTTCGCAGCATCTACAAAAGTTGAACGACCTATTGGGGAGAAACCAAGTCCAAATTTTTTTATTGTCAGCTCAGAAAAACCTCTCTCTTTGAAGTATGCCAAACCTATTGCTTTGCCGTGTTCAGAATTAAAAAGATAGTCTTGATAATACTCTCCCGCATATTGAGAAACTATTGCAAGTGACTCATATTTAAGGCGTTGAGCGATTTGTTCCGGACTCTCTTCCTCCTCTTGAACCTCGATACCATACTTTGCTGCAAGATATTTTAGAGCGTCCGGATATGAGAGATGTTCGTGCTCCATCAGAAATGATAAAGCTGTACCAGATTTTCCGCAAGAGAAACATTTGAAAATTCCTTTCGTTGGAGATACAGACATAGATGGATTCTTGTCTTGATGGAATGGGCATAATCCTAAATAATTTGCACCTCTTCTTCTCAAAGACACAAAATCACCGATAACATCCACAATCTGTGTTGCATCTAAAATTTTATCTACCGTTGCCCTATCTATCATTAGAAATTCTTGCCAAGTATTCTCAATTGCTCATCATTATACAGAAGTTTCCAAACCCACTCTGCATCGGAACAAATATACATAATAAAGAAGAAGATAACTAAAATTGCTATAACAATAAGTAACAATCCCAACCATAATGGGAATTTGGCTCTCTTTTTTTCTATCTTTTTCTCTTTGGCCACCTTCTCTTCGAATATCTGCTCTTTTTTCTCCTCAACGCTCTGTTCCTCAGGTTGTTTCTCCTGTTTCTCCTCCTTTATAATCTCCTCTTTTGGAGTCTCCTCCTTTATATTTTCCTCTTTTGGAGTCTCCTCTTGATTTTGAGGCAACTCTTCAACAACCTTCTCTGCCAGAGATTCTTCAATTTTTCCAACTTTCGGAGACTCTTCAATATTTTTTGGTTTGTCATCCGAAATACTCTCTTCCCTCTTTAAAACCTTCATTCTAATAGGTTCCAAGCCCAATCCATCTGGATATATATCAATATCTTCATCAGCAATAAAGAAATATTCGTTAGAAATTGATGCTTTCATCCTTCCCAAACCTGGAAAAACAACCACCTTCTCGCGGTTTAACTCCTCCCTGAACTCTCTTAGGAATATCACCATTCTGCTTTCCGCCTCTTCAACTGAGATGTTTTCTCTCTCTGCGTATAGATTTATAAGTAACTTATCATTACTCTTTTCGGAAAAACGATAATAGAGTCTTCTATATGGAGGATTAATAACCATACCTCTATCTGAAACAGAAGCAGGCATTACCTCGGCCATAAAAGAACCCATTGATATGAAAGAGACTTTATCGTGCTCTAAAATTAACTCTTTTAGTAGTAGTGAAAGGAGATTTATATCCATATATCAAAAAAATTGCGCTACAAAGTTAATTTTTTTTAAATAAATTTTGCACTTTATTATTTTTGTTCTACATTTGCAGTCCCAAACGACAAGTAAATGTCTGAACGGGTAAATTCCTCTTTAGCTCAGTTGGTTAGAGCACCTGACTGTTAATCAGGGGGTCCTAGGTTCAAGTCCTAGAAGGGGAGCAAAAAAGGACAAATCTTCAAAAATGAGGGTTTGTCCTTTTTCTTTTTCCTCGTAATCCACTGATTTCAAGTCAAATACAAGAGCTAAACAGATTCCCGAGACAAGCTCGGGAATGACTTAAAACTAACTGTCATTGCTGGACTTTCTTTTTCGTCATTGCTGGGCGAAGCCCGGCAATCTGTTGGATATACAATTGAAATAGATTCCCGAAACAAGTTCGGGAATGACGATATAATATGCTCGGGAATGACGATATCGAAACGTCATTGCTGGGCGAAGCCCGGCAATCTATATAGAGTAGTATATTATTTTCTAAAACAAAACTTTTGCTCCGAAATAGAATGACCTTGGAGTTGCCGGGCCATAAACATATTTAGAGTCTTTATCCATTCCTACATCCAGGTCGTCTTGATATTGATTCAGAATATTTTTAACAGAGATAAAGAGCTCCATTTGTGTTTTTTTGGTAAGATCAATATTATATGCTACTCGAGCTCCCAAATCTGCAAATGCTGGAGTAACTTTTTCGCAGTCCTTCTCAACATATCCTGCATAGTGCTGGAACAACATAGATCCTGTAAATACCCCATTAAGAGATAGAGTCATTTTCTCCATAGGATAGTAATCCAGGTTCAAATAGCCATAGTGATCAGGAGTATTATACATTGAACTTTGAGGAGCAACATCATCACTCCAAATGAAAGGAGTTTTATAACGGCTCTTTTGGAATGTATATCCACCTTGAATACTCAATTTCTTACCATAAGAGACTCTTGATTCAAGATTTACACCAGCCACAGTAGCTCCCTCCTCATTTACTCTCTCAAGAAGAAGATTGCCTTTATCATCGTGCCCTTTCTCCACCAAAGCGAACACATTCTCCAAATCTGTATAGAATGCCTCTACTAAGAGGTTAATTTGCCACTCGCCTATCTGTTTCCACCAATCAAAAGATATATTTACATTATTTGAATATTCTGGGATTAAATCAGGAGATATCTGTATTAAAGAGACCTCGCCTCCTACAGCACCTACGTGCAAATCCTCATCATAAACCTGAGGCGCACGATATCCTCTTGCATAAGAAGTTCTGAGTGTAATCTCCTTTGTCTGAGCATATCTCAAAGTTACTCTTGGAGATAAAATCGGACTCTTAATCATCGAGTGTTTATCAGCACGTAGTCCTACAAGAATACCATACTTACTATTTTTCCACTCATTCTGAGCATACAATCCACCAACGTGTGTCTTCTGATTAATCTCTCTGTTATATCCAATCATAACATCGTGGAGTTTATCCATAGTATAGTCAAATCCTGCAGTAAAAATTGCAGGGAATGAGCCATTTTTGAAGTTGTGGATCCATTGCATACCACTATTTAGTGTATAATCGGTTGTTCTTCCATAAGCATCTAAATTCTTGTCAGTACCGAAATATGAGTTACGGCCAATGTGCTGCATTGAAAGGTAAACCGATCCTGAATTCTTCTCATTTTTTGATGTTATATCGTATGTAAGACCACCACCATTAATTTGATGCTCAAGTTGTTCTGCTAAATTTGTCTCGTGAGCAGGGATATTTAGACTATCACCTCCCCTTCTGAATTCGTGGATATGATGATACTCAAAAGTTAGCTTCTGTCTATCTGCAATTTTATGAAAAGCACGTACTCCCATTGTTTCACTTCTGAGCTTAGGAATATCAGTGAAGCCATCATCGTTATGATCATAACCATCGCGACTCCTTACCATTGTAAAGAGATAAGCACCTGTTCTGCCATCACCAGAGATGAAAGAACCATTCAATGATGTGTTTGCATCAAGAGATTCGCCTCCAATAAGTCCGGTTTGATTTGAAAGTTGTAACAGAGAAGAAGTTGGTTCCTTTGTTATAATATTTACTGTTCCACCTATTGCATTTGATCCAAATAGCGCAGAACCTCCACCTCTAACCACTTCTACCCTCTCTATCATTGAAGAAGGCAGTTGTTCAAGTCCATACACCATTCCTAAAGAGCTGAAAATTGCCCTACTATCAAGAAGAACTTGAGAATATTGACCTGATAATCCATTAATTCTTAACTGAGGAACACCACAGTTTCCACAATCATACTCAACTCTCAATCCTGGTTGGAAGTTGAGGATTTCTGCCGGAGTTACAGATGCCGTAGTCTCAAACTTCTTTGGAGAAATGATGTTTACAATATTACCTGTTTCTCTCTTTTTTGTAACATATCTATTTCCTGTTACCACCACCTCTTCTAACATTTGCTCATCTGGATCCAAAGAGAAGTGTACTACATAAGTGTTTGCTTTTGAGATATTTACAATCTGTATATCCTCTTTATATCCCATAAGCGTAGCCTTGAGAGTATGTTTTCCAACTGGCAAATTAGAGATCATATAGTGGCCTGTTTCATCACTTGTAGTGTAGGCCTCACCATTATTAAGAATTATAGTTACGAATGGTATATGTTCTCCACTATTTTTATCTATTATATGTCCTGTAATTGTTGCGTCATTAATTTGCGCATAGAGCGACGATGTTACCATAAATGATAACATTACCGCAAAAATTTTTTTAATCATTGCGAATCTTGTTTGTTAAGTTAATAAATGTGAATTTTTACTCCATAGGAGTTTCCGGATAGCTAACAAGAAACAGGAGGCGCTCTTAATGACAACAGAGCTCCTTTAAACAATGAAACAACATTATCACTCTTGATAAAGAATTGTTGTTGCCTTGCAAATTTTATAAGATTCAGAAGCAAACAAACAACAGCCAAGAGTGCTAAGTGTAGAGAGGTCATTGTTATCAATTGAAACTCTGCACTACTGTGTGTGTGTTCGGATTTTGAATAAGGGTGAGAGTGAGTAACAGTCTGATTATCAACAATATGCGTATGATAAAACATATGTGAACTGCTCCAAAGAGATAGGAACAATATCAGCATAAAGGTTGTTAATGAAACCTTATATCTATTTATTACTCTAAAATTCACGATGCAAAAATAGATGAAAAATAGAAATTGACAAGTAAGAGCTCTATTTTATACTTACAAATTGTTACAACATTTGTGTTAATTGCTCATAGTACATCTTTGAAACTGGAATCCGCTTCGCATCACTATTATTAAATTCGGCCACAGTCACTCCATTTTTATCCTTCATCAGCAACTTAATCTGCGAAGCATTTATATAGTAAGATCTATGGCAACGAATAAGACCATTCTTCAAACACAACTCTTCAATACTCTTCATAGAGGAACGAATAACATAGTTGCTGAGTTTTCCCATATCTTCGTAGAATATTCTAATATAGTTCTCTTCTGCCTCTATATAGAGAATATCTGATGCGTGAACAACAAACTTCAATGTATTATTGCTATCATAGAATCTGATTCTATTCTCAGCATTTTTGATGACGCTTGTTACTTTATATGAATTATAAAGGAAGATTGTCAATGCTGAATATGGATATACCAGTATTGAGTATAAATAGAGCGTAGCTTGAGATGCATTGTAGAAGTAGTGGTGTTCTCGTCCCTCCATTAACCAGATATATAACGCCACAAAGAATGACGCAAAGAGTATCTCTCCTACTATATATATTATGTATGTGGGTAAATTAACTGTAATGCTCTTTTTAAAGATAAAGAAAATAGACCTCATAAGAGAGGTAGATACCAAAATAATACAGGTGATCATTGTTATGTTGAATGGGTAGAGTTCCCTCCCCATATCCAAGACCTCAACTATATTGAATGGCTTATATAGAAGTACAAAAAGGATAAAAAAAACAGGCATCAAAATAGCGTGTAAAACCTGTATTGAAGCTCTCCTAAAAATCGGTGGTAATTCTCTCATTTTTAAAATTTTTTGTCACATATTGGCTGTGACGAAATTAATTATTTGCATATTTTAGTCACAAATTTAGGGTTTTTATCACAAAAAAGCAACTTTAGTCACATTGAATCGCCATAAATAACATTTTTTTCGTCACAGAGTAGAGAGTCAATAATTTTGCACCGTAAAATTAAAATTTATGACAAAAGTTATTGCATTCGGAGACTCCATTATGAAGGGTGTGGTGATGAAAAAATCACAAAACCAGAAGGAGACAAAATATACCGTTTCAGAGAGCAACTTCTCAAATGAAGTTGAGAGAAGATTGGGCTTCGAAGTGGTAAATTATGGAAAATTTGGCAGCACTATTGAGAATGGTGCTAAAGTTATAGATAGAAACCTTGACAAGATTCAAGATGCTGATTATGCCCTTTTGGAATATGGTGGCAATGATTGTGACTTCCATTGGGCAGAGATTGCAAATAATCCCACAAGTGAACACAATCCTAAAACATCATTAAAGGAGTTTGTAAGAAGATACTGCGAGGTGATTGAAAAGATCAAGTCTATGGGGACAAAACCGCTTCTGCTATCTCTCCCACCACTTTGTGCAGAGAGATACTTTGACTACTTCTCTAAAGATTTGAGCGGAGATGAGAGGAACCGCATCCTGAATTGGCTTGGTGGCAACAAACAGAGAATCTCAAATTGGCATCAGAGTTACAATTTGGAGCTTTTCAAAATAGCAATGAACGAGCAAATTCCCATAATTGATATTACTACCTCTTTCCTTCAAAAAGTGGATTTGTTTGACTACATCTGTATGGATGGCATACACCCTAATGACAAGGGGCAGAAACTCATTGGCGAGATATTATGTGACTATTTCGAAAAAAATTAATAGATATGGAAAATAAAAATATTGTTAAACTTTACGAAGAGAGCTTTAAAAATTACCATAATGATAGCGCTCTCACCGATTATTTTTCAAAAAAAAGCTATACTTATTATCAATTAGCTGAGGAAATTGAGAAGTTTCACACTCTTTTGAAGTGTTGTAACGTAAAGAAGGGAGATAAAGTTGCACTTACTGGCAAAAATGACACAAAATGGGTTATTTGCTATATAGGTGTTATCACTTATGGAGCAGTAATAGTGCCTATTCTTTCAGACTTCAATCCGGCAGATACTATAAATATCATTAATCATAGTGATGCAGAATTGCTATTTATTGGAGAGGAAATTTGGAGAAAACTGCCACAAGATTCTCTTGAGAGAGTAAAAATTGCCTTTAACCTTCAGAACAGAGAGATTCTTTATGATAAGAGTGAAGGCGTTCTTACTGAAAAGATAGAAAACATTGAATATCCTTCATTTGATATCCAGAAGGTTAATTATGCATCTCTTGATGATGATGATGTCATTGTAATAAGTTATACTTCAGGCACAAGTGGTTTCAGCAAAGGTGTAATGCTTACTGTAAGAAATATCACAGCCAATGTCGTTTTTGCTTTGGAGCATAAATTCCATTATCATAAATCAACTGTTCTTGCACTGCTCCCCCTTGCCCACGCTTACGGATGTGCTTTTGATATGCTTACACCGTTGGCGGCAGGTTCACACATTTACCTGCTCGGCAAAATCCCTGCTCCTAAAATCCTTATCGAAGCGATGAAGGAGACTAAACCTGACCTAATCTGCACAGTTCCTTTAGTGATTGAAAAGGTTGTAAAGAAGAATGTCTTCCCTAAGTTAGAGAAGCAACCACTAAAGTTACTTTCCAAAATTCCTCTTGTTAATAAATTGATTTTCAGAAAAATACGAAAAACAATGTTAGAATCTTTTGGAGGAAGAATGACAGAGATGAATATGGGGGGAGCAGCTGTAAGTCCTGAGGTTGAAAAGTTTCTGTTTAAGATAAAATTCCCATTTACAGTTGGTTATGGTATGACAGAGTGCGCCCCATTGATCAGTTACTCACGTCACGATGACTATGTTCCGGGATCTTGTGGAAAAATATTGCCTGGTATGGAGGTTAAGAATGGAGAACAAAACGAAATTTTAGTCAGAGGGCCACACGTAATGAAGGGCTACTATAAAAATCCTAAGGCAACTGCAGAAAGCATCGACTCTGAAGGTTGGTTACATACCGGAGACATCGGAGTTATCTCGCCAGATGGAGTTATATCACTAAGAGGCAGATCAAAGAGTATGATTTTGCTCGGAAATGGCCAAAATATCTATCCAGAAGAGATTGAATATAAGTTGAATGCTTTGGATTTGGTTTCAGAAAGTCTTGTTTATGAGGAGAATGGACGCATTATTGCTCTTGTTGTTCCAGACTATGATGAGGCTAGACGCAACAAATTATCTACCGATAATATTAGAGAGATTATGAATAGTAATCTACTTAAACTTAACTCCGTTGTAGCCCCATACGAGAAGGTTTCTTCTATTAAAATTTGCGTGGATGAATTTATCAAGACTCCTAAAAAGAGTATTATCAGATATTTATATCCTGAAAAGGCAAATATTTTGGTTTAGTTTATTGATTTTGAAATAAATAAGTAGTACTTTTGCACCTTGTAAATTTAAACCAAAAAGATCGTGAGATTAATTATTCAAAATTCTACTGCAGATGTAGCTCGCTGGAGTGCAAGATACATTGTTGATCAAATTAAGGAACATCAAGCTCAAAGCGATAAACCATTCGTTTTGGGACTACCTACCGGCTCTACCCCAATGGGTACATACAAAGAGTTAATAAGACTTTATAAAATGGGTGAAATCTCATTCAAAAATGTTATCACATTTAATATGGATGAGTATGTTAATCTTCCTGTTGACCACCCAGAAAGTTACCACACATTTATGTGGGAAAACTTCTTCAAACATATCGACATTAATCCTGAGAATGTAAACATTCTTGATGGTAATGCTGAAAACTTGGAAGAGGAGTGTAATGCATACGAACAAAAAATCGTTAAAGCTGGTGGTATTGACCTATTTATGGGTGGTGTTGGTGAAGATGGTCACATTGCATTCAATGAGCCATTCTCTTCACTTAGTTCACGCACAAGAATTAAAACTTTGACATACGATACAAGAGTTGTTAACTCTCGCTTCTTTGACAATGATTTTAATAAAGTTCCTAAATGTGCTCTTACAGTTGGTGTTGGTACAATTTTGGATGCTAAACAAGTGTTGATTCTTGCTTTAGGTGCTAGAAAAGCTCGTGCAGTACAACAATGCATTGAAGGCCCATACAGCCACACTTGCACAATCTCTGCACTTCAAGTTCACCCTAAAGGAATTATGGTCTGTGATGAAAATGCAACTTTAGACCTTAAAGTAAGCACATACCGTTATTTCAAAGATATTGAACAAGATAATCTATAATTTTATAACATTATGATTTACAGACTATATAATTCTGCTTGGTATTGGCGCTGGCAACTCTCTTGACAGGCCGTAAACATCTATGGAATTATTTAGTTTAATATAAGAAGTATAGGGCCTGTGAATTATTACGGGCCCTATTATTTTACATATAACATTATTGGCGTATGAAACTGACAAAGAAAATCCTTTTAGAAGAGAGTATGATGCCCACTAAGTGGTATAACATCGTGGCAGATATGGAGAATAAGCCACTTCCTCTTCTTAATCCAAAGAGTCAAAAACCTGTTACTGCAGAGGATTTGGAAATTATCTTTCCAAAAGCAATAGCAGAACAAGAACTCAGCACTGAGAGATGGATAGATATTCCAGAAGAGGTCTATAACATCTACAAAATCTATCGACCTACCCCTCTTGTAAGAGCATCAGGATTAGAAAAAGCGCTAGATACTCCTGCTAAGATCTACTTTAAAAATGAGAGTGTCAGTCCTGTTGGTTCTCATAAACTAAACACAGCAGTACCTCAAGCATATTACAATGCAAAAGAGGGTGTTAAACATCTTACAACTGAAACTGGTGCTGGACAATGGGGATCTTCTCTAAGTATCGCCGGCGCTCACTTTGGATTGGATGTTAAAGTTTTTATGGTAAAAAATAGTTACTATGCTAAACCATATCGCCAATTGGTGATGAAGACATACGGAGGAGAGGTATTCGCATCACCTTCTGAATTCACACAATGTGGTAGAGACATTCTCGCTAAAGATCCAGAATGTGGTGGCTCGCTTGGAATCGCAATTTCCGAAGCAGTAGAAGTAGCTCTAAATCAACCAAATACGAAATACGCCTTGGGTAGTGTCCTTAATCACGTGATTCTACATCAAACCATTATTGGATTGGAGGCAGAGAAACAGATGGAGATAGTTGGAGACTTCCCTGACAAGATTATCGCCTGCTTTGGAGGTGGTTCTAATATGGCAGGTATTACCTTCCCATTCCTTCGACACAAATTGAGTGGAGAGAAAAAGGATCTTCAAATCATTGCTGCAGAACCAGCTGCCTGTCCTAAATTGAGTTGCGGTGAGTTCAAATATGACTTTGGCGACTCTTCAGGATTAACTCCTATGATCCCTATGTACACATTAGGTCACAATTTCCAACCAAGCCAAATTCATGCTGCTGGTTTGAGATATCACGGTGCGGGGCAATTAGTTAGCCAACTTAGAAAAGATGGGTTCATTGATGCTGTAAGCATTGAGCAGCAAGAGTGCTTTGATGCAGGCATTCTGTTCTCGCGTGCAGAAGGTATTATTCCTGCTCCAGAATCTACTCACGCTATTGCCACAGTAATCAGGGAGGCGTTAAAAGCAAAAGAGGCAGGCAAAGAGGAGGTTATTCTCTTCAACCTTTCGGGGCACGGACTATTAGATATGAAATCATACGAGCAATTTATATAAAAAGAAAAAAGAGGGTTACTTCACAGCAGCCCTCTTCAAAATAATATACTTTTGCCTAATCGAAAAATTACTTTCAGTCTTTTGACTATTGTAAATCGAAAAGGTTTAATTTATCTCTATATAAGTCTATTTATTTTGTAAAATTGTTCGATTCTTCTAATAATTAACTAAAAATCGACCTCAATTCTGAATGATGTAGTGTGATAATCCACCGCCACATCGTGATTATTGTATTGATAATTGAGCATAAATCTGACATTTTTGTTGATGTAGTAGTTCAGACCTAATGTAAATGCATTACAGCTACCACCCTTCACCTCACGATGATTAAGATTTACATAATCATATCTTGCCAAAATCTCCAAATCACCCCAATCATTGCCAAGTGATGGACGAGAAAAACGGCCATTCTTTGCATCATATTTATGCTTTCCACCAAATAGCATATAACCAGCATATAGGTAGTAACCATTAAAGTTAAAAGGATCAGACTCTTTAATGGCTGTCTGAGAATGGATATATTCACTTTGGAAACGTAGCCCTTTGTAGTAAAAAGCCAACTCTGTCCCGGCAAGAGAGCAATTTTCAACTCCGGTTATTGAGCCGGTTGAAAGATACTTTTTATTATTAATATAGCTTCCACTCCTTGAATCAAAAGAGATATTACCATATTTCCCTGAAATCAGTGGGGCTGGCTTACGATACGAAAGCGCTGCTCCTATATGTAAAGCGTAATCCTCACTTGAATAGAATGGATTGTAGAAAACTCTACCTGTGAGAGAGTGTCCACTATAAATTCCCTGCTTGCTCAGAGATGAGTATTCATCAGCTACTGAAGCACTACTGATTGGCTGAAAAAAGAGACCTACAGATGCGTTCAGACCCCTATTTTGATAAATTCCCATAGTACCCAAATGAAAAGATGGGGCGAATGCATCTGAAGACATTGAGCTCTCTAAAAATGGGAGATTGAAGGATGAGGTCAGACAATCCATTGAGAAATTCTCCTTCATATTACCAATTTTGAACTCAAAATTCTCTAATCCTGAATATGCCAAATTTGCATCTAACAACTGGATTTTACCTGCAGCAAAATCTATCTCTATCGTAGATTTCCAATCTTCAGACATCACAGCAGATAGGGCAACTCTTGCTCTTCTGATAGCTATACCATCTGCAATTTTTGTCTGAGAATCACTTAGACCAAAAAAAGTGGCACCATCAAATTGCAATTTGGAATCAACACTTATTTTATTTTCACTTTGGGAATAGAGTGAAAGAGAAAAAAAAGAGAGGAAAAATATTACTGCAAATAATCTACCCATATCCACACAAATTTTTCGCAATTTAATAAAAAAAGAGGAGACAAACTAATTGCCTCCTCCTCAGAAACTATTTTTTTGCCACTATTCTGCTGGCATCATTAAAATTTCAATCAAGTTACCTGACTTACAAAGTTTCTTCGCTAATTTTTTAATATCCTTAGATGAGATCTTTTGAGATAGTTTCTCAAACTTGCTATCTACATCTACGCCATCTTCATAATATTTTTGAAGAACATCTCTCCAATAACCATTACTGATTCTATCTTCAGAGATAACCTTTGCATAATTTTCACGAACTTTTACAAGTTGCTCTGGAGTCACGCCATTCTCAGCGATATCATACAAACCACTCTTTACAAGTTCAACCAAATCATCAACTTTTTGAGGATCTGTATCGAATTGGATTTGTAGAATAGCTTGACTTTTTGGCTCGTTAACTACTTGAATATAAGGGCTCACACCGTATGTACCACCCTCATCTTCACGTACAGTCTCAGTATATACCATATTCAAGATATATGTTAGAGCATCAGCTACCAACAAATTCTTAGCTGTATATTTGATAGGTGTGTGAAGAGCCATAACTGATGTACTCTTTGGAGTAGTCATCTCTACACCAAACTCATTAATTACCTCACCTTCAGCAAGTTCCACTTTTCTATCAATCCACTCATTCTTATTACTGTTGTCTACAGGAAGTGAACCAAAATATTTTTCTACAAGAGGTTTCATCTCTTCAAGTTTGAACTTACCAACGAGGTAAACTCTCATACCTTCCATATTGTCGAACAATTTTTTATAAGATTTTTCCATCTCTTTGATAGAAACCTTATCCAACATCTCTTCTGAGATAGAAAAAACGCGAGGATTGTTGTTGTAAAGAGTCTTTACTGCCTCTTGTTGTAGAACAAATTGAGGGTTCTTCATAATATTTGGAACTACTGCTCTCAATTGTGACATTGAAGGAGCATACTCCTCTTCAACAAATCTTGGTTTAGTAACTAATAGATAACCCAATTGAAGGGCAGTCTCAATATCTTTTGTAGATGACATGCCAAAGATACCATGAGTTAAACCATTAATGTATGGAGTAGCAGAGACATTCTTACCTACCAACATTTTTGTTAGAAGTGATGCAGGGAAATCAGATACACCTGAAGAACTTGTGTACAACATAAAGACATTACTTTCGAAGTTAACCAACTCTTCTGTTTCCAATTGAGATTCACCACCATCAACAATGATGTTGTAATAAATTCTATCTGCCTCATATTCAGTTGGCAAAGCATAAACTTCAACTCCATTTTCCAATGTCCAGATAGTCTCACCAAATTTACCACTCTTCTCTTTCTTAACTGGAGAACCTACAAGGGTAGAAGCATCCATCAACTCAGTAGCAATCTCTTCTGATGCTGGAGCTTCGATTTCAGAAGCCAAAACTTCATCCATAACTTGAATGAAATCTGCCTCAGTTGGGTGAGTAAGACCTTCGCGTTCAGGAGCTTCGTAAATAATAACGAGATTTTCCTTCGGATTGCTTGCTGCAAGTGTTTGGTTGATTGCCTCAACAGGAATCAACTGAAGATATTGTTGAACTTGCTCATATTCATAAACAGGATCCATATATGGATAACCTGTAAAGAAACTCTGAATCAATGGATTAACCCATTGTCCATTAGTACGTGTTGATGCACCATTGGCAGCAGTTTCATATCTCTTTAGGATATTTGCTTTAGCTCTATCCCACTCTTGTTGAGTAAAACCATATCTTCTTGCTTTCTCATACTCTGTATAGATTGCTTTATATGCAGGGATGGCCTCTCCATCTTTCGAAACAACATTAAGAATAAACGCATCACAAGTAGTTGTAAGCATACCTTTACCCGACATACCATAAATAAATGGAGCATTTGGTTGACGAGAAATGTCATCTAATCTCTCATTCAACATTGCTGTAATACCATTTTCAATCAAATCTACCATAAATGCTACACCTAGTGTTCGCATCTCTCTTGGAAGTGGTTCTGATTTATAATAGGCAGCCACAGAAGTATTTGTAGATTCTGGATCTGTGATAATACCTACGATTGGCTCACTATTGCCAGGAATTTTGTGAACATCCTTTGGTTTTGGATTCTCACGAGCAGGAATATCTTTGAAAAGCTCTGTCAATTTTGCTAAAATTTGATCTGGGTCAATATCACCTACGATCACAACAGCTTGCAAATCAGGACGATACCAAGTTTTATAGAAATCTTGCAACTCTGAAGCAGGGAATGTTTCCAAATTCTCTTTAGTACCTATAATGTTACAACTTTCATATTTAGTACCACCATATAGATATTTCAAGGATTTTTCGTGATTTCTCCACGCAGCATTTCTACGAGTTCTCCACTCCTCAATGATAACTCCTCTCTCTTTATCAATCTCTACAGGATCATTTGTAACGAAACCTGAATAATCGTGAATGATAAGAAGTGCTGTATCTACAATACCAGGACGAGTTGGGATGTCGTTCAGCATATACATAGTCTGCTCAACACCTGTAGATGCATTGATATTGTAACCAAACTTAACACCTACACTTTCGAAGTAGTTAAGCATAGTTTTACCAGGAAGGTTCTTTGTTCCATTTAGAGCCATATGCTCAAGGAAGTGAGCCAAACCATCTTGAGCTGGAGTCTCTTGAATAGCACCGACATTTGTCAAAAGGTAGAAGTCTGCTCTATCTTTTGGCTTCTCATTATGTCTGATATAATATGTTAAACCATTTTCCAGTTTACCAAATTTAACATTTTTGTCAGACTCAAGGGGAGCATTTGGATTAATTTGACCAAAGCTCAATGTTACCATAAAGATGGCAACAAGAAAAGTTAAAAATCTTTTCATAATGCTTAATTAAAATATTAATTTACTGAATATCAACTTCTTACCACTAAGGAAGAATCTTAAAACTATACTTCCTTTGTAGAATCCAATTTTATTCTGTTCACGATCAAATGATGATGTTTCCAGATCGTGTTTCATCTTTGAATAATCTTTATGTGCCTTCATAACTGCCTTAAAAGAGTCCAACTTACCAGACACAAGATATACCATCGCAGATGCAAGGTCAAGAGTTTTTCTAATAAAAATTCTACTCCACCTAACAGAGTGAGGTAAATTTTTATATAGCATAAGTAGATTATTTCTATAATTTAAATATAGTTTGAATGGCGAGTCGTTAGGCAATGTGCCTCCTCCTACGTGATATACAACAGAGCTCGGAACAGCCCAAATTTGATATCCCAATAACTTTATTCTCCAACACAAATCAATCTCTTCCATATGGGCAAAAAATGCATCATCAAATCCTCCTAAATGGTGAAAAACTGATGAACGAACTACCATACAAGCACCTGATGCCCAAAAAATTTGCTCTGGATCATCATATTGACCTGAATCTTTCTCTATATTAGACAAAATACGACCACGGCAGAATGGATAACCGAACTTATCTATAAAACCCCCACAAGCTCCTGCATACTCGAAGAATTCTCGATTACTTTCAGATAGAATTTTCGGTTGACAGGCAGCTACATCTGGATTCTCATCCATAAAAGCAAGCAGAGGAGAGAGCCAATTATCTGTAACAAGGACATCTGAATTGATAATTACATAATAATCTGCCTCTATCTGCTTCAATGCCCTATTATATCCACCAGTAAAACCATAATTTTGATCAAATTCCAATAGTTTGACTTGTGGAAAATTTTCCTTTAACCACTCGACTGAACCATCCGTAGAGGCATTATCTGCGACAACTACAAAGGAACTCAAATTCTCACAACTCGCACAAAGTGGTTTCAAATACCTCTTCAGGAATTTTTCTCCATTCCAGTTTAATATAACAATAGCCGTATCACTCATAAACTACAAATTTATAAAAAAAATAGAGTTGTTGTACATTATATTGAGGATTTCGGAGTATCTGCACTGAAGAATATAAAAAAAAGGGGTTGGTAAAAACCAACCCCCTTCTAATCAATTATTGTAAAATTATTCAGCTACAACTTCAACAGAGAATTCTGCTTTGATGTCGCGATAAATCTTAACAACTGCTTCGTAAGTACCAACTTCTTTGATAACATCGTTAGCAAGAGTGATATTTTTACGATCAACATCGTGTCCTAAAGCTACAAGAGCTTCAGCTACTTGGATGTTATTAACAGAACCAAAAACTTTACCTGTTTCGCTAACTTTTGCAGCAACTTTTACAGTTGTACCAGCAATTTTAGCTGCAAGTGCTTCAGCATCTTGACGGATTTTAGCCTCTTTGTGAGCGCGTTGTCTTAGGTTTTCTTGGTGAACTTTCTTAGCTGAAGGAGTAGCCATAATAGCCATTCCTTGAGGAATAAGATAGTTTGCGCCGTAGCCATTCTTTACAACTACTATATCATCCTTGTGACCAAGGTTAGCAACGTCTTGTTTCAAAATTACTTCCATGATAAACCTCCTATTTCAATAAATCGGTTACGTAAGGTAGAAGTGCAAGATGTCTTGCTCTCTTAACTGCTTGAGCTACTTTTCTTTGGTATTTCAAAGAAGTACCAGTGATGCGGCGAGGAAGGATTTTACCTTGTTCGTTCAAGAATTTCTTTAGGAATTCAGCATCTTTGTAGTCAATATATTTAATATGTGCCTTTTTGAAACGGCAATATTTTTTCTTCTTAACATCAACTGTCTGTGGGTTAAGATAACGGATGTCGTTTTGTGCCATAATTATTCCTCCGAAGTTTTAGCAGCTTCCGCTTTTTTCGAACGGCGACGTTCAGCATAAGCGACAGCATCTTTGTCCATAGCAAAAGTTAAGAAACGAATGATTCTCTCATCACGTCTGTATTGAAGCTCAAGTTTATCAATAAACGAAGGTTCTGCTTTGAACTCGATTAGATGATAAAAACCTGTAGTCTTCTTTTGGATTGGATAAGCCAATTTTTTTAGACCCCAATCCTCTTCATACACGATCTCACCGCCGTTTTCTGCGATTAGATTAGTGTACTTAGCAACCGCTTCCTTCATCTGGCTTTCAGACAAAACGGGAGTTGCAATGAAAACGGTTTCGTACTGTTTTAACATTTTTTTAAGTATTTTAATTATTAATAAAGCCCTTCTGGACTCTCCAAAAGGGCTGCAAATATAGTTATTATTTTTTATTATACAAACTATTTTTTAGGAGCATCTTCAAGTACTGCCTTTACAAAGTCCCACCATTTACCTACTGAGTCGATAAGAACTCTCTCATCAGGTGAGTGAGGAGACATAATTGTAGGGCCACAAGAGATCATATCCCAATGGCTGTAGTTTTTAGCAAGGATACCACATTCCAAACCTGCGTGGATTGCTTTAATCTCTGGCTCAACACCATAAAGTTTTTTGTAGGTCTCTTTCATTGTTGCCAAAATTGGAGACTTCATATTTGGTTGCCATCCAGAATAGCCACCTGTCATAGTCACTTTAGCACCTGCTAATTCAAATGCAGCTCTGATTGACTCACTTAGATCCAACTTAGCTGTATCGCTTGAACCTCTCAACAGACATTTAACATAGATCTTTCCATCTTCTGACTTAACAATAGCCAAGTTGTTTGATGTTTCAACAAGACCTTCAACTGCAAGACTCATTCTGTCAACACCATTTGGACAAGCATACACTGCTTTAACTACTTTAAGTGCTACAGTACCAGCCATTGCCACTTTTGACGAAGATGGTTCAATGAAGATTGTTACTTGAGGATCGATTGGTTCCAACTCTTTCTTAACCTCAGCACAGATTTTTTCTACTAAATCCTTAACTGCAATTACATTCTCAGCAGGAACGGCAACTTTAGCAACTGCTTCACGTGGGATAGCATTTCTCAAGTTACCACCCTCAATAGATACCAATTTACCTTTCAAATCTCTCAAAATTGGAAGAAGAACGCGAACCATAACTTTGTTAGCATTACCACGTCCCTCATTAATTTCCATACCAGAGTGACCACCTCTTAGACCTTTAACATTGATTATCAATGTTTTATAAGAAGCAGGCAACTCTTCTTCCTTATATTTGAATGTTGCTGTTGCATCCAAACCACCGGCACAACCTACATACAATTCACCTTCAGTTTCAGAGTCAAGGTTAACAAGAATATCTCCTTTAAGAAGACCTCCTTTCAATGCTCTAGCACCTGTCATACCAGTCTCTTCATCAATTGTAAATAGTGCTTCAATTGGACCGTGTGCAATATCTTTTGACTCTAGCACAGCCATCGCCACAGCACAACCTAAACCATTATCTGCGCCCAAAGTTGTTCCTGTTGCATATACCCAAGCTTCTCCGTTGTGATCAACAATACGAGGAACGATTGGATCTTTGTCCCAGTTATGAACTTTGTCGTTATTTTTTTGAGGCACCATATCTATGTGAGCTTGAAGGATAATTCCTTTTCTGTCTTCCATACCTGGAGTAGCTTCTTTACGAATGATAATATTTCCTACCTCATCTTTGATTGTTTCTAATCCAAGACTCTTTCCGAACTGCTCCAAATATTCCACTGCCTTACCCTCTCTTTTAGAAGGACGAGGAATTTGAGTCAACGAATAGAAATGTTTCCAAACATTTTGTGGGTTTAATTTAGATAGTGTCATAATAATGTTATTTAGTTAATATTTTTTCTAATGGTAATGTTTCAGTCTTTCCCAGTTGATAAATTGGAATTCTTGTCTGTAATAGAACATCTTTTCCATCAATAACTTTTGCTGTTGCAATAGCTGGAATTCTATAATTTACAAGTTGTCCCAACTTCTTTTCAAGTTTAGGATCTACAACCTCCATCTCAGCAGATGCCTCAGAAACCTCCTCTTTTGAGTCCATAACAAGTTCCAATACTATAGGGCGTCCTGACATATTATTTGCAGGAAGAAGTCCTTGTGTGTCTGATAATCTGAAAGCAACATAGAATTGTTTTGCGACAGCAGCACTTGGCACAACATCAAAACTCATCTTTTGAGTCGATGTTACAGATGCTCCAATAAACATACTCAAGTACTCTGCCTCTAATCTTGTTATCTCATCAATAGCAGCTCCTAATGCCTCTCCCGAGAATGTTGCATCTGTATCACCTGTGATAATCTGCTTTCTCTTTTCACGAAGATCAAATATATTTTCAGCTGCCTCTTGAGCTCTCTGTTCCAATGTCTTCTCCACAACGTGACGCTGTTGAACTGGAATTTGCTCAAAACCGGTTTCGGTCTTTACTCTTTTATATAGTGTACTTGTAGCATCTGTTAGATTGCTATTCACACCTCTTGCTGCAAAAGGATCTTCTGCATTGAGTGTAGGAAATCTCCACGACTCGTTTTTGCCTGTATAACTATCAGATAGTACTACTAAGCCCTGATTTGTTATCTTAAAAAAGGTGGACGAGATAGCAGATTTGTCCAAAATAATAGATGCACGTGTGCTATAATCTGCTTCCAGATATGGTACAAGTTCAATAGATTTCAAAGTATATGAAATCTCATCACTCTCCCTTGCCACAATTCCTAAATATTTTTGGGCATATTTTGCATATGGTCCTGCTGTGAAATTCTCGCACTCTGCCTCCACTATCAAATTTACAGAAGTTCTTGGCAATGAGTACATTACAGTACCCTGAGGTAAAACATCCTGATTTACAACCTCACTCTGTGCAAATGAATTTAGAGAAATCATTAACATCAGAGAAAATAAAAGTGTTATCTTTTTCATAAATTAAATATCTTTATTTAAATCTGCTGGTTTGTGTTTCCAACGCTTATGACTCCACAACCAATTTGATTTATTAGAAATAATATCTCTTTCCAAAAGGCGAATATACTTATTTATTATGAAGTTTCCATCCACTTTTGATGCATCTTCGCAAATTAAATCATATTTTACAACATATTTTCCTCTCCCAACACGATCAGTATACATATAAACAACAGGCATACCAAACTTCTTGGCAATTGACTCTCCCCCATTCACCCATAATGTTGGCTGATTAAGAAAAATTGACTGAACTTTTGCTGTAGGAGGCGGACATTGATCGGAATTAAAGAAATAGAGCCAATCCTCCCCTTTATGTTTAATCACAAATCGAAGCATCTGACTAGATGGGACTATTCCACCCTCCCCCTTTTTGTGACTCAATCTAATCATCTTAAAGAGTTTCTCTGAGAGTTTGTTTCTCATCGGATGATATGCAAAAACTCCTTGATCCACAGTAAAACTTGGCGGCACTTCACTAAAGCTGCAAATTCCAGCGAGTAATTCCCAATTGCCCGTATGACTCAAAAAAACTACAACTCCCTTATGTTTGTCAAATTCTCTATTGAGCAATTCAGGATTTTCGACTCTGAACATTCCAATTTTTCTCATATATGTGGTAGTGCGAGTCAATCCCCAGATAGTCTCACAGATTACATCACACATATTCACATAATACTCTTTTGTCAACTTATTTATCTCATTATCAGACAATTCAGGAAACGAATTACGAAGATTTGAATCAACCACATCAACTCGATACTTGAAAACTTTCCTCATCAATAGAGCTAAAACAGATGAGAAAAAATGGTGCACACACAATGGTAAAAGAGAGACCAAATAGAGTGGCAACATTATTATCCAACAGAGAATTGTTAACATTTTTAATAATTTTTATAAACAAAGTTACCAAAAGTTTGCCAAAATAACTGTTTTGTATCACTTTTTTAGTATCTTTGTTTGATTTAATAGATTATTGAACATTTTTATTTATTAACTATAAAAATTTAATTTATGTTTAAAAATCACCCGAAAGGTCTACTAGCTGCCGCGTTGAGTAATATGGGCGAACGCTTTGGTTACTACATTATGAATGCGGTGCTGGTATTGTTCCTATGTTCTAAATTTGGTTTACCGGAAGGTCAAAGTACAACAATCTATTCTGTTTTTTATGCAGGTATCTACATTCTAAGTTTGGTAGGTGGTCTAATTGCTGACCGCACTCAAAACTATAAGGCCACTATTAAAACTGGTCTTATCATTATGGCTTGTGGTTACTTACTTCTTTCTATTCCAATTCTTTCTACTCCAGAGAATATTGGTTGGCTTCTTCCATTGACTTGTGCTGCCCTATTCTTTATCGCTTTTGGTAATGGTCTTTTCAAAGGTAACTTGCAGGCAATTGTTGGTCAAATGTATGATGACTTTGAAACAGAAGCTGCTAAGAATGGACCTGAGGCACTTAAAGCTGCAAAAGATAAGAGAGACTCTGGTTTCCAAATTTTCTACGTATTTATTAATGTTGGTGGTCTAATCGCTCCTTTCGTTGCTCCACTTCTTCGTGAATGGTGGCTAAACACTAACGGTTTGGTTTACAATGCACAACTTCCTGCTCTTTGCCACGAGTTCTTAGCTAATAGTGGTGCAATGGCAGCTGAGGCAATGAACAACCTAAATGTATTGATGGCTCAAGTTGGTGGAAATGTTTCAGACCTTGCTAATGAGTGTCAACGTTATCTTCAAATTTTCAATGAAGGTATCCACTACTCATTCATCGCATCTGTTGCTGCTATGATTATCTCATTGGTAATCTTCTTCTCATCACAAAGAATTTTCCCTAACCCTGCTAAGAAAGAGGCAGTTAAGAGCATCGATTACACACCTGAAGAGAAAGCTGCTGCTGCTAAAGAGATCAAACAACGTATGTATGCTCTATTTGCAGTACTTGGTATCGTAATCTTCTTCTGGTTCTCATTCCACCAAAATGGTACATCTTTGTCTCTATTTGCACGTGACTTCGTAGATTCATCAGCTGTTGCTCCTGAAATCTGGCAAGCAATCAACCCATTCTTCGTAATTGTTCTTACTCCTGTAATTATGTGGTTGTTTGGTACATTTGCACGCAGAGGTAAAGCAATTTCAACTCCAAGAAAGATCGCTATCGGTATGTTTATCGCTGGTCTTGCTTACTTGCTACTTGCAATCTTCTCATCTATCCAAGGTTATCCTTCAGCAAACGACTTCAAGGTACTTCCTGTAGATGCTCAAGGTGCAGCTAAAGCTCACTGGTGGATTCTAATTGCAGTTTACTTCTTCTTGACAGTTGCAGAGTTGTTTATCTCTCCACTTGGTTTGTCATTCGTATCTAAAGTTGCTCCTAAGAGTATGTTAGGTCTTTGCCAAGGTCTATGGCTTGGTGCTACCGCTATAGGTAACCTACTTCTACCTCTTGGTCCACTTATGTACAATGCTTGGCCAATCTGGCAATGCTGGACAGTCTTCCTAGTTGTATGTCTAATCTCAATGGGAGGTATGTTAGCAATGGTTAAATGGTTAGAGAGAGTTACTAAATAGGACTTCACATTTAATGATATATACCAAAGGGCACTCCTTTCAAAGGATTGCCCTTTTTCTATTATTGGGTGTACGTGAAGGGGAGGATAGATTCCCGAGACAAGCTCGGGAATGACGATATAATATGCTCGGGAATGACGAAATATGGTGCGTCATTGCTGCACGAAGTGCGGCAATCTATATCAGATTCCCGAGACAAGCTCGGGAATGACGAAAAGGAACGTCATTGCTAGGCGTAGCCCGGCAATCTGTTATCTTTTATAGTGCAATTGAATAACCGGCATAGAATAACTCTACACAATTCAACTTTTTCAAAAGCAACTCCTTGGCAGAATCTGATGTGCAGTGTCCGGTAAAGATATGTGTCTCTGGAAATCTTTTGCTCAATTCAGAAGCAAAATTATCAACTTCTAATACAACTTCAGGAGAATCAACCAGATGCAATCCTCCCACAAATGCCCGCACTCTACTCTCACCTGTAAAATCACAGCACGACTCTATAATATTCACTGCACCGCAATGCGAACAGGAGGAGAAAATTACTGCTCCGCTCTCTGTCAGAATAACAAGTGAAAGTTCGTGACCAAAATCATCTGAGAGCAGATATTCCGGATCTGCCTGTAAAGGAGAATTTCCCTCAGAAGAAATCATTTTTGTAAGATATTTGTTTCCAAAGGGGGTACTCCATTTATCGTGAATATTTGAGACAATTGCCACCTTAGGAGAGATCCAAATGCCATTACTACCACCCACATTCTGTTGATTATCAATCAATTGGAAAACATCACCATAGTCATTTAGGAGAGAATGATCCGTACTCATTGCCCTCCAATACCCTCTACGGCCTGAAAAATAATACTCATTGAAAATATTCTTGGAAGCAAAGATTTTCTTATTTGGATATCTCTCTAAAAAGCTCCTTAATCCACCAGTATGGTCTGAATGGCCGTGAGAAATAAAGGCAAAATCGATAGTGTTTAGATCTACGCCCATCATTTCTGCATTGCGTAAAAAGGCAGAGGATGCACCCATATCACATAGAATGCATATCTCCTCTGTTTCAATTAGAATAGAGAGCCCGTGTTCACTTTCTAAATCACTAAATGTCTGATTATCAATCAGTACCTTAAAGCTTACCTCTTTCACGCAAGATACTATTTAATAAATTATGGTCTTAACCCACTACCTCCTTGAAGAGTAAGTGTTTCACCTGTAATGAATGAAGCATCTTTGGAAGCCAAAAAAACACAAGCACGACCAATATCCTCAACAGGATCTGCAAAACGACCTAATGGTATATCCTTTATCGTCTTTTCATATAATTCAGGATAGCTCTCCTTCCACGATTTCAGACTCTCTGTCATCGCAAGAGGACATACAACATTTACCCTGACACCAGCAGCTCCCCACTCTGTAGCAGCAACACGAGAAAGTCCACGAATTCCCTCTTTTGCCGCTGCATATGAACTCTGTCCCGGTTTACCAAAGAGTCCTGCACCAGATGCAAAATTTATAACAGAACCTCCGCTCTCTTTTAGATAAGGAAAGGCCTCTCGCATATAGAAAAATGTTGCATAAATCCCTGATAGAATCGCCACATCAAAGTCCTCTCGTGAATGATCGACCAAGGACAAACCAGATTTTGAGACTTGAGCATTGTTGATAAGAGTATCAATCCTTCCAAATGTGTCGTATGCTTTTGAGATAACCAATTTTACTGCATCTTCATTAACGCCATCCGCTACTATCGGTAATACTTTTACGTTCCACTCATTCTGCAATTTCTCAGCAGCCGCCTCCAATCTCTCCAAATTTCTTCCTGTAATAACCAAATTACTTCCTTCTCTGGCAAAGGCAGTAGCCAATCCAAATCCTATACCTTTACCACCTCCTGTAATAATTGTAAGATTTCCCTCTAATTTCTTCATATTTTATTGCATTTTATATCTACAAAGATAATATCAAAGAGAGAAAAATAGTAAATTTGCAAGGATATATTAGAAATTTATTACTAAAGGTAACAATATGAAATTCAGAAGACTTAAATTCTCAGTTCTATTTATGGTTGCACTTCTTGCAATCTCCTGTACAAAACAAGAAAAGGATGCAAAGTATGTATTTTACTTTATTGGAGATGGTATGGGATTCTCACACGTAGCATTAACAGAGGCATATTTAGCTGCAAGCGAAGACAAAATTGGGTCTCTTCCTTTAAGTTTTTCACAATTCCCAACCTTGGGTATGGTGGCTACACACTCTGCAAATAGAAATACTACCTGCTCATCTGCAGCAGGAACTGCTCTTGCGACGGGCACAAAAACTAAAAACGGTATGCTTGGTATGGATGCAGATAGTGTAGCATTGAAATCTATTGCTTACAAAGCTCACGAAGCTGGTTACAAGGTTGGTATTATGAGTTCGGCAACCATAGACCACGCAACTCCAGCATCTTTCTATGCAAGTTCCGCAAAAAGATCTGATTATTTCAACATATCTATCCAACTAACAGAGAGTGATTTTGAATTCTTCGGAGGTGGCGGATTCCATGCTGGCAGCAGAGATAAAGCAAAAGCTGACTCAATTTTTAAAAGTGCAGCTGCAAATGAGTATACTATTGTTAATAGTGTTGAAGAGTACAATGCAAAGAAGGGTGAAGCTGAAAAAATGATTCTCCTTCAACAAAAAGAGCAAGAAATGGGATCAATTCCATATTATCTTCAATCTGAAGAGGGAAGTTTACGCTTAGCTGATGTTGTAAAGGCAGCTGTTGATTTCCTTGAAAATGAAGATGGTTTCTTCATTATGGCTGAAGCTGGTACTATCGATTGGGCAGCACACTCAAATGATGTTGCAAACACTGTTTATGAAACATTAGAACTTGATAAAGCTGTAGCTATTGCATACGAATTCTATCTTCGTCATCCAGATGAAACACTTATCATAGTGACTGCTGACCACGAAACAGGTGGCGTTGCTTTAGGTGGTAACAGCAATTCTAAGTACAATTTGAAGATTGTTCACGATTATGTAAACAAAAATGTTTCAAAAGATATTGACACAAATGTCGATAACTATATGTCAGGAGAGATTCCAATTGATGAACTTTCAGCAAAAGCAAATGTAGGTTGGACAACAACAAACCACACAGCAACACACGTTCCAATTTTTGCAATTGGTGTTGGTCATCAAAATTTCTCAGGAAGAATGGATAACACTGAGGTACCTGTGAAGATATGTGATGCGATGGGTATTGAATTTTAATTATAACAAGATATTAGTATGAAAAAAGGGTTACTACTTATTCTAAGCGTTATCATTTCGCTAAACATTTGTGCACAAGATGCACCAAAAAGAGAGTTTAGAGGAGGATGGCTTCATATTGTTGGAAATAATTCCATTAAAGATATGAGTCGTGCAGAGGTACAGGACTGGTTTACTGAAGCTCTTGATTCAATGCAAGTTAATGGTTGTAATGCTGTTATATTCCAAGTTCGCCCTTGCGCGGATGCTTTCTACAAATCAGAGATTGAACCTTGGAGCCGCTATCTGTCCGGCACACAAGGAGTTGCTCCAGCAGAGGAGTGGGATCCTCTTCAATTTATGGTTGATGAGAGCCACAAAAGAGGTATGGAAATTCACGCTTGGTGTAATCCATACAGAGTTACTCTTACAGAAAGCGATGAATTGTGCGAAAGTCACGTTTATCATAAACATCCTGAAATCTTTGTAAAATATGGCAAACAGCTATACTTCAATCCAGCAGAACCTCTTTCTCGCGAATTGACAGTTAAGGCCATTGCTGATATTGTAAACAGATATGATGTTGAAGCTGTTCACTTTGATGATTACTTCTACCCTTATCCTATTAAAGATCAAGTATTTAACGATAGTTTAGCTTTTGAAAAATATGCTGCAGAACAGGGTTTTGTTGTAGAAAATCCTGAACAGAGAGACAGCATCGTTGGCGATTGGAGAAGATATAATGTTGAGCTATTGATTAAAGATCTTAATGACACAATCAAAACGCTAAAACCTTGGGTTAGATTTGGAATTAGTCCTTTCGGTATTCATAGAAATAAGAGAAATGCTCCAGATGGTAGTGAAACAAATGGTCTTTCAAACTATGATGAGCTATTTGCAGATGTTCCTCGTTGGGCTGAGTTGGGAATTATTGACTATGTTGTACCTCAACTTTATTGGGAAATAGGTCACAGAGCTGCTTGTTATGATGTTTTAATTCATTGGTGGAATGACTATATGAAGAGAGGACATCTATACATTGGTCAAAGTATGAGCAGTTTTAGAAAACCTGATTTGAAGGACAGCACTAAAAATCAGACTGAAGAGAAGATGCGTCTTGTAAGAGAACTACCTAACGTTAATGGTAATGTTTGGTGGCCAGCTTGGTCTTTCTTGAGAAATGTATCCAATCTTCAAACAGACTTAAAGGAGAATTATCAAAAATATCACGCCTTAGTTCCTGTTTATGAAGAGCTTGACAATCAAGCACCTGCCGCTGCTATTAACTTTACATCAAAGGGTGCTGTGTTGAGTTGGGATCAAGCAGAAGCTGATAAAAATGATCCTATGCAGAAGGTTCTATTCTACGGAGTTTATTGCTTCCCAAGAGGTGTTGAGGTGGATATCAATAATCCTGCATACCTTGTAAAACGTACTCAAGAGACTCAGTTTGATGCTCTTAAGGAGAATCCTAATCATAAATCAGGATCTAAATATGTAGTGACTGTTATTGATAGATGTTGGAATGAAAGTGAACCAACAGAAGTTATAACTCTAAAATACACAGACCATTACTATAAACGCTATGCTCAATTTGAAGCTGAGGAAGAGATCTCTTCTGAAGATATTGTAATGCTTGGCGATAGTCTTACTGAAGGTGGCAAATGGGATGAATACTTCGCTGAAAAAATTCCAGAAGGAACTCGCATTATCAATAGAGGTATTGTTGGTGATGATGCACCTGGTATTTATGACAGATTAGAGCAGATTCTTCCATATCAACCTCGCAAAATTTTCTTCCTTTGTGGCATTAACGACATCAGTCATAATCTAAGCACAGAGAAGATTCTATCTGACATTGAGAAGGTTGTTAGCAAAATTCGCACAGAGTCTCCAGACACCAAACTTTACATTCAATCACTTCTTCCTTACAACCAAGAGAAATCTATCTATAAATCTCTTAATGGTAAATTTGAACAAGTTTCAGAGGTGAATGATGGACTAAATAAGATGGCTAAGAAGTATGGTGCAAAATATATAAATCACCACAAAAAATTCACCGATAAAAAGAGCAAAGAGCTTCGTGCTGACTTGACTCGTGATGGTCTTCACATCAACCAGGATGGTTATGCAATTTGGGCAAAAGCTATCTCTAAATATGTTAAATAAGAGATAGAAGAATAGAATAAAAAAGAGGTCACACCCGCATGATGTGACCCCCGAAAGTTGGACGGTTTAACATTATTAAGAGGCTGACTTAGATTGGAACAGAGCTCGGTATTGCACCGGGCTTTTTCCATTTAGCCTCAGTTTGATTCTATCATTATTGTAGTAGCGTATGTACTTGA
>JAFXFS010000002.1 GCA_017513445.1 Bacteroidales bacterium | reverse complement strand
TATACATAGCGTTTCGGTTGCTCGGAGTTTGGTTGCAGCTTTACCTCTTCGCCTTGTGATGCGTGGCGGTGCAGGTGCAGAAACTCTTCGCCTGTCATCTGCCAAACGGGTTTGAGCAATAATTCGTTGATATTCATTTTTTATCTAATTTTGCGTTTAACAATGTAGCCCTGCGCAGAGGCTGTTATCTTGTTCGAACACTGCAAAATTAGGTGCGGCTATGAGTGGTATGGATGTGGCAAACGAAAATAGAATATCACAATATGCCGTTGAAAATCAATGGGTAATAAAAAACCACCGAAAATTACTTCGGTGGTTAAAGTGGTCGTATCGTGGAATATCAAACGCTATGAGTCTCTATTTGAATATTTCGTCCATTTCTTTGGCAAATCGTTGGTTACTATCGCTCGGAAAATCCGATTCTGGCTCCTTGTATTTTGACTTATAATAGGTAGCATCTACACCTAATGTTTCGAGCATAGCACTACGCCAGCTCTCGCGAGTGGTCTTGGGTAGGCGTTCACTCAACAGATAAACAAGGTAGCACACCCTCGCTTTCTCTTTTGGTCGGATTCTCAATCTGTCCGAAGAGGAAAGCAGATTCAGGTTGTTGTAGAACTCCAATTCGGGAATATCCTCAAACTGTTCCCCGTTGCACACGCCATATATAGCCGAAACAAGAGCCATATCAAAATAGGGCGTTGCTGCATCATTTGTTGATTGTGGTTGCTCACCCTCTACGGGCATATACTTTTGAATAATGGAGAGGAATATTTTGCTTAGCTCGTAGATTGGTCTGAACATATTCTCCTCATACTCTTTCGCCTCCTCCATTACCGCCTTATGTTTGCGGTAGAGCTCGTTAAGTTTTTCTATTTCTGTATGATGCTTTTCCAAAAGAGAATCATACTTTTCCCACGCATCGTGGTCAATGCCGTGAAGATTAAAGCAGTTCTCCCATAGAGCAGCAACATCCAAGAACTCTGCACCGCATTGGTTGGTAATACGCACTTGTGCTTCTATCTCTTCAAGATACTTGACTGCTGCATCGTCATTGACATTCTCCATCTCAATCTCATCGAAGTAGCGTCTGCCTGTCTCGTATATGGTGATATTGCGGTCAATCTCAAACTTGATGCTTGAAAGTAGCATCTTCTCCCTACGGCTATCCTTTGAGAAGATAATATCGAAGATCATCTTCTCAAAGAGTTTTACATCCTTATATCGGTTATAGAAGTGGGTAATGTTTTTCTGCTCCTCAAAGCCGAACTTTTCAGATTCAAGAAAACGAGAGAAGACAACATTTACCTCTTGATACTGCGGTATGAAGTCTGTTATTTGGGTCATAGGCTTTCTATTATTGTCTGTTCGGTACAAATATAATTCACAATCGGCTGAAAAATTGTATTCAGGATAAATAAAATATCAGGCTTACAACTGATTAAATCTACTCATTGCATTAGCTTTAATGTCATCGGCAATATCAATGTAGGGCTTCATCGCTTTGTAGTCGCTGTGTCCCGTCCATTTCATTACCACCTGTGCAGGGATGCCGAGAGCCAAAGCATTACATATAAATGTGCGTCGCCCTGCGTGTGTGCCAAGTAGGGCGTATTTAGGAGTAACCTCATCAATGCGTTGATTCCCCTTGTAATATGTTTCTCTGATTGGTTCGTTTATCTCAGCCAACTCGCCCAATTCTTTCAGGTAATCATTCATCTTTTGATTACTGATAACGGGCAGCACTTTGTCCCCCTCGAAATGTACATCTTTGTACTTTTCGAGGATTGCTTTGCTATGGTTATTCAACTCAATAACCAAACTATCGGCAGTCTTGACGGTGGTAATCTCTATGTGGTCAGCCTTAACATCGCTTGTGCGAAGATTATAGACATCGGAATACCTCAATCCTGTAAAGCAACAGAATAGGAACACATCACGCACTCGTTCAAGATATTGCTTATTCTGTGGAATATTATAAGCCTTTAATTTGTTCAACTCATCCCAAGTGAGGAAGATTACTTTCTTCGGAGTATTCTTCAATTTGGGTTTGAATGTTTCAAATGCAATATTCTGATGATAGCCCTTTTTGAACGCCCAACGGATAAACCATTTGAGAAATCCCAACTGCTTGCCGATAGTGCTATTTCGCATATCCTTCGCCTTACGCAAGAACTCCACATAATTGTTCAGACCCTCTTCATCAAAATAGACAAAGGTAGGTTCAGCCCTGAACTCCTTGATATGGTTCTTAACTGCTGCAAACTTTTCGTATGTCGAATCAGTCCAATTATTCTGCTTGCCACACTCGGAAACAAACTCATTGAATATCTCCCAAAAACCTTTCTGCTCCTCTTGTGCCTCCTCGGTTGGGTTTACTTTATTGTTAAACGAATCTTTGATTTCTTGCGGAGTAGGCATAATATCCTTTACCTCATACTCCTTGAATACCTCCTGCATTATGGTATAGTAACGAAGCAGGTCGGTATTGATATCCGAAGCACTCTGCTTGAGTTTGTTTGTGCAGCCGTTCTTCACTCGTTGTTTGTCTGCATCCCATTTAGCAGCATCAATGCGATAGCCTGTCGTAAACTCGATACGATGGCTCGCAAAAATAACTCTCATTCGGATGGGGACGTTCTCAATGACGGGAACACCGTTTTTCTTACGGCTCTCCAAGGCAAAAATGATGTTTCTTTTAATGTTCATAAATTGGGTGCGTTAAAAAGTTACACCCAAAATTACACCCAATTTTTCATATATCAAAATGCACCCTATGAGTTTCAATGAATTTAACAATTTTATAAACGCTTAATTTACAACGAATTGAAATTTTATGATTTTCTATGATTTCGTAAGTTCTGGAGCCTCTCTCTCCGCAAAGCCGATGCAAACGCATCGGCTTTTTTGTTGATAGAGGTATTCGAACGAGCAGCTTAGTGCGTAGCACTGAGCTATTTTTGTATGACGTCCCTTGAGAGCTTGCTCTCAAAAGGGATGGCATACGGAAATAGTGACGATGCCGAAGGCATCAAGCTGCGAAGTGAGAATATTCCTCTTAAAGCAAAAAAGAAATGCAAAAAAGGGCTTTGCAGTGCCCCACCGGCAAGGTGCAAGGGATGTGCGACCAAAGGGAGCAAATCCCTCTCTCTCCCCAAAAAGGGTGTAAATCAAGTAGTTACGAGATTTACACCCTTTTTTACACCCGAAAATTAAGGTTGGGTGTATTTTTTTGAATTTTTAAGATAAATGCTGGCGAAAAAAGAAGAATGAGTGTCTTTCTCTTTTCGTCAGCATCTTTCTTGAGTGCTACCTTATCGAAAATAAGTTTAGTCCGTTTGGGGTATATAGCCAATGGAATAAACTAAACCTTATTATCGTCAGCCATCGGCTGGCGAAATTATGCCGCATAATATAGCAAAACCATAGAGTATATTTATAAGGTAGATGTTTCTAATCTTTCTTATTTGCTCATCGAATTATAAGGCTGCGCAATATAAAATTTTCACGAGAAATCCAAGCAAAAACGAGGCAATCTCTAATTAATTTATTAACTTTGCAAACAAATTAGGAGTACTATGGATATTAAGCAACATATTACAGCTTTGGGATTTGTTCCAAAAAACGGGACGAATGGCATTTATCATAAAATATATGTTGATTATGCCATAGAGATTGACTTTGAAACACAGAGCATTAACTACGGTAGGGCCATTACTGCCGAAAGCAAGACTACACAGAATTTTTCACAACCCGAAAATTTTGTGGTGCTTGAGTGCGTTGATAGACTTCTTACCAAGGGATATAAGCCTCAAAACATAGTTCTTGAAAAGACTTGGCCATCTGGGCATAGCACATCAGGGCGATTGGACATTTGTGTTAATCGCGAAGATGGAACACCATATTTGCTTATCGAATGCAAGACATTTGGCAAGAAGTACAATAAGGAGTTGGCGCGAATCCGTAAGGATGGTGGTCAGCTATTCACATATTTCCAATTATCTGGCAGCAAGGCTGATGTGCTAATGTTGTACGCATCAGAATTGAAAGGCAATAAGTTTGTATATGTAAATGAGATTATCAAGATTGAAGATGATTATCGCAATGGTGATGTTAAGGACATTTATGAGAAATGGAATAAGCTCACCAAAGATAACGGTATCTTTGATTCTTGGGTGCAACCATATAATTTTCAGAGCAAGGCTTTAACAAGGGAGCAGTTGAAGGAGATAAAAGCAGAGAATTCAAGTTTTATCTTCAATCGTTTCCTTGAAATACTACGTCATAATGTAGTATCTGACAAGAGTAATGCCTTTAACAAGATATTTACACTCTTCTTGTGCAAGGTATATGATGAAACAACTACGGGTGAAGGTGAAGAATTAAAGTTTCAGTGGCTTGAAGGACGAGACAACCACGTTGATTTCCAACTTCGCTTGACAGACCTTTATAGCAAAGGAATGAAAAAATTCTTGGACAGGACTGTTAGTGATTTCAACAATGAGGACTTTGACAAGCGTTGTGCTAACCTAAATGAAGATACTAAGCAGTATCTTTTAAGAGAGGTAAACAAACTCCGTCTTGAAAAGAATAACGAGTTTGCGATTAAGGAAGTGTATGATAGTGCCTCTTTTGAAGAGAATGCGAAAGTAGTAAAAGAGGTTGTAGAGTTAATTCAGGGATATAGAATCCGATACAACAAAAGACAACAGTATCTGTCAGACTTCTTTGAATTGTTACTTACTACTGGTCTTAAACAAGAGGCTGGACAGTATTTCACACCTGTACCTATCGCACAATTTATCATAAAGAGTCTTCCTTTAGATTCTATTATGGCAGAGAAACTCTCTCGCAAGGATGGAGAGATCTTGCCATATATGATTGACTATGCAGCTGGTAGCGGTCACTTTATCACAGAGTTTATGCACGAGATTCAGGACATCATAAACGATTGTGATACTTCTAAGTATATTGAGGAGACGAGAAAGCACCTTATCAATTGGCAGAATTGCCATTTTGATTGGGCTACAGATTATGTATATGGTATCGAAAAGGATTATCGACTTGTAAAGGTTGGTAAGGTAGGTTGCTATTTGCACGGTGACGGTTTGGCTAATGTTATCCTCAGTGATGGACTTGCTAATTTCTGCAATAACAAAGAATACAAGGGTAAACTACGCAAGCAGACTAATGACGGGCAAAAGGATAATCAGCAATTCGATATTGTGCTGAGTAACCCGCCGTATTCAGTTTCTTCATTCCGTCAAACAACTCGTGATTATTATACAGAGCAAGATTTTGAGTTGTATAAATCATTGACAGATAATAGCTCTGAAATAGAGTGTCTGTTTATTGAGCGCACAAAGCAGTTGCTTAAGGATGGAGGTATTGCAGGAGTTATTCTTCCAAGTTCAATATTGAGTAATTCGGGCATCTACACAAAAGCTCGTGAGATTATATTGCAATACTTTGATATTGTCGCAATAGCAGAGTTGGGAAGCAATACCTTTATGGCTACCAACACAAATACTGTTGTTCTATTCCTCCGCCGTAGAGATAATTATTTTGCAGCCAACACAAAGAATGCTGTTGATGTATTCTTCCGCACATTGAATGATGTAACTATTAATGGCATAGAAACTCCTGCCTCAAAATATGTAGCTCATGTTTGGGTGGGTCTTGATTATGCAGACTATGTTACATTGTTACAGAAATCGCCCAATGACAAGGTTAAGGCACACGAAATATATGCAGAGTATAAAAAGAAAATCTCTGCAAAGAGTGAAGCCAAGTTACATGAGACCATATTAAATATAGAGGCTGAAAAGCTTTTATACTTTATTTTGGCATATCCTCAAAAGGTTGTTATCGTCAAGAGTGGAGAAAAAGATATTGAGAAGCGTTTCTTGGGTTATGAGTTCTCTAACCGCCGAGGAAATGAGGGTATTCATGCGATCCAAAGAGGTAAAAACATCGACGAGTGCACTAAACTCTTTGATGCTAATAGCTATGACAATCCTGAGAAAGCCAGCACTTATGTGTATAAAGCCTTTAAGGGTGACCATTCATTGCCAATAGCAGGGAATATGCAACAGAATATTTCTCGTGCATTATTGATTGATATGCTTACCTTTGACAGAGATGTATTTGAAAAGAGCATTTCAATAACCGCAAAAAAAATAATTATAGATAGTCAATTCTCATTAGAGCCCATAGAGGATTTAGCAGAGGTAATACGTGGTGTTACCTACTCAAAAGAAGACCAAGTTTTGGAAATAACAGATAATGTTATATTAACAGCTGACAATATAACATTATCAGGTAATTTGGAGATAAACAAACAAATTTACCTTAGAACAAGAAAAAAACTTGATTCAGGCAAGAGACTAAAAAAGAATGATTGTTTTGTTTGTTTCTCAAGTGGAAGTAAGAACCATGTAGGTAAAATTTCATTTATAGACAAGGATTTGCCATTTTATGCTGGGGGATTTATGGGAATAATACGGTCTAATTCCGATAGAATATTTCCTAAATTCTTATATGCAATATTGAACAGTCCGTCATATAGACAGATTATAAGCGATGAAAGTAATGGCAATAATATTCAAAACTTGTCACAATCCATTGGAAGAATTAAAATACCCGTTCCTCCTATTGATGTCCAAAAACAGATTGTAGAGGAAATTGGCAAGGTTGAGAAATCTAATAGTGATGCTAAGTATTTAATTGACAAGAATCTTTCAGATATTAGGACAATTATAGATGGTTTAGACTCTACCGTAAGTATAAAAGAGTATTTTGATATAAATACTCTAACACTAAATCCTACATCTTGTTGGAAAGACGAGTTCTTTACATATGTAGATATTGATTCTGTAGGCAAAGGTGATGGTAGCATATCTTTTGACAAAAAGATATTAGGCAAAGATGCTCCATCCAGAGCAAGACGAGTTGCAGAAGATAGAACTGTGATAGTATCTACGGTTCGCCCTTACCTTAAAGGTTTTGCATATATGGATAGTGTTCCAGAGAAAACTATTTTCTCAACGGGTTTTGCTTTGCTTAAGTCTAAGAATGAGGAGAATTATATATCCAAGTTGTTGTACTACTTGTTTATGTTCTCCGATAACTTAATGAAGCAAATGGAAACAGCTATGCCAAAAGCCGCTTATCCAAGTATTAACAAGGAGGATATCGACAACTTCAAGATTCCATTATTGACTATAGATGAACAAAAACGCATCGTGGCCCAGATAGAGGCATTGGAATTAGAGATTACTAAGGCTCGCACTTTGATAGAAAGTGCAGCAAGTGAGAAACAAGCAATACTTGATAAATATTTGTAAAAATGAATGATAGTAAGAATGATAAATGTATTTCTTTGGAAGATATGTACAAGAAAATGATGAGTACATTTTCCTCTGCAAATTATGATTATTCTAAATGGGAAAAAGTTGGCGATGTATATAAACAATTTTCCATTTATGATACATCTAAATATGAATCGATGTCATCTTCAAATATCATACTTAATAAATAAAGAAGAAATATGCCAAGCTGGAGTGAAATAATAACCGATGTAAACTTGTACTCTAATGCAGCGGTTGAGTTAGATAAAAAAAGAGAAGAGTATTTGAACAAAATACATTCTATCACAGGGCGAAACGTTATTGCGTACTATTCTGGATGGCTCAAAGCTCCAGATGCACCCCATGTGTCAATTGATGAACAAGATAAAAATGCTTTCATGACAACTGTCTATAAGTTGGATAAAGCAAAAGGCCTTGATTTAATTCTTCATACCCCGGGTGGTGATATTGCAGCAACTGAAAGCATTGTTACATATTTGAAGAACATCTTCAAAGGTGATATTAGAGCGTTTATTCCCCAAATTTCTATGTCAGCAGGAACAATGATAGCTATGTCTTGCAAAGAAATCATAATGGGAGAGCAATCATCATTGGGCCCTATCGATCCTCAAATGGGAGGAATTGCATGCCAGGCTGTTACAGATGAGTTCAAACGAGCTGTTGATGAAGTTTCTAAAAATCCTGCGTCATTAGGACTATGGCAAACAATTATATCGAAATATCATCCCACATTTTTGAAAGCCTGTGAAAATGCTGTTGTCTGGTCTGCTCAATTAGCAGAGCAATGGTTAAGAGAGGTTAATCCAGCTATAGATTTTGACAAAATTAAAAATGTGTTCTTAAATCACAACAACAGCTATTCTCATAGTAGACATCTATCCAAACAGGATTGTAAGAATGCAGGGTTAAATGTAAGTGATTTAGAAGCAAATCAAGATTTGCAGGATGCAGTTTTAAGTTTACACCATTGCTATATGATATTATTAGATAAATTCTCGATTTCCAAAATTGTCGAAAATAACATTGGTGGCCGATATATGCAAAATTATAATGCTAAAGGTTAACTACTCAATGAGAAAACACAATGATGGCGACCACTTGATGCGGTCGCCATTGTTATTTTAGTTTCATTCCTCTACTTTTCTTTGGTTGAATAGGCTGGCGGATTGATTGTCGGAGTTTGTCGTATTGCTCGTTGAACCATTGACTGAGAGGTATTCGATTTGCGGTTAAGGTTAGTCGCTTGTCGTTATCTCGCAGAATCTGTAAAGGGGTATTATCCGTAGCAAACCATCGGTTATGCTCCGAAGAGAATAGTCGCCCTGTAAAGTTCACAATCTTACCCTTAATCAGCTCGGCAAACTCTATAGCCGAAAGTCCGATTTGCTTGGCAAGGCGTTCCAATCTTAGAAGGTGGGCAAAATCGGGGTACCAACGTTGAGCGGTATTGATTATTGAATTAAGAGTGTTGGTTTCCTCCTTATGCTCTGCCTCCTTTGCTTCAAGAGCCTTGCGATGCTCGTTGTCCTTATTCATCATTACCCGACTATGCTCCACCTGCATTTGCTTGATGTTGGATTGCAGTTGCTCGATTGTCTCGTCTCGGATAGCTATCTCATCCCGTAAATCCTCATTCTTACATTCCAACGATTTTATCTTACCGCTACCGAAAAGAGAACTGACACCGCTTGCAAGGGCTGTGGCTGCATCGGTGGCCTCGCTTTTGAGTTTGTCGGTGCGTATCTCCTATTTCACCTGTTTGAGTTCTTGCCCGGCAAGATCTATCTGGTATTCTTTGTGCTGTCGCTCTGCCTCGATGCGTTCCAACTCGGCACGCTGCATCTCAATGATGATGTCGTTACGCTCCAAGTGCTCCTTGCCCGTCTCAAGGCATCAAGCTGCGAAGTGAGAATATTCCTCTTAAAGCAAAAAAAGAAATGCAAAAAAGGGCTTTGCAGGGCCCCACCGGCGAGGTGCAAGGGATGTGCGACCAAAGGGAGCAAACCCCTCTCTCTCCGCAAAGCCGATGCAAACGCATCGGCTTATTTGTTGAAAGAGGTATTCGCACGAGCAGGTTAGTGCATTACTTTCTCACGTCATTGCTGGGCGTACTTTTCCGTCATTGCTGGGCGAAGCCCGGCAATCTATTGGGCGTGTGCCAAGTGGAAGAGTGAGAGTCGCCACCTGGAACGGGCAATATGCCTCAGAATGCGCTCTAACAAGGTTTGGGCGTGCCAGGTGGAAACAGATTCCCGCGACTGGAGTCGCAGGAATGACGAATAACGAGGCAAGCTCGGGAATGACATCGGGTGAGACAAACTCAGGAATGACGATATAATGTACTCGGTGATGACGAAAATAAGAACGTCATTGACCTCCTTCCCCATCTATAGTTTCATCACGCACACTCGTGAACATCCTTCACAGCACGGCCACTAGGATCGTTTTGCCCTTTCCAGGCCTTATCCCATTCTAGAGCTATAGCGGTAGAACAAGCTACACTTGCCTCTTGAGGAACACTTAAAGCAGCACTCTCACTTGGGAAATGCTCCTCAAATATGGTGCGATAGTAGTATTCCTCTTTATTCAGAGGAGTATTGATTGGAAATCTCTCTGCTGCGTGAAGCATCTGTTCATCAGAAACCGCCTCAGAGGTAATGGCCTTCAATGTATCAATCCAAGAGTAGCCGACACCATCACTGAATTGCTCTTTCTGACGCCAAGCAACACTTTCAGGCAACATATCAGCAAAGGCCTCTCTCACAACTCTCTTTTCGATAGTACTTCCTGGACACATTTTGTCAACAGGATTAAGACGCATAGCTACATCAATAAATTCCTTATCCAAGAATGGCACACGTCCTTCAACTCCCCAGGCAGAGAGTGATTTATTTGCACGAAGACAATCATATTGATGCAATTTACCAAGTTTACGAACAGTCTCATCGTGGAATGCTTTAGCATCAGGGGCTTTATGGAAATATAGGTATCCGCCGAAAATCTCATCAGCACCCTCACCACTAAGCACCATTTTAATACCCATAGATTTAATCACGCGTGCAAGTAAATACATTGGTGTTGAAGCTCTCACTGTAGTTACATCGTATGTTTCAATATAGTATATAACATCACGGATTGCATCTAATCCCTCTTGAATGGTATAATTGATTTCGTGGTGAACTGTACCTATATGCTCTGCTACCTCTTTGGCTTTTGCAAGGTCAGGAGCACCTTTCAGACCAACTGCAAAACTATGAAGCTGAGGCCACCAAGCAGCATCCTTATTATCTGTTTCTACACGCATTGCTGAATATTTTTTAGCAATTGCAGAAATTACAGATGAGTCCAAACCTCCACTTAAAAGCACTCCGTAAGGCACATCACACATCAATTGACGTTGAACAGCCGATTCTAAAGCATCGTGAAGTTCCTCAACACTGGTTTGATTATCCTTAACTGCATCATAATCCATCCAATCTCTTTGATACCAACGGTGCATTTTTCCTTCACGACTCCAATAGTAATGTCCTGGAAGGAAAGGTTCAATCTCATCACAAATACCCTCTAACGCCTTCAATTCACTTGAGACATACAATAATCCCTCATTATCCTTACCGATATAAAGTGGAATAATACCTATATGGTCTCTTGCAATAAGATACTCATCACGCTCCACATCGTAAAGAGCAAAGGCAAAAATTCCATTCAACTCCTCAAGAAAATCTACACCTTTATCTCTATATAGAGCTAAAATCACCTCGCAGTCGCTACCTGTCTGAAATGCATACTTACCCTGATAACGGGCACGAATTTCCCTATGGTTATAAATCTCGCCATTAACAGCCAGAACTTGCTGTCTATCAGGAGAATAGAGGGGCTGTCCACCACTCTGAGGATCGACAATAGATAATCTTTCGTGACAAAGTATTGCACTTCCGCCTACATATATACCACTCCAATCCGGCCCACGGTGACGAATTTTATGAGATATTTTTAATGCTCTTTGACGTAATGAATCTGTTTGATTCTCAATCTGAAAAATTCCAATAATTCCGCACATATCAATAAGATTTATGATGAAGAACTCCTCCACCAATTTACACCACAAATTTAATTATTTTTCATTGCTATATACCCACTCATAATATTTATCAACTCAATTTTTACTACTTTTGCCACAATATTTTCAAAATGAATCATATTGGTGAAATAATTTCCTTAGTGGTTGCGGTCTCCTGGACTATTACAGCTCTATTTGCCAACGAAGCAAGTCGTCGGCTTGGGGCTATGACTGTCAATGTAATAAGAATGGTTTTTGCGACACTATTTCTTGCAATAATGCTTTGGATTGCAACCGGAACACCATTTCCTATCTATGCTGATGGAAAAGCTTGGTTTTATCTCGCCCTCTCAGGTCTGGTTGGATATGTGTTTGGAGATTTCTGTCTATTCAACTCTTATGTAGTCATCGGGGCCAGGATTGGTCAGCTTTTTATGACACTTGCCCCACCTATATCTGCCATTACAAGTTGGATTTTACTTGGAGAAATGATGTCCTGGAAATCCTGGATTGCAATGATTGTTACAATAAGTGGTATTGCCCTATCTATTCTTAGTAAAGGTGAAAAGAGCAAAATCCGATTTAATTTACCTATAAAAGGTGTTTTATTGGGGATAGGTGCAGGGCTTGGACAGGGTGTAGGACTTGTTTTAAGTAAAATTGGCATCGAACACTATGCTCAGGCAATACCGGATAATGCTTCAGAGAGTTTTTCTCAAATACTTCCCTTTGCCTCAACTATGATCAGATCAATTGTTGGTGCCATAGGTTTTATATGTTGGATGGCTCTGCAGAAGGATCTGAAAAAATTGAAAGATATCTCGAAAGATCGCAAAGGATTTAATGCATCTATTTTCGCAACACTATTTGGTCCTGTAATTGGTGTTTCATTATCCTTGGCTGCCGTCAGATACACAAATACCGGTATCGCATCTACACTTATGGCATTAACACCTGTGTTAATCATCTTACCTTATACGCTAATATACAAGCAAAAGGTAAAGAGTAAAGAGATTTTAGGAGTAGCAATCAGTATGATTGGTGTTGCTCTCTTCTTTATGCTCTAAAGCCATATTTCTTGCCAGCTTTTCACTTTTCACACTCATAATTATCAGAAATTTGAATGCAAAAAATAGGATAAAAAAACTCAGATTGTTGTGATATTCTTGAGATAATTAATACAAAAAAAAGAGATCTTATTCGACCTCTTTTTCTTTTTTATCTTGCATAAAGAATTTACTCTGGAATAGCAGAAGATAGAATGCTCCGCAAGTTATACAGGAGTCTGCTATGTTAAATATTGGTTGGAAAAAGCGGAATGCTTTACCTCCAATGAAAGGAATCCACTCTGGGAAAGTTGTATCTATTAATGGAAAATAGAGCATATCCACAACCTTACCGTGGAAAAGAGGGGCATATCCACCACCCTCTGGAAGAAATTGAGCTACAGATGTATAGGTCGATTCTGAAAATAGCACTCCGTAGAAAAAAGAGTCAATAATATTTCCCAATGCCCCAACCATTATCAAACTGAAGCCCACAATCACACCCATCTTTACATCACTCCTTTTAAGGAGTTTAACTATATAATAGATAAGTGCAATAACTAAGATTATACGAAAAGATGTGAGCAAAAATTTACCCACCTCTCCACCAAAGGCCATACCGAAGGCCATTCCTTCGTTTTCAACAAAAAGAATCTTAAACCAATCGCCAAACACATCAAATGATTGGCCAATGGTCATATTGGTCTTAATAAGAATTTTTACGACTTGATCTATCAAGAGTAGTAAAGCTGACAATATAATAATGGTCCAGCTTCTCCTCTTTAGATTCACCTCTTTTGTCATCTTATCTTCCCTGCATATTCTTTCCTTCAACGCTAAGAGTTGCGTGAGGAACAAGTCTTAATCTCTCCTTTGGTATAAGTTTACCGGTTTCGCGGCAAATACCATAAGTCTTATTCTCAATACGAACTAATGCCGCCTCAAGACTCTGGATAAACTTGTATTGTCTTGCAGCTAATTGTCCAGCTTCCTCTTTTGACAAAGATGATGCGCCCTCTTCCAACACTTTGAAAGTTGGAGAAGTATCTTCAGTGTCGTTGCTGGAACTATGAGTTATTGCAGCTTTTAGCTGATTGTAATTATCTCTAGCATTTGCAAGTTTTTCCAAGATAATATCCTTAAACTCTTGAAGTTCTTCATCGCTATAGCGAACCTTTTCCATTGTAGTTTCTTCTACCTTCACATCTTCTTCCTGTTTCATAACTTTAAGTATTTAATTGATTTAGTAAAGATAATAAAAAAATATTAATAAAACTAATATGGTAGTTTATTATCGTTATCTCTCCACGCCAAAAATGGCAATTTTCCATTTTGAGGCTCAATTCTGACAACTTTAATATCTCTTTCCTCCATTGGTTTTTTAAACTCCTCATAGATATAGTTATCATCGAAATTTGCCAATGCAGCATCGTGCTGATCTCCTGCATAATAAATTTCAGAGATATGAGCCCAGTAACAAGCGGCAAGACACATAGGGCAAGGTTCACAACTTGTGTATAAGGTAGAACCCGACAAATCAAAGGTATTCAATGCTTTACAAGCTTGTCTAATAGCATTTACCTCTGCGTGAGCAGTAGGGTCATTATCTTTTGTAACACTATTAGATGCCTCGCCTATTACCTTGTTATCCTTTACAATAACACATCCGAAAGGTCCTCCACCACTTACAGCTGAGTTACAAGCAAGTTCAATTGCTCTATTTATATAAGTTTTGTGTTCCATTTATACTTTTTTAACAGCTATTTTAATTGTGCTATCCTTCCATTCAACTTCTTCACCATCAAGCTCTTCTGCTTGAGAAATCTCTTTAGCCAAAGTTTGCGAACACACATATTCTCCAAATTGTTCAAGAGCCTCTTTGATTTCATCATCCTGAGCGATAGTTACAACTATCTTATCAGTAACTTCAAAGCCGCTATCTTTACGTAGATTTTGAATACGATTAATCAACTCTCTTGCTACACCCTCTTTACGAAGATCATCAGTAATAGTGATATCCATAGCAATAGTCAATTTACCCTCAGTGGCAACCAACCAGCCCGGCATATCTTGAGAGATAATTTCGTAATCATCTTTCAACAACTCAACATCACCACTTGGAAGCGCAATAATATAAGATGAACATCTTTCGATATCTGCAATCTCTTGTTGTGACATTGCAGCAAATGTTGCAGCAATCTCTTTCATCTGTTTACCATAACGTTTACCAAGACTCTTGAAGTTTGGCTTAATCTTACGTGTAATCAGACCAGTAACATCAGAAATATATTCAACATCCTTCACATTCACCTCGCTAAGAACAATCTGTTTTACCATCTCAAATTGATCTTTGATTTTTGGATCAAGGATAGGTATGATAATTTTAGCAAGTGGCTGACGCACTTTGATATTCACCTTGCGACGAAGAGCCAAAATCATTGAAGAGCTCAATTGAGCCAAATTCATTCTCTCTTCTAAATCCTTATCAATCAAATCATTATCAAATTCTGGCATATCCACATAGTGAACACTTTGCGCTTCTGGATGTAGGTCAAGATACAATCTTTCCATATAGAATGGTGCAATTGGAGCAGCTAAGATTGCAATCTTAGATAGTGCTTCATAAAGAGTCTGATATGCAGCAATTTTATCATCAGTCAAACCACCACCCCAGAATCTCTTACGGTTCAAACGAACATACCAGTTACTCAAATTATCTTGAACAAATGAATCGATCAGACGACCTGCCTGTGTAACATCATAATTCTCATAAGCAGCTCTCACATCTCTAACCAATGAGTTTAGAAGAGAAATAATCCATCTATCAATCTCTGGACGCTCTGATACTGGAATTTGAGCTTGCGAACAATCAAATTTATCTACATTAGCATACAAAGCAAAGAATGAGTATGTGTTGTAAAGTGTTCCGAAGAATTTTCTCTTGACTTCATCAACACCTGCAATATCAAACTTAAGGTTATCCCAAGGTTGAGCATTTGTAAGCATATACCATCTCAATGGGTCTGCACCATAAGTATCCAATACCTCGAATGGATCCACAGCATTACCAAGACGCTTACTCATCTTTTCTCCCTTCTTGTCAAGAACAAGTCCATTGGATATTACATTCTTATAAGCACATTTATCTGATACCATAGTGGCAATTGTGTGCAATGTAAAGAACCATCCACGAGTTTGGTCAACACCTTCGGCAATGAAATCCGCAGTTTGTCCAAACTCCTCTTGTCCCATCTTTGCCAACCCCTCTTGAGCGTATGGCATAGCTCCTGAATCGAACCAAACATCAATAAGGTCTCTTTCACGAACCATCTTACGACCACTATCAGAAACAAGATATAGTTCATCAACGTAAGGACGGTGAATATCAATCTTGTCATAATTCTCTTTTGAACTATCTTCAGGGTTAAATCCTTTCACTTTGAATGGATTTTCACTCATAAATCCAGCTTCTACACCCTTTTCAATCTCATAATATAGCTCTTTGATAGATCCAATGCACTTCTCTTCTGCTCCATCTTCTGTTCTCCAAATTGGAAGTGGAGTTCCCCAATAACGGCTTCTTGACAAGTTCCAATCTTGAAGATTTTCCAACCATTTACCAAAACGACCTGTACCTGTTGATTCCGGTTTCCAGTTAATCTCCTTATTTAACTCAATAAGACGAGGTTGAACTGCAGTTGTCTTGATAAACCAAGAGTCCAATGGATAATAAAGGACTGGCTTATCTGTTCTCCAGCAGTGTGGATAGTTGTGGGTATGCTTCTCAATCTTGAAAGCTAAACCCTTTTGTTTTAAATCTACACAGATATCTACATCAAGGGTAGGATCACCATCCTTTAACTCTGGATCGTATGCATTCTTAACAAATCTGCCAGCAAAAGCTTTGTATGTTTCATCAACTCTCTCTTCAACAAACTTGCTATCCAAATCTTCAATTCTATACATTCTACCTGATCTATCGACCATCGCCTGCTTAACACCTGCTTTATCTACAACCTGTAATGCAGGAATCTTGTGAATACGGGCAACTTTCGCATCATCAGCACCAAATGTAGGGGCGATATGAACGATACCTGTACCATCTTCGATAGTAACATAATCTCCTGTAATAACTCGGAATGCTCCCTCATCAGGTTTTACCCAAGGGATTAATTGTTTATAGTTAATTCCCTCTAAATCAACACCTTTGATTGGTTGACCAACAATTTCGTATGCAATTTTATCATTAAAGTGAGCTGAAACCAACGCCTCTGCCACAACATATACAGCAGGTTCTTTTGTGTATGGATTTACACTTCTTACCTTCACATAATTGAATTTTGGTCCAACACAAAGTGCTGTATTAGATGGTAGAGTCCAAGGAGTTGTTGTCCAAGCAAGGAAGAATAGAGGATCACTCTCTCCTTCAAATAAAAATTCAGACTTCTCATCACGAATAATCTCAAACTGAGCAACACAAGTTGTATCTTTAACATCTCGATAGCATCCAGGTTGATTCAACTCGTGAGAGCTTAATCCTGTACCGGCAGCAGGAGAGTATGGCTGAATTGAGTATCCTTTATAAAGATAACCCTTCTTGTAAATCTCTTTCAAAAGATACCATAAAGTCTCAATATATCTGTTATCGTAGGTGATGTATGGATTATCCATATCAACCCAATAACCAATTCTTTGAGTCATATTAACCCACTCTGCTGTATATTTCATCACCTGTTTGCGACAAGTGTCATTATACTCTTCGACAGTGATTGTCTTACCGATATCCTCTTTTGTAATACCAAGCATCTTCTCAACTCCCAACTCAACAGGCAGACCGTGTGTGTCCCATCCTGCTTTTCTCTGTACAAGGTAACCGGTTTGTGACTTATATCTACAAATAGCATCTTTAATTGCTCTCGCCATTACGTGATGTATACCAGGCATTCCGTTTGCTGAAGGTGGTCCCTCAAAGAAGACAAACTTTTTATTACCCTCTTTTAATTTCAAAAGATTCTCGAAACACTTTTCGGAATTCCATTTTTCCAAAACTGAACGACCTATTTCAATAAGATCTAAATTTTTATATTCTTTGAATTGCATAAAATTGTATATTTGGGGTGCAAAGATACGAACTATTTTCAAACTATTAATAGAATAATAACTTACTAACTTATGGGAATTATTGATATTTTGATTGTAATTGCTCTTTTACCCTCAATTTATTTTGGTTTTAAGAATGGATTTATAAAGCAAGTAATTGCTTTGGCTGTGATTATTTTAGGCATAATTCTATCCCTACGCTTCTCTGAGGTGGTATCTCAATGGCTTATGACTCTTATCACTGTAAACGAATCTGGTGTAGTATGGGTTAAAATTGCATCCTTCATTCTGATTTTTGTTGCGGTTGCCATAATCCTCAACTTATTAGGCACGTTAATTGAAAAAATCATTCACATCACACTTTTAGGGGCATTAAACAGACTTTTGGGATTTGTTTTCTCTTTTTTGAAATTCGCATTTGTTGTTGGATTGGTTATCTATTTTGTCGATTCAATAAATCAATTGACAAATTTTATTCCACAGGAAAAAATTGATGAATCTGCCCTCTATACACCTTTCCTGACAGCAATCAAGAGCATATTCCCTTACCTGAATTCTCTTTTTTAAAAATATTTTCGATTACCCCAAAGATCAATACTTTTTAGTGATTGATATTTGAGACAAACATTCGGAAAGAAATTGAATCTACTTTGCATTCGCTTTCGTTACAGCGATTGTAAAGTAGATTTTGTTTGTTTAGGGTTGAATCATCAGAGAGTGGCGAGGGGAAGAATGCGCCTATAGAGGAGGGGACGCAGTGAAGTTGGATGCCGCTCTCTTTATTATTTATGAGGAGAGAGTATGAAGCGTAGGTTTATTGTTAAACAACACGATGTTGAGGATTGTGCTGCTGCCTGTGTCAAATCGGTTGCTGCCTATTATGGTGTAGAAAAACCTCTGATAGAGATAAGGGAGGCGTGTGGAACAGATAAGAATGGGACATCTGTTCTGGGAATCCTAAAAGCTGCCGAATGGCTCAAACTTGATGCGAAAGCTATGAAATCTCCCGAGAAAAAAATCGGGTCTCTTATCAGTACAACTCTACCTGCCACTCTGCATATCTGTCAGAAAGATGGAGCGCTGCATTTTGTAGTACTTTATAGTATAAATGGCAATAAATGCACTATAATGGATCCGGCTATTGGTGATTATAAGAGATTGTCAATTAATGAATTAGAAGATATATGGAGCGGGATTGTGATATTTTTCACACCATCTGCAACCTTTCAGAAAAGTCAAGGGAATGAGTCTGCCATAATGAGACTTTTCAAAGTGCTGCTACTCTGCAAAGCTGAGTATAAAAGATTGATTCTCTACTCATTTCTATTTGTTATAGCAGGCATCAGCACCTCGATATTCGTAGGCGAAGTAATTGATAGAATTCTACCTTCGAAAGAGTCTGAAATGTTAATTGTCGTGGTAATTATTATGTTAATTATCACTCTGATATCTTCAAGAATCATCTACCTGAGAGGAATGACTATAATTAAGAGTAATATTAAGATAGATATGGAGATTATTATGAAGTATATCTCCCATCTATTTAAACTTCCGATATCATTTTTTATGACACGAAGCAGCGGGGAATTAAACAGCAGAATTTCAGACATTGCCAAGGTAAGAAGTTTTATTACAGATGCCTCAATATCACTGATAGTTGCCTCTATTTCTGTAATTATATCAATGGTTGCGATGCTGGGATTCCATTGGAAGATTGCCTCTATCGTGATGATTTTCGTCCCAACATATAGTATGATATATATCATTACCAATAGAATTAACAGGAGATATAATAGAGAAATTATTGTTAAATCGGCAAACTTTGAGGCCAAAAGTGTGGAGGCAATATCATCTGTTAAAAGCATAAAATACTTTGGGATAGAGTCGCTATTTGAGGGAGTTATCAGGAGGAACTATTGCGAACTTGCCAATACAATTTATAGTGCAGGTAAGCGTATCTCAGTGATTGGAGGCGTCATTAATACAACATCTAATTTGTTAATTATCAGTGTATTATCCTTTGGAGCATACTATATATTTATGGGCAGTATCACTGTTGGTGAATTTGTTACATTTTACTCATTAGCCAGTTTTATTTCATCACCAATCACTGAGTTAATAACAATAAATGACTCATTTACAGAGGCAAAAATTGCTGCTGAGAGAGTATTTGAGATTATTGATTTGCCGACGGAGTGTGACTCTTTTGAAAAAGGTAGCAAAAAGCTCCCCTCCCCACCTGCAAAATTCAGGAGTATTGAGTTTAGAGATGTGACATTTTCATACGTTGGACGGGATGAACTTTTCAAGAATCTGAACTTGACAATAAATAGCGGAGAGATCTGTGCGGTAATTGGAGAGAGTGGTTGCGGCAAAAGCACTTTTGCAGAGCTTCTTATGAGGAGTTATAATACCGACTCCGGAGAGATTTCAATTGACGGCATATCGATTAAATCCTTTAACATTGAGGATTGGCGAAGATATATATCAATCGTACCTCAACGGGCAACACTTTTCAAATGCTCTATTATTGATAACATAACTTGCTGTGATCTATCTCCTGATTACCAATCAGTTGTCTCTATATGCAGGGAGCTTGGAATTCTCAACTTTACCTCTGAACTCCCTTTAGGATTGATGACTGAAGTTGGAGAGTCGGGAGCGACCCTGTCAGGTGGACAGATTCAGAGGATAGCGATTGCTCGAGCTCTATATAGAGATCCATCTATTTTAATTCTCGACGAAGCCACATCATCACTTGATTCAGAGTCTGAATTACTGATTTTCAATACATTACAGAGATTAAAAAGGGAGAATAAAGCGGTAATCCTAATTACCCATAACAATAATAATCTTAAATATTCGGATAGAATTATAAAAATGAGTGCGCACTCATCGGTGGAAATCTACACACCTGAAAATGTAGTATAACTTAATTTATTAATGTTTATGGAAGAGAAAAGTATGAGTGGTCTTGTGTGTTTGGATGCTTCCGAACTACAGACTCGGGGTGGATTGACTTTCAAAGAGTTCCTTCAGTATGCCATCTATTTGGAACCAATCATCCATTTTGTCACAAACTATGTACCTCAGTTTGTGAAGGGATTTAAAGATGGATATTACAAGAAGGTTTAATCGTTAATTATGTATTCTATGAAAAATCATCAAAATGAAGCTCTTATCGAATTGAGCAGATATGAGGCAACTTGTGTAGTTGGAGGAGTTGATGCAAAGGTTAAGAAGGCATTCTATGCCATTGGTTATGTTGTAGGGACAATCGTTAGAATTATCAAAGATTCCGGTAGTATGATTGCATCCACTGTCAAAGGGTGGTTTATGTAAAAACTCTTTTTCTCGGCGTAGATCTGACTGCTGAGAGATTGTCAATCTACGCCTTTTTTAATAATAATTTTTATGAGCAGTCTTGGAAACAAAGTAACAATAATCTTGACTATGCTTGTGTTGTGGTTATGTGGATTCACTATTTCCAGAGGGGAAAGCATTGATAGTCATATTATTACAAGCAAAAAATTATGGTCATTAGAGGAGTGTATCGATTACGCTCTGGAGAATAATATAAAGATAAAGATGCAGGAGAGCGAGATAAAAATCAGCAAACTGGATCACATCAATTCTATACTTCACATCGCACCTGAAATTAGGTTGATTGGGGAGCATAATCTGAATTGGGGACGCTCTGTGAATATTCAGGATCTGGAGATTGTAGAGAACCGGTTATCTCAGCTGAGTTCTGCTGCATTATGTGGGGAAATCACAATTTTCGATGGTTTGCAACGTGAGAGAAACATAATAGGAAACAGACTTGCAAAAGAGATAGAAATTGTTGAATATGAGGAGCTTAAGAATAATATAATTATTGAAATTACTAAATCTTATCTTCAGTTATTACTAAATAAAAAGATTTTAGAGGCGAAGTCGAGTAATCTGGAAGGAACAATTTCTCAACGAGAGAGGACTGCCACTCTTGTTGAGGTAGGTGAACAATCTTACGGGGCGCTTCTTGATATGGAGGCACAACTTGCCTGGGAAAGAGTAGAAGTTGCAACTGCACAGAGCAGTGTGGATATGGAAAAACTCTCTCTTATGCAGCTACTTAACCTCAATCACGAGACTCCGTTTGAGATTATAGAGCCTCAATATGGCGAGACATTAAAAGGGATATATATCGGTTACGAAAGTGTAACCGATATTGCCTCTTCCCTACCTGAATTGAGAATTAAGGAGTTGGAGTGCCAAGTTTATAAAAATCAGATTGGAATGGCTATAGGAGCTTTGATGCCAAGAGTTACTCTGAATGGTTCACTTAACACATTTGTAAATGATTATCATACAAATAATATTTTTCAAAGAATGAAGAGTAATCTAAACCCGACAGTAGGAGTCTCTATTGCCATCCCAATATTTTCAAAATCAGGCAATTATCTATCTGTAAAGAGAGCCAGGATTGCATTCAACAGAGCCAAATACTCTCTTGCAGAGAGGAATCAAGAGTTAGTTTCGAAACTCCAAAGAGTTGTAACTGATGCTGAAGGATACTACAGACAATATATAGCTGCCGAAGAGAATCTGAAAGCTATGAGTGAATCTTTCAGAATAACTTCGGAAAAGTTCAACAATGGTATTGTAAGCAGTACGGACTACATTGTTTCCAAAAACAATCTTCACGAAGCTCAAGCCAACTTTCTACAGATAAAGTATCAATACATTTTTCAGGTGAAAATTATTGAGTTTTATGAGAATATTAACAACAAAAAATTAGGAGAGAGATATGAAAAGAGAGAGAGGTAGATTGCATCTCAAACACAAAAGATTCTTAATTGCAATGGGGATAGTTGTGATTATCGGCATTGTTTTATTGAGAAAAACTCCTGATATTCAAGAAGTTACTGCGACATATCCCACTTATGGCACCATAGAGAAAGAGTTCTCTACTAATGGCGTTCTTAAACCCGTAACAGAGGTTAAGATATCATCTGAACTCTCAGGTGAGATTATTGAACTCCACCACGAAGAGGGAGATAGTGTTGCAAAAGGAGATTTAATCATAAAAATCAACCAGGAGAACTACATCTCACTTGTAGAGATGGCTCAGGCATCGCTAAATGCAGTGGAAACTCAATATAGACTTAAAGAATCTCAGGTCAGACAGAGTGAACTCAATTACCGGAGATACAAAAAGATGTATGAAAACAGAGTGATATCGCAGGTGGAATTTGAAGAGGTCAATGGAGAGTTAGAGATTGCCAAAAAAGAGTTAAAGGCAGCAAAGTATAATGTTAATAGAGCTATTGCAAGTCTGAACGAGGCCAAAGAGAACCTCAACAAAACCAATATCTATTCACCTATGAACGGGACAATATCTGCTATGAATGTTGAGATTGGAGAGAGAGTTGTAGGCACAAGTCAAATGTCAGGTACTGAGCTTTTTAGGGTTGCAAATCTAGATGAATTTGAGGTCCTTGCTGAGATTGGCGAAAGCGACATCGTTCATATTGCCGTTGGAGATAGTGCAACGATAAAGATGGATGCCTATCCAAATCACACCTTTATTGGCAAGGTTTCTCATATTGCAAACTCAGCAAAGAGCGACAATCCATTTTCTCAACATTTAATATACTTTGTTGTGAAAATTTTAATTGACAAAAATTCCTATTCAGAGCTATCTGCAAAGAGGAAAAATCCATTTAAACCAGGTATGTCTGCAAATGTTTCTATAAAAACTGAGAGGAAAATTGGAGTTCTTAACTTACCTTTGCATTCAGTTAAGTCCAAACGCGACTCCTTGACTGCAAAGTATCACGACATAGTATATGTTATAGGAGATGATATGAGAATTGAAGAGCGCGAAATTGTCTGTGGTATAGACAATCTCAAGAGAGTGGAGATCATTAGTGGACTAACTGCCGATGAAAAAGTGGTATGCGCACCATTTAACATCATTAATAATGGTTTAGAACAAGGTATTAAAGTAAGCATTAAGAGTTATGAATAACAATCTACCCTACATTTTATTGATTGAAACAAGTACAGAGGCCTGTTCAGTGGCAATTTCTCTTGGCGATAAGGTTATCTCTCAAGAGTATATTAAAGAGCCGAAAGCTCACGCTTCTATGCTTGCACCACTAATTGAGACTACACTGAAAAGGTGTAATATAGAGGTAAAAGATCTTGATGCTGTTGCAGTCAGTGAAGGACCTGGTTCTTATACGGGGTTAAGGGTAGGAGTATCTACTGCCAAAGGTATCTGTTTTGGCAAGAATATTCCTCTGATTGGAATTTCAACTCTTACAACTTTAGCATATCAATCAGAGGGCCAATATGACCTTATAGTTCCTATGATTGATGCTCGAAGAATGGAGGTGTTTACAGCCACATATAATTCTGATTATCAAAGAATTAACGAAATAAGACCTGAGATTTTGGATGAGAATTCTTTCTCAGATATATTGAGTTCAAATAGAGTTCTGTTTATTGGAGATGGCGTGGAAAAATTCAAAAACATCTGCAATAAAGAAAATAGCTACTTTGATACAAGTTCGCCTAAAGCATCAGCAATGGCGACTCCAGCTTTCGAGATGTGGACAAAAAAAGAGTTCAAAGATGTAGCATACTTTGAACCCTTCTATCTTAAAGATTTTGTTGCCGGAATCAGCAAAAAATCGATTTTATAGCAATTTTCTTATCTGTTTTTCAAGCTCTGCAGGATTGAATACATCTACTACAGGGATTGAGCCATCTCTTGCGATTAGGTATAGAGCTGGAATAGTCTGCACATTATAGGCAGAAAGTGATTGTGATTCAATACCTAAACCATCATTAACACAAATCCAAGGTAACTCTTGAGTTCTTACAGTTGTAGCCCAAGATGACTTATCTATATCCAAAGATACTTGATAAACCTCTAAACCCTTAGAGTGATACTTCTCGTAAATCTCTTTAAGTTCAATGTTGAACATCTTTTGATCTTCAGCTGCTTCACTCCAGAAGTAAAGAACGATAACTTTACCATTTAATGATGATAATTTTTGCTCTTGACCATTGATATCAGGCATTGTTATCTCTGGGAATGCAAGTTCACCAGCGTTATTCACCATTTTTTGCAACTCAGATACATTATATCTCTGAATAATCTGATTATTAAGTGCAGCCACCAACTTTGAGTCAGGGTAAACTACTGATACTGAATCATAAACAGTTTTGAACAAGAATACATCATTAGCTTGAGCAAAGATTGGCAACTCCTGTGAAAACTCCTGAAATAGAGTTGAAACTGCTGTAATTGAGTTAAGATTGCTCATAATGTGTTTCATAGCAGTTCTCTTATACTCAATATATAATTGACTCATTTCTGCTTGAATCTCTTTCAATGTCTCTGAATCGTTCTCATTTGTTTCATCCAATCTTGCCAATAATTGACGATATTGATCACTAGCATCTCCGAATTCTCTCTCAATTTTCCAAAGAAGATCACTCTCTTCTGACCCTGAGATTTCGTAAAGACCATCAGCAAGGTTTGTTGTAATTGAGACTTTATCTCCAGGTTGAAGAATTGCTGAAGCAATTTTCTTTCCCTCTGAGAAGAAATAATAGAAACTTGGAGTATCCTCTGGCAATTCAACTTCGTAACTAAATTTACCATCAGCTTTAAGTTGAAGTGTATCAATTAGTTGTAATCTATTTATATCCAATAAAGTAACAATTACTCCTGTAGAATCTTTAGCATCTGTAATGGTTAATTGTACATTTGCACTATTTTTAGTACAAGATGCTGCAATAAGCAATATTGAGAAAAACAATAATAACTTTTTCATATTCAATCACTTAGATTATTTATTAAATGCATCTGATATTCTCTTGGCTATCTCTTGAAACTCCTCTGTCGAGAGTTGAAGTTTACTTTTGCGAAAATCCATATCTGCCTCTGTCTGAAGCGGAACAAGGTGAATGTGTGCGTGTGGAACCTCCATTCCTAAAACAGCTACACCAACTCTCTGACAAGGGATTGCCTCTTTGATTGCCTCTGCAACACGTTTTGCAAATAATTGTAACTCCATATATTCTTGATCCTCAATGTCAAAAATATAATCAACCTCACGTTTAGGGATAACCAAAGTGTGACCTTTTGCCATTGGCGCGATATCTAAAAAGGCATAGAATTTATCACTCTCTGCAACTTTATAAGATGGAATCTCACCTTTTACGATTCTTGTAAAAATTGAAGCCATATTAGATTCCTATTTCAATAATTTCAAATTGAACTAAACCTGCAGGGATTTGAACATCAACCACATCACCCTTTTTATGACCAACAAGTGCCTTGCCGATAGGTGTGTTGATAGCCAACTTACCTGCCTTAAAATCTGCCTCGCTTTCACCTACTAATGTATAGGTTGCGACAGCGCCATTTTTGACATTCTTAATTGTTACCTTGTTCAAAATTTGAACCTGTTCTGTATTGATGTTTGACTCATCAATTACACGAGCATTAGCAACAAGAGTCTCCATTTTGGCAATTTTCAACTCTAAAAGACCTTGAGCATCTTTTGCAGCATCATACTCTGCATTCTCAGAAAGGTCTCCCTTATCACGAGCCTCTTCGATTTGTTTAGATATAACTGGTCTTTGCGCAATCAGTTCAGCTAGTTCTGCCTTTAAAGCATCCAGACCTTCTTGTGTTACAAAGTGTACCGACATAATTATTAAAATTTCAAATAAACAAAAAAAATTGAAAGGCACCCCGGAGAGGGCCCTTTCCTATAACGCCACAAAGATAATAAATTTTTAATTTACAAATTAATAATCTTTGTATTTTGGTTCCATTATTGCGGAATAAACAACTAACTTTTCAGCTGTAATATCCAAATCTTCACCAACTTTATCATCACTCACAACCGACTGATTCTCAACACCTTCCGAAGATCTTGCAGGGGATTGTTTTGAGACACTCTTACTCTTTTTAACTCTCTGCGAAGCATCATTCGCAGGGACTTTAATCACCTCTGGCTTAGCACTCTTTTCTACAAATCTCCTAGTCTGAGGATCCCATTCAAGGGTTGTAATTGGTTCTACCTCACTCTCAGGAGTTGAACCACCCGGCATCTCATCAAAAGACCTTCTCCCCTTTTTGCGATTATTAGCGGTAATTATCACAAAAAAGATAGAGATCAATATGATAAATAGAGTTGACATAACAAATTAGTTTACACAAAGATAACAAAGTGTTTACAAAATACAAAGATGTTTTGAGACAATTTGGAGATCGCTCTTTAACTGAGATACCAACTCCTCTTTACTATTGAAAGAGATCTCATCTCTTACCCTCTCCAAAAATTCAATCTTTATATCCAAACCATAGATATCTTCGTTAAAATTGAGGATATGTGTCTCGATTGTACGCTCCGTAGAGAGACCAAATGTAGGTCTTACTCCGATATTGCACATTCCGATATAGAACTTTCCATCTACAGTTACCTTAACAGCATAGACACCATTCTTTGGTACAACTTTCAATGGTTCATAGAGTTGCATATTTGCTGTTGGGAATCCGAGTGAACGGCCAATTCTCCTACCCATTACAACAACTCCCTTGAGCATATAATTATAACCTAACATATCAGATGCCGATTCGACATCTCCCTCAATAATCTTATGTCTGATTTTTGTAGAGCTGACAGCAACACCTTCCCTATCAAACTCATCAACCCTAACACACTTAATACCAAGCTCTTGGGCTATCTCTGGCAGTGTGATATCTTCTGATGTATTTTCGTTTCCGAGTCGGTGATCATACCCTACAATCAAAGTATCTACATTATATTTATCAATTAGATACTCCTTTATAAATTCTCTTGCAGACAACTTACTGAACTCTTTGGTAAAACTTACAACATAGAGATCATCTACACCAAATGCCCTAATGAGATCCTGCTTCTCCTCCAAAGAGGTTAAAAGTCGGAAGGACTCTGCATTCTTTTGCAAGACTGCTCTTGGGTGTGGCCAAAAAGTAACTACTGCGCTCTTCTGCCCATTTTTACGGGCAGTAGAGCACAAGCAGTCTAATACTTTTTGATGTCCCTTGTGAAGACCATCAAAGAATCCGGTAGTGGCTACAACCATCTAACTAATTCAAAATCTTGACGGTGAGGAAGTGCTTTATTCTTAGCGAAGATACGCACTGTTGTTGAATATAGACCAGTAGATTCAGGAACAATCTTACACTTGTAAGTTGCAACTCCATCCTCACATTCTGAACATTTATACTCAATAACCTTATCAATTGAGTACTCACCAGATTCGTTTTGAGTTGCATAAAGAATTTCAGCTCCAATATCCTCTGGTGATAATTCACCGATGAATAGTTTCAGAGTTGAAATATACTCTTTACCCAAAACCATTGTAGTAGTAGATGTATCTGGTTTTTCATACTCCATCACTTTCAAGTGTGGCCACTCTCTGCGAACTCTTCTCTTCCAGAATGAGATTTCACGAGCAAGATTGTAGTCATTCTCTGTCAATTGTTTGAAACGTTTGTATAGAGAATCGTAATATTTATTTACATAATCTGACAACATTCTGTTAGTTGTGAAATCACAAGCAACTTTTGCTACAGTATTTCTGATAATATCAATCCACTCCTCTGGCATACCAGATTTAGAATCTTTATTATAGAATGTTGGAGCAATCTCGTTCTCAAACATAGAGTAGATAGTTGCAGCATCCAACTCATCTTGATAGTTTTGATCGGTGTATGTGCGTTCCATTGGAAGAGCCCAACCTGCACCTGGTTTATAACCTTCTACCCACCAACCATCAAGGACTGAGAAGTGCATAACACCATTCATTACAGCTTTTTCTCCACTTGTTCCTGATGCTTCCAAAGGTCTTGTTGGGTTATTCAACCAAATATCAACACCTTGAACCAATAGTTTTGCTATTGTAATATCATAGTTTGGAACAAATACGATCTTACCGATGAATTGTGGCATCTTTGATACCTCAACGATTTGTCTGATCAAATCCTGACCTGCCTTATCAGCTGGGTGCGCCTTTCCTGCAAACAAGAATTGGATTGGTCTTTCAGGATTGTTAACAATCTCATTCAATCTTTCCAAGTTGCGGAACAATAGGTGCGCTCTCTTATAAGTAGCAAATCTTCTTGCGAAACCAATTGTCAAAACATCATCACGAAGTGTCTTTTTAATCTTAACGATTTGACGTGGTGAGTAGTGATTTGTAGCTGTAGTATCGCTCATACAATCCTTAACAGCATCAATTAGTCTCTTACGTAATTTATTTCTTGTGCTCCAAATAGTATCACTCTTAACATTGTAAATACCGTTGAAGCAGCTCTTATCATAGTGGTGAGTCTTAAACTCTTCGCCAAATACCTGAGAATGAATCTCTTTCCATTCAGGAGCAGTCCAAGTAGGATAGTGAACACCATTAGTTACATAACTTACGTGCAACTCATCTGGAAGATATCCAGGCCACATATTTGCAAGAATTTTCTGACTAACTTTTCCGTGCAACCAGCTTACTCCATTCACCTCTTGTGAAAGGTTGGCTGCCAAAATACTCATTGAGAACTTTTCAGATTGATTATTTGCATCAATTTTACCTAAAGCCATCAAAGCTTGCCAATCAATCTTAAGGCGTGCAGGATAGTGTGATATATAAGTTCTTAACAAATCTTCGTTAAATGCATCGTGACCTGCTGGAACCGGTGTGTGTGTTGTAAATAGAGATGAACCTCTTACAACTTCAAGTGCCTCGCCAAATGACAAATTATCTGTCGAAATATACTCTCTCAATCTCTCAAGACCGATAAATGCGGCGTGACCTTCGTTGCAATGATATACATCTGGATTCAAATCCAATGCTCTCAAAGCACGGATACCACCAATACCCAACAATAGCTCCTGTTTTAGACGGTTTTCCCAGTCACCACCATACAAATGGTGTGTAACCTGACGATCTTCCGGCAAGTTTGCTTCATAATCAGTATCCAACAGATACAACTCTGTACGACCTACATCCACTCTCCAAAGACGTGCATAGATATTTCTACCAGGGAAAGCAACAGAGATAGTTACCCAATTACCATCTTTATCGAGAACAGGGGTTGCAGGAATCTTTGTAAAGTCTTGTGGTTCGTATGTCGATACTTGATCACCTTGAGCAGATAATTTCTGTGTAAAGTAACCATACTTATAAAGAAGACCAACTGCAGTCATCTTAACCATCATATCACTTGACTCTTTCAAATAGTCACCGGCCAAAATACCCAAACCTCCTGAATAGATCTTCAATGATGTATCAAGACCATACTCCATACAGAAATAACCTACGTGTGAACCCTTTCTGTGTCTCTTTTGATCCATATAAGCTGTGAATTCAGCATATACCAAATCAAGTTGAGAAAGGAACTTCTGATCTTTTTCCAAATCTTTGTATTGCTTAAGTGTAAGACTATCCAACAAAGCAATTGGATTTTGCTTGCACTCTACCCATAGTTCTGGATCAATGCCTTTGAATAGATCAATAGCAGATTGATTCCAACACCACCATAGGTTCTTAGAGATTGTGTCAAGGTGTTTCAATCTTGCAGGCACCTTTCTACTGATCATTACTCTTGACCAATTAGGTGTATTTACTTTATATTTTACAAAAGAAGATTGTCTGTCATCAACTATTGTATGATACTCACCTCTGACACTAATCAACTTGCTAATTGCTTGAGTATAAGCTTGTTTATAGTAAACAAGATTGTTATCCCAAAGTGCGATGTTTGATACCTCTTTAGCATTTGCTCTATATTCGGCTTTTTGCTCACCATCAAGACGGGCAATTTCCAAAATTCTGTCAACAACTCCACCTACAACTGAGTCATAATTTGAATCTCTACGGGTCACGATAGCGATACCTTTAGAGTAATTTTCATCGTAATGGGTATCAATCCACATTCCAAAACCTGCTAAAGAGGTTGTAAGAGTTGGAACACTGAAAATCAAACTTTCAAGAGGTGTATATCCCCAAGGTTCATAGTATGATGGGAATAGTGTTAAATCAAGACCTACAAGAAGGTCATAGTATTTCATATTGAAGATACCATCATCACCATTCAAATATGTAGGAGCAAATAGTAGATGAACCCTATCATTAGGTGCATTTTTGATGCTTAATGATTTTACTCTATTGATAATTGTATCATATTCCGGCTCCATCAAATAGTGTGTAGTAAGTGTTGTATAGGTTGAATCAGCACCTGACAACTTATTATGCAACTCCTTATCCGGGCCATTGATTCCACCTGGAACCATTATAAATGCTACAATTTTCTTTCCAGCATAACTGCTTGAATTAATGCGGTTCAAAGCATCAATAAATACATCGATACCTTTGTTTTTGTACTCATATCTACCACTGATACCTACCAATAGAGTATCGTCGTCATATTTCACACCACTCATTGCACTTGCAACTGAAAGCAATTTTTCACGTGCAGCAGCTTGTGCAGCAGGAAGTTCTGCCTCTTTTGGAGCAAGACTCTTCTCAAAACCGTTAGGTGTAATTACATCAACCTCTCTACCAAGGAACTGAGCACACTCACGAGCTGTAATTTCGCTGACAGTTGTTAATATGTCACAATTTTTAGCTGCGCTCTTTTCAAGTGAATGACGAGAAACTACGCCAAATTCACGTGCACACCTGTCTGCATCATATTGTGCCATATTATCATATAGTGGAAGTCCATTACCGGCAATACATCTACCCATAACTGTTGCGTGTGTAGTAAACACTGTTGCAATTGGAAGATTTTTCGCTTTAAGATAAAGGATACCAGAACCTGTCATCCACTCGTGGAACTGAGCCACAACCTTTTGGTTTGCAGGCATATTATACTTAGTGAAACTTGCAATCACTTTACCGGCAGCCACACCAAATAGTGCACTTTCGATGTAATCCCAATTTCCGTTTAATGAATCAACTTGATAATTCTTCCATAAATCTGTTAAAATCTGATCTTTTTTAGGAATAAATTGTGCGAAGTCAACCAAGATGGCAATTGGATTACCTGGAACATTCCATCTACCCACTCTAACTCTCAATCCCTCTTCTGCCGCAGATAGTCTCCACGAACGGAAAAGTAATTGATCCTCAACAAATTCCGGATTCTGTTCAGTCTCCATCCAAACATCCGGACCTATCAAAATATGATTCTTTTTTAACTCTTTCCCTAAAAACAAAGATTTGGTGGCAATCACTGTGTGAATTCCACCAACTTTGTTACAAACCTCCCAACTAACCTCAAAAAGGTAGTCGGGCTTAATCACTTTCTCCTGTTTCATAAAAAAATTCTACTCGCTTTTCTTTTTCTTTGTAACTGTTTTTAATTTATCTTCTACTCTTATCATTAAATCGCTTAAAACATTCATATAATTGATAAATGCTTCGTATGGTGTATCATAAGGATTGAAGTAAGTATGAACAGCTCCATCCGAGAAGAATTTTGTACACATATAGTAGAAATGATCACTCTCTTGTAATTGTCTGTAAACTTTTAATAACTCTTCATCCTTGGTTTTCACCACCTTATCTTGGATTGAATACAATTTGTGGAATGCTTCATCCTGCAATTCGTTACCAAGCCAAGCACTTGTATCTCTCTCTTCATCAGCCCAAGAGATTGGATAAGGAACATTGATAGCAGCAACAGGTTGATGTTTTACAGCCACCTCTTTTGGAGTTGCAAATTCAATTTCACCTGTAGAAATAATTGCCTCAGGTAGTGCTTTTAAGAATTCAAAGATACCTGTAGATTCATTTTGGTGCTCACCGAATGTCTCATAATCCATAAATAGATTTACAACATCATCTTTTTCTAATGCTTGACGTAGCCAAGCAACATATTTGTCTGCTGTTAGAGGCCAAGATTCCCAACCTTGATTAGAGAATCTGAAGGCGATATCATCGCTAAGCGAGAAGTTTCTCAACAACACTTTCAATCTTGGGTTGATTGCATTTGTATAGACATAGTTAGGGCTCTTCCAACCAAGAACGTGCTTAGCACCCTCAGCTAGCATAACTTTATAGCCCATTCCTGCTACAACTTCACCAATTGCATCTGAATATATCAATTCAGTGTTTCTGAATGTAGTAGGTTTTTGTCCGAAATATTTCTCAATAAGAGCAGCTTGGGCCTTAACTTGTTTTTTGAACTCAGACTCAGAGATAAGAGAAGCCAATGAGTGAGAATATGTCTCAGCCAAGAATTCAACACAGCCGGTTTTGGCAAGTTGTTGGAAGCTCTCAATTACCTCTGGAGCATATTTAGCAAATTGCTCCAATGCAACTCCTGATATAGAATATGCAACTTTGAAATTCTTACCGTGTTTAGAGATCAACTCTAAAATGGTATTATTTGCAGGAAGATAGCACTTATTTGCTACTCTGCGAAGAATAGTTCTATTTGCAAATTCATCAAAATAGTTTGTATCGTTTCCAATGTCAAAGAATCTAAACATTCTTAATCTATCAGGTTGATGTACCTGAAAATATAAGCAAACCGTCTTATTCATATTATTTATACATATTAATTGCTAGTTGATATACATCTTTAATTTTTGTTGCTGCATTATCCCATTTAAGGTTGTTAACCTCTTCTGTACCACATCTTGCAGCCATTTCTGATAGGGCTGGATACTCTAACAAGGCATACATAGCGTCAGCCATTGCATCGATATCCCAGAAGTTAACTTTAATAGCATAATCCAAAACCTCTGCAACACCAGATTGTTTTGAAATAATAGTAGGAACATTAGTCTTCATCGCCTCAAGCGGAGAAATACCGAAAGGTTCTGATACTGAAGGCATTACATAAACATCTGAATATGCAAACATCTTCTGTACATCAGCTCCTCTCAAGAAACCTGTAAAGTGGAACTTATCAGCGATACCTAACTTTGCAACACGTCTAATGGAACGGTTCAAAAGGTCACCACTTCCCGCCATTACAAATCTCACATTCTGATTTCTTTGAAGAACTTTATAAGCGGCCTCAATAAAGTATTCTGGCCCCTTTTGATAAGTAATACGACCTAAGAAGGTGATAACTTTCTCTTTAACGGTACGATTAACAGTAATCTCACTTCTTCCTGCAAAGTCAACAGCATTGTGAACTGTAATAACTTTTGAAGGATCGATTCCGTATTTATTTATAACAATATTTCGTGTAAGATTACTTACGGTAATAACCTTATCTGCCTCTCTCATACCTGTCTGCTCCAAACGGAATACTTCGGTATTGACATTCTCTCCACTACGGTCAAATTCTGTAGCGTGAACGTGAATTACAAGAGGTTTTCCGGTAAGACGCTTCGCAGAGATACCTGCAAGATAAGTAAGCCAGTCGTGTGCGTGAATAACATCAAAATCATTCTGCATGGCGATAGCACCACCTACCATTGCATAGCGAACAACCTCTTCCATTAGGTTCTTACCATATTTTCCTGAAAATTTATATTTCTGTTTGAAGTGAATCTTAAACTCTTCTGATTGCGTATGCTTCTCTTCCTCAACAAGTTGCGAGAACTGAACAGGATCAAGATAAGGCATAAGGTTAGTTCCTACTCTCAAGAACTGAACCTTGTTTAAGAAATCATCAACATTCTTACAAGTATCATAAACAGCAACATCACTTGCATTTATAATCTTAACTGCACTCTGGTCCTCATCTCCTGATGCTGATGGCATCACGAATAGAACATCTACATCGTTATGTGCCAGACCTTTTGTCAAACCATAACAAGCTGTTCCAAGACCACCTGCGATATGGGGAGGAAACTCCCATCCAAACATTAATACTCTCATAACTACTCCTGTGAATATTTATTGATTAAATGTTTAATTCGCAAAATCTCTGCTGTAGCAGTTGCAGAGCTGATAGCTCCGTGTGGGAAGTGAGGAGGATTACCATCATAGATTTCAGCAACTGCGCCAATTCCGTGGATTGTTAAATCCTCTTCAAAAGCAGCGACTAATGATTTTGCAGTAGAGATAAATGCCTTTCCGCGCAACTTAAAGTTTGCTGCTACGTATGGGCCTAATAACCAAACTGCAGTTGAGCCATTGTGGTAAGCCATATCTCTATCGTATTGATTACCTTCATAAACTCCCTTGTAGAGTGGATTCTTAGGAGAGAGAGTTCTGATACCGCGAGATGTCAATAATTGCTCCTTAACTTCGTGAAGAACAATAGCTTGAACCTCTTCTGAAACAGGACTGTATTTCAATGCAGCAACATAGATTTGGTTTGGTCTTGTATCCAGTACCTGACCATTTCTTCCAACATAGTCTGCCAAATGACCTACCTTGTCACTCCAGAATGTAGGGTAGAAACTCTCATCGATTCTATTTTTAATTTGCTCACAAGTGTTAGCAAATTTCTTACTCTTCGAGTATGCGTTTTCCATCTCGATAACGAAACATAACATATTGTACCACAATGCGTTAGTCTCTACTTGATATCCATTTCTTTCAGTTATCGGATGGCCGTCTGAATATGCATTCATCCAAGAAAGAGCTTTTCCGTGATATTCAGACCACAAAAGGCCATTGCTATGAAGTTGAACTTCTGGGCGACCTTTAATGTAGCTTTCAACCACCTCTTTCACGATTTTACCATATTTAGACCAGATCTTTGCTCCATTTGATGTGAAATCTACATAGCTTTGAAGTAATTCAGCAAGACGCAAAGGTGCATCGACAGTGTAAGATTTCAATACCAAAAGGTTATTTGCACGTTTAATTAGATCATCCAAAGTCTTTTCAAATCTCTTAACATCTCCTCCATTGTAAAGAGTCAATCCTGGAAGTGCAATACAAGTATCTCTCAACATTCCTGTATGCATCCAAGAGTAACCTGAACAAACTTGAGTCTGTCCGTTACGTTCTACTAAGAATTGATTTGCCGAAATTCTAAGACAATCATCAAAGCTATCTCTTGTACCTCTGATTTTTACCTCTTTAGCAAAGTTTTGCTTCAATGTAGATGTTTTTGTTGGTTTTGTAGATGCAGAAACAACAATAGTCTCACCCTTTTTAAGAGTCAATTCAAAGAAACCAGGCACATAAAGGTCCTCTTTAGACTCGAAGCCTCTTCTCGCCTCTTCCATATATTGAACATCTCTGTACCAATCTGGACAAGGCACATAATCTACTGATTTTGAGAATTGTAGATTTAGATCAGGGAAACCTTCATACAACTTGAAGCTGCATCCGTTCTCAATAGCAATAAAACGGGTACTAGCATCGTTATTAGCTTTAGTCAAACTGTGTGTTGCACGGAAAGCCAAGAATGGTTTCAATTTGAGAGCTACGCTTGATTGAGCATCTAATAATGTATATTTGATTAGCAACTGATCCTCTGTGTTACTGAACACAAAAGACTTTTGGATCACTGCATCACCTACCATATAGGTAAATGTTGCATTAGGGGTCATTTCATAATCCACGATGTACTTGTGACCGCGTGGTTCGAATATCTCACCGTAGTTGTGAATTCCGAGATGAAACTCCTTGCCATCTTTTACAAGAGTTTCATCTAAAGATGAGAGCAACACATACTTATCACCTCCAAAATAGTCAACTGGCACCACAAGCAAGCCGTGATACTTTCTTGTGTTGCAACAAACAATTGTGGTGTTAATATATGCTCCTGTTCTATTGCCGGCAATCACCTCTCTCTTGAGTGAATATTCAAGATTTACTAATTCCGCTTTATTGAACTGTAGATAAGCCATATAAAATTGTTTTAATCTGCAAAGTTACAGATTTATAATGATTTATACTATTATTTTCTTGTATTACATTCACCAAAAAGGGCACAACCTTCACAATTTTCTCCATTGTGCCCACTATTCTTAGGAATTTTACCCAACATCCTCAATTCTTCCTCTTTTGCACATATAATTCCCCTCTTTCTAAGCTCCTTGTTTCTTGAAATTTCGCCATCCGGGAATGGCATTTTTCTAAAAATTACATTGAAGCTCAAAAGGAAGAGAGAAACTCCTACGATAATGAGTATTGGTATAAAAATTTCCATTTTGATTAAATACACTTCTCCGAATAAACAATCGGATTCTCTGTTAATTTAATGATTGGTGGGATTTGATGAATCTTGAAAGATGAACGTTTCTTAAGATTTGAAACCCTTGTAACTATCTGAGCATCATACCCTTTAGCTACAATTTCCTCTGCAGAAAGTTTATCTTCATTTAACATATAAAGTATTGGATCGAGAACCTCATATTTTGGAAGAGAATCTGTATCCTTCTGTCCAGGATGAAGTTCTGCTGATGGCGCCTTTGTCAAAGTTGAAAGAGGTATTATTTCCCTCTCTCTATTGATGTATCTTGCTAATTCATAAACTTGCAACTTATATAGATCAGCAATTACCATCAAGGCACCACACATATCGCCATACAGAGTGCCATAGCCCATTGATAACTCGCTTTTATTTGAGGTATTAAGGACTAATGCATTATACTTATTTGAGTAGGTCATTAGGATTGCTCCTCGCACTCTTGCCTGTATATTCTCCTGTGCTACAGACCATTTGCCATCAGCAAAATAGTCTGACATCGCCTCAAGATAACTTTCATAGATATTCTTTATCGGGATAATATCGTAAGATGCACCCAAGTTCTTTGCAAGATCTTCTGCATCTTTTACAGAGTGATCTGTTGAGAACTGAGATGGCATTAAAATTCCGTGAACATTCTCTGCTCCGAGGGCCGCACAGGCAAGTGGCATAACTACAGCAGAGTCAATACCGCCGGAGAGTCCAAGAACTGCTCTTGAACTTCCGGCGTTTTTAAAGAATATTTTTAATTTCTCGACGATTGTATTATAAATACACTCTATCGAAACATCTTCATTTAGTATCATTAAAATATAAATGTCGGACTTATTGGTTTATTATCGTAAACTTTTTCAATAATATCGGCAAAAATATCGGCTACTGTCAAGACTGTAAATTTAGATGTATCAACATCTTCTCTCAATGGAAGTGTATCTGTTACGATAAACTCTTGCAATGCAGATTTAGCAATTGTTTCGTAAGCTTTTCCTGAAAGTACAGGGTGTGTGGCAACTGCTCTTACACTCAATGCTCCCTTTTCCATAAGGATTTGTGAACATTTAGCAATTGTACCACCTGTATCAACCATATCATCTACAATCACGACATTTCTTCCTTCAACCTCTCCAATTGCAGTCATTGTACCAACTTGATTAGCTTTTTCACGAGATTTGTGACAGATAATCATAGGCACACCAAGAATACGAGAATAAGCATTTGCTCTCTTAGCACCACCCATATCAGGAGATGCAATAGACATATTCTCAAGTTTCAAATCTCTCAAATATTTCAAGAAAATTGTGCTTGCATATATGTGATCTACTGGGAAATCAAAGAAGCCCTGAATTTGATCTGCGTGAAGGTCTGCTGTCATAACTCTATCACAACCAGCAGCGTGTAGCAAATTGGCAACTAACTTGGCTCCGATTGATACTCTTGGACGATCTTTACGATCCTGTCTAGCCCAACCAAAATATGGAATAACAGCAATAACTTTGTATGCAGATGCTCTTCTGGCTGCATCAATCATAAGTAAAAGTTCCATAAGGTTTTCTACAGGAGGGAATGTAGATTGAATGATAAAGACTGTTGCTCCACGCACACTCTCTAAGTAAGAAGGTTGAAATTCACCGTCACTGAATACTGTAACTTCAGACTGACCTAATTCAACTCCCAATGATTTTGCGATTTTTTCTGCCAAGTATCTTGATCCTCTGCAAGAAAATACCTTAATTACGTGATCGTGTTGTTCCATAATTTTAGTTTGATTTTGATTTTATATCCTTTATTATTGATTCAATGTAAGATAAAACATCATCTCTACCATCTCCTGTCTCTGATGATGTAATAAAAACAGGTGGTAACTCTTCCCAATAATTCAATAGAGTCTCTCTATTCTTCTCCAACTGCGCATTTAATTTATTCACACCTGATTTATCTGCCTTAGTGTAGATAATTGAAAATGGGATACCTGCCTGTCCCAACTCTATAATGAAGTCCAAATCTATCTTTTGGATATCAAGACGCGAATCAAGCAGCACAAACAAATTTACCATATCAGGAGATGTAAAGACATAGTCGCGAATAATCTTTTCAAGACGCACTCGACCTGTCTTAGACATTTTAGCATATCCATAACCTGGTAAATCCACAAGATACCACTCTTTATTGATAAGGAAGTGATTTACAAGCTGAGTTTTTCCCGGTGTAGAAGATGTATGTGCCAACTTTTTCTGGTTGCACAACATATTTATCAAAGAGGATTTACCCACGTTAGAGCGACCTATGAAGGCAAATTCCATATACCTGTCTTTTGGTCTTTCACTAAGGCGGCTACTACTTCCGGCAAAGGTTGCTTGTGTAATCTTCATAAATTGAGATTTATTTCGCTACAAAAGTACAAAAGTATAAGATAAAAAGAGAAAAAAAAGAATGAATTTGTTATTTTTGTAAAGAACATTATTAGTGGTTTTATGTCGAACAAAGAAATTCTTCCTCTTAAAAGGATTTTAGATGAGCTAAAAGAGACGATAGAGGAGAGATTTGGTTCAAATTATTGGGTTTGTGCTGAGATTGGAGAGATCTCCTTCAATTACTCTTCCGGACATTGCTACCTCGAACTTATTGAAAAAGATAGCGATAGAGGCGTTATAGTTGCAAGAGTAAGAGCCACTATTTGGAATAGCTATTTTCGTGTAATAATGCCCTACTTTGAATCTGCAACCGGGGCATCACTGGAGAGTGGACTTAAAATTTTAGTTCGTGCTAAAGTAGATTTTTCTCCACAATATGGATTAAGCTTAAACATTAATGACATAGAGCCATCTTATACTATTGGAGAAGCTGAGAGAATCCGCCTTGAAACATTACAGCGTCTTAAAGATGAGGGGCTTATGGATATGAATCGAGAGCTTGCCTTTCCAATCACTCCTAAGAGATTTGCCATTATCTCTTCTGAAACTGCTGCCGGTTATCGTGATTTTATGCAACATATCTCTCATAATGAGTATGGTTATAAAATTCACACGACACTCTTCCCTGCCCTGATGCAAGGTGTCGAGTCTCCCGGTTCAATAATTGCAGCACTTGATGAGATTGCATTAAGATGTAACGATTTTGATGCTGTGATGATTATGCGTGGAGGCGGATCGGCTGTAGAACTGAGTTGTTTTGATGATTATGACCTTTGTGCAAATATTGCTCAATTCCCACTACCCGTAATGAGTGCTGTTGGTCACGACCACGACATCCACATTTGCGACCTCGTAAGTGCAGTAAGCGTCAAAACACCAACAGCACTTGCAGACTATGTAATCGATATTTATCTGGATCTTGAGAGTCGATTGGACGAGATGATGGATAGGATTTCAAGAAGTTGTAAAAACTTGATAAACAATCAATTACAGATTATTGAAAGATTACGTGAGAGAATTACATCTGCAGCCAAACTCTCCCTGCTTTCACAACAAAACCTGTTAGATAAATATGATGCAATAATTTGTGCAAAAGATCCCCGCACACTACTGAAAGAGGGCTATATAATTGCAAGTGGAGAGAGTGGCAGAATTGCATCTGTTGATGGATTGGAAAAGGGTAAAAGTATAAAATTGATATTCAGTGATGGTATCGCTGAAGTTACTATTGATAACATTAAAAAGTATTAGATATGGATATTAAATATGAAGATGCTCTGAAAGAGTTAGAAGCAATTCTCTCAAGAATGGAGGGTGCTCAAAGAGATTTTTCAGAGAGCATTAAAGATGTCAAAAGGGCTCAAGAGCTTATAAAACATTGTAAATCTATACTTAAAGAGAACGAAGTTGAACTTGATAAAATATTAAATAATGAAGAGTTGCAATAAGGCTTTTTACGAAAAGGATTCTTGGCTGAAACCATACCAGGAGATTATTATTCGAAGAAGCAATAATATTAAATGGAGAAAAGATTCTCTTGCAGGAAGGGGTGGCAGATTATATGATTCAATCAATAATCACCTCTACTATATGCTTCATAACGATGGCAAGGATTGGCTTTTTAGAGAGTATGCTCCAAATGCCACTAAAGTCTATCTGATTGGTGATTTTAATGGTTGGAAAATTTCTCAGGAATATGCTTTACAACCTCTTGGAAATGGCAATTGGGAGTTAAAAGTGCCATTAGATAGAGTACATCACGGTGACCTGTACAAATGGTATATTGAATGGCCGGGAGGAGCTGGAGAACGTATCCCTACCTATGCAAACCGATGCGTTCAAGATGATCATACAAAGATTTTTTCAGCTCAAGTATGGTCTCCTGCAACACCTTATAAATGGAAAAGGAAATGGGGTCCTAAGGTTACAAATCCATTTATTTATGAAACTCATATTGGTATGGCAACCGAGAGAGAGGGTGTTGGTACCTTTGAAGAGTTTAGATTGAATGTATTGCCACACATTGCTGAACTTGGCTATAATGTAATTCAAATTATGGCTCTTCAGGAACATCCTTACTATGGTTCCTTTGGATACCAGGTTGCAAACTTCTTCGCACTGTCAAGTCGCTTTGGTACACCTGAAGAGTTTAAGGCCCTTGTTGATGATGCACACAAGCGTGGGATTGCAGTAATTATGGATATTGTTCACTCTCACAGTGTTATGAATGAAACTGAGAGTTTGAGCAAATTTGATGGCAGTACAACGCTCTATTTCCACGCAGGAGATAGAGGCTTCCATCCTGCTTGGAGGACCAGATGTTTTGATTATGGCAAGAATGAGACTCTGCACCTGCTTCTTTCAAATTGTAAATATTGGTGCGAAGAGTATCACCTTGATGGCTTCAGATTTGATGGAGTGACAAGTATGCTCTACTATGACCACGGCCTTGAGAGAGATTTTATGGGTTATGAAAGTTACTTTGATGGTGGCCAAGATGAGGATGCTATAACATATTTAGGACTTGCAAATATTTTAATAAAAGAGATAAACCCTAAATCTATTACAATAGCGGAAGATATGTCAGGTATGCCTGGACTTGCTGTTCCTATTAAGAATGGTGGTGTAGGATTTGACTATCGTATGAGTATGGGTATTGCCGACCATTGGATTAAGTGGATTAAGGAGTTGGATGATTGGCAATGGAGTGTTGGAGAGATTTTCTATCAACTTTCCAACAAGAGAGAAGATGAAAAGACTATAAGCTATGCCGAGTGCCACGATCAAGCATTAGTAGGCGATAAAACATTGATTTTCAGACTAATGGACAAAGAAATGTACTTCTCTATGAACCTTGAATCTCAAAATCTAATTGTTGATAGAGGGATTGCTCTTCATAAGATGATTCGCTTGGTAACAGCAGCGACTGCCGGAAATGGATATTTAACATTTATGGGAAATGAGTTTGGACACCCTGAATGGATAGACTTCCCTCGCGAGGGTAATGGATGGTCATATAAACACGCACGCAGACAATGGTCTCTATCTGAAGCAGATTACCTAAGATATCGTCCACTTATGCTGTTCGACAGAGATATGGTACATCTATTTATTGATAATAAAATACTTAAAGGTAAATTAAAGATAATTCGTCAGGATGAAGAGAAGAAGATATTAATCTTCTCTCGAGGAGAGTATCTATTTGTATTTAACTTCAACCCTTCTGGATCATTCAGCGATTATATGTTTGATGTTCCTGCAGGCAAATGGAGTGTTGTCTTGGAGAGTGATGCAACTCTTTATAATGGTTTTGATCGCATCGATACTAAGACTGAACACTTTACTCAACGAATTGGCAAAGAGGATCTACTATCGCTTTATATCCCAAGTAGAACCTGTATGGTACTGAAGAGAGAATAGATTGCCGGGCTGCGCATTTACGTCATTCCCGAGCTTGCTCGGGAATCTGTTTTACAGTATTGATGCTCAATAGATTGCCGGGCTGCGCCCAGCAATGACGGAAAAAAAGTCCAGCAATGACGAAGGCATTTACGTCATTCCCGAGCTTGCTCGGGGATCTGTTTTACACATTTAACGTGTTGATGTTCAATAGATTGCCGGGCTGCGCCCAGCAATGACGGGAAAAAAGTCCAGCAATGACGAAGAAAAAGAAAGAGAGCAGCCATTTGACTGCTCTCTTCTATTTTCTAATCTATTTGTGCTGCTCCCGAAATGGGAGCAATGCACATTTAGATATTATAGTTCATCATAAGAGTGAAGTTGAGTAACTTTAACAGGCAAGTACATTTCTTGACCATTCTTTTCAACTCTGATTGTTACAGTATGATTCATATCATAATCTGTTACGTTATCAATAATTGCTGCAACCCAAACTACATACTCTACATCTGGTTTAGCATAAGCTGGCATACCTGTCACATCATCAGAAATCTTTAATGGAAGAGTAGGAGAATTACTTAGGAATTTTGCTGTTCCTGCAACTACCTTAACAGGGATGATACCAACTTTGCTCCAATCATCAGGAACACCGCCAGCGAATGTTGGAGCAGTGAATGGCAACTCAATACTATCTACCAATAGATATGCCTCAGGGCCTTCTGCACCCATTTGAACAATCTGAATAGTGTAGAATTGTGATTCTGAACCATTTACAGCCTTAAGGATGATAGTACCTGTACGTTGATCTGCTGAAGTATTTGCGTCAACATCGTAAGTTAACTTATCACCACTAATTGTAGCATTCTTAACCCAAGATGGAGTTGAAACAACTGTTACAACCACCTCAGCAGGGTCTATCAAAATTGCCACCTCTTCGCCTATATAAGCATTAGCTGTGTAGAACTTCTGAGTTTCATCCAAAAGAACATTTACACCACCATTACCAAGTTGAGTAACATTGATATTAATTGCTTGTTGATATGTACCAATTGAAGCAATTATTGTAACAATACCCTTTCTTGGCTTAGCTGAAGTATTTTCTGTAGCAGTAAATGTAACAGTTTCACCTGTCAATGTTGCGCTCAACCAAGTACTTGATGAGATTGGGGCACTTAATTGAACACCTGTTGTAACATTCAATAGGTGAACAGGATTAACATCAGTTTGAGCCTCCTTACCAAGAACTACATTGTATAGATCTGCAATAACATTAGGAGCTTGAACACCATTTTGTTTAACACCAATTCTATACAATAGAGTTTCAGAGCCCAAAGTAGCTTCAAGAACAATGTCTCCCTCTCTTGGATCAACCAACTCATAGTTTGGTACATCAATTTCCAAGTAATCTGTTTGAGGTGTTGCAGTTACCCAAGAAGGAGCTTCCTTAACAGTATAAGTAGTTCCATTCTTAGCAATTATAGGTAATGCAAAGTCTGTGTAACCTGCAGCTGTGAATTCCAATTCAGTTGTTGCAATAGCCAAGTTTGGACCGCCTGTACCATATTGAACTACTTCGATAGGGTATCTTGCAACTTGATTGTTGATTCTAACTGTTAGATATACAATTTCAGAACGTTTGTCCTTAGCTGTATTTTCAGAAATTTTTATCTTTAGAACATCGCTTGATCTTGATACATCAATCCAGCTATACTCATTATAAGCTATATCTTGTTTAACCGATGAACTCAATGCTAATAAATCTGCCAAACCAAATACCTTAACATCAATCTCTGTTTCATCACAAGGTGCAACGATCTTATCTGTTGAAAGAACTATTTCTGGTAGTTCATATGGTAATTGGCGGATTACTGTTGTAAACACACAAACTCTATCTCCTTTCCAAGCATAAAGTTGAAGTAGCTGAGTTCTCTCAGTTGAACCTGGGTTTTGGGTGTAATTAACAACAGCTTTATTGTCACTAATTGTAACAGTACCTGAAATTAGACCATTATCGCCTTCCACATTATAACTTAAATCTGTTGTATTAGTTTCAAATGGAATCTCTAATTCTCCGGCAGCACTACCCACTACATACTCAATATTGTCAGAAGTTATATAAGGATTACCCTTACCAACTTGTGTCACCTTGAATGTAATAATTTGTTCTTCACCACCTCTTGCGAATACAGCAGTTACGATAGTTTCTCTATCTTCACTTGCCTTATTTTCAGTGGCTACAACTTTGAAGAAATTCTCGTATGTTCCTGATGTTTCGTAAGTTACAGTCAACCAAGATGCATCTACAATTGGACCTTTCACAAGTGATGTATTGTCATCAACTCCAATTGCAGGTATATACAATGGATTTGTTTGTACATCTGCAACTGTGTAATCGTATGCAGGAAGTGTTACATTTGGAGCATCAACACCAAGTTGAGTCAATGAGATAACATATTGAGTCTCATCATCACCATTTGTTACACGTAGAATAATATTACCTGTACGAGTTTCTGTTGACGCCTCATTACTTAGAATATCAAATGTCAAACCGTATGGTGTAGCATTCATATTTGTTACCCAAGTTGGTTGTGCATCTACAGTATAAACACTACCATTTAGTGGAGTCAATGATACATAGAAGTCATTGTGTTCAGGAGCACCCACAGTATAATTTGCAATTGGAATTTCCAATCCAGCACTACCTGTACCCAATTGAACAACATTGATAGTGATAATTTGATACTCTTCACCACGTTCTGCACGGATTGTTACAGTACCCTCTCTCTTATCTGAATTAGGGTTTGGATCTGCGTGGAAGAAGATTGCATCAGGGTGAACAATGTGACCAGAGAACCAAGATTCACTATTATGAATTGTAGTAGTTACCATTGGATCGTAATTAATAATTGCGATTGAGTGGTTATTACCTGTTGCTCCCTCTTGTGGAAGAACGATATCATATTGTGAAAGTTGTAGGTCTGGTCCTTCGGTACCTAATTGTTTAATGTGGATAACATAGATAGTCTCATCATCACCATTTGTTGCACGGATAACGATATCACCCTCTCTTGATTCTACATTATCATTATGGTCGAAGTGCATATGCAGATGGTCGCCACCCCAGTTGTAGATAACAATCCATTCTGGTTGAGCATCAATTGTCCATTGTGTTCCATTCAATCTGATGATTGGAATTTCATACAAGCTGATTGCTCTCCAGCTGAATACATACTCTGTACGTGCGATTTCCAAAGCAGCACTACCTGTACCCGGTTGAATAACCTCTACAGTAAGGATTTGCTCTTGCTCACCTCTTTGTGCCAATACTGTAAGTTGGCCTGAACGCTTAGCTGACTTAGTATTTTCAGATGCCTCGATATAAACTTTATTATCTTCGATTACACCGCTGAACCATTGGTCACCAGCAACGCTGCTTTGCATTACAGTCAATTTTGTATTAGCATCTGCACCGATCATTGCTACATAGTAACCATCCGCTTTAGTGATTGCTCTGATAGGAATTACGATGCTTTCACGATCGAATTTCACATTTGGACCATCCAAGCCAAGTTGAGTAATCTTAATTGTGTACTGAGTTTGATCGTCACCATTTGTTGCACGAAGCACAACAGTACCGGTTCTTGGATCGTTGCTCTTATGTTCATCCATACTGATTACAAGAGCTTCAGTTCCAACACTTTCAGCTTTGATTGTCAACCATTCTGGCTGAGCAGCGATAGTGTATTTAGAACCATTAAGTTTTGTTACAGGGATAACAAAGTCGGTAACTGCAGTGTATGCGAAGCTATATTCAGTTAGAGGGATAAACAAAGCAGCACTACCTGTACCTGGTTGTACAACCTCTACTGATAGAATTTGCTCTTCGCCACCCTTAGCTGCTACTACGCTTACTACTGCTGTACGTTTCTTCGATGATGAACTGTTGTCTGTTACTACGAATGACAACTCTTTATCT
>JAFXFS010000019.1 GCA_017513445.1 Bacteroidales bacterium | reverse complement strand
TGCATCTCCAACGTCCGCCTGGCAAAGGGCGCAGTGCCGCTTTATGACCGCCTGGCCAGTGACGGCAAGATCATCACCTATGCCATCACGTTTGAGACGGGGAAGGCCGATCTTAAGCCTGAGTCAATGGTGGAAATCAACCGTATCGCCAAGTTGATGCAGGAGAATCCCGGCCTTGAGTTCGAGGTCCAGGGCCACTGCGACGCAACCGGCTCCGACAAAGTGAACGATCCTCTGTCCCAGAAACGCGCTGAGGCCATTGTAGCCGCCCTTGTAGAAGAGGGGATTGCCGAAGCCCGCCTCACCGCCGTCGGCAAGGGCTCTCACCAGCCCATCGCCTCTAACAGCACGGACGAAGGCCGCGCCAAGAACCGCAGGGTAGAATTTGTGAAGAAATAATTGTCATTTCGAGCGAAGTCGAGAAATCTCAAAATATCATGAAAAAGATAATCATTACCATTTTCGCCCTGGCGATGATGCTTCCCGCCAAGGCCCAGATGACCCCCGAGGCCGTGATGGGCATGACGCCTGATTTGCCCTCCACCGCAGCCCTTCTAAATTACTGGAAAAATAATAACGACCCGTTTCATAATGAATATCCCAATTCAGACCTCTTGAACGAGTTCATGGAAGCCTGGAATGCCGCCAATGACCAGATTCAAGAGATGCAGGAAAAGACCCTCGCCCCCGGCATGAAGAAAAATGCGATGGCCGGGAAAGTGGCAGGAACAAACAAAACGGCAGGCGAGGTCGCCAATATGAGCGAGGCGGAGGTAAAAGCCCTTGCCATGTCCTCCATGCAAGGACGCCTTTCCAGCATGGGACTCAGTCAGGCAGATTTTGCAAAACTTCAGCAAAGCGACCTATCGGATGAAGATGCCAAGGCAATGGCCAGCAAAGTAATGGCCAAACAAACGGGCGGGCTCACGGCAAAGGACATCGAGGCGATGTCCCACATGACCGACGAGGAGCGTGCGGCCTTTATGCAGGAATCCGGCCTGGGAGAATCCATAACCGCCAAGATGAATGCCGACAAAGGCAAGCGCGCCTCCTCCCAGAAGCAGTATCAGCTGGTTACGGAGTTGGCTTCCCTGGGCCAGGAGGAACACGCTCTCCAGCAAAAGGCTATCGGGATGATTGAATCGGCCCAGAAGGAAGGTGTGGCCCTGTTTGGCCGAAAGTACCGGAAGGCGGATGAGCAGCACCGCGAAGAAATGCACCGGGCTGCGGTGGAACTGGAAGATGCTATTGGCGAAGCAGCGTATAAAGCCGCCCTGGCGCACCTGAATGCAGCCCAGTCCGCTTGGTTCAGTAACATGAGCCGATTCTACGCAGAGTACATTCCCCTGTACCGCAATGCCGTCTCCGGTGCCATGGACTGCTGCCGCGCCCAGCTTCTCCCCGTCAAAAGGCAGCATAAGGAGGTGATGGAAAAGCTCTACGCCCTCACCCAAAGTGCCGAATACGCCCTCTCCGACTCCGTCCCCTTTGAAGCTTCATACATGTACTTTGAACTCTCCAAAAAAATTACGGAATTCGAACTAGAAGATGAACTGTATAAAGAATAGCAGCATGAAAAAAGTATTCGCACTCATCGCCGTGGCAGCTATGATGCTGCCTTGCGGCGGCAATGGCCAGAATGCCACTAATGAAAAGGACGTTAACGGCAGCAGCACAAAGATATCCATTGGCGACAAATTCGCTTTTGCCGGACTGGAAAGCGACCAGCTGGTTCCGGATTTTGCAGTTGAACTGAGCGAACTTGAGACGGATCCTCGTTCAGAGAGCAAGCCCATGAAAGATGAGGTCTTCTTCTATACCGGCCCGAACATCACGGCTATCCCTGCCGCCAAAGTTCAGGGTTATCTGCAGAATGTTTATTCGACAATAAAGAAAGCTGCTGACGGCGGCGTAATTTACAAGGCAAAAGGCATTTCCGGAGATGAACTTGGCGAACAAATCACCACTCCTCCCACAACCGACAAACCGGCCGCCACAATCATGTACCTCTATCAGCATGGCGGAACCTGGTTCAATATTACTGTCGGCCACAAAGCCTACTTCCGCAAGTTCAAGAAAGACTACGGCGAGAAATACATCGGCGTCGGCGTGAACGTCAAAGAGATGCTTGGAGAGGTGAATTAACTGAATTTACGCATAATTGGTGCTATATCATCCTATTCAGAGATGAACTCGACTTAACTATTTGCGCTCTGTATCAAACAATTATAATACTCAACCAAACCCTGTTAAACGCTAAAAAAGGACTTCCCATAACCATAAATTTTCAAACTGTCACAAATCCCGATTCCCCCAAGATTTTTTCTATCAAAATCCCCGGTTTCCCCGAGATTTTAGGATTTCTTCACCAATTCCCTTTATCATCGTCTTGATCGCAGGAATAGGAACTTTCATTACCTTTGTTCAATTCAACATCTTTCATAAATCCTATCTCCATCAACTTATATACCGCTTTTTGCGGAACTTACAGGGGAACTTTTAGGGAACTCGAAATTTTTTATTTACTCATTTTCACGAGTTTTCAAGATTTTTACAAAGACATTAAATAATTAATTTACAGCAATATATTATTTAGGCAATTTCAATAAATCCCTTTCTATATGGATTCATAATCATGAGGTCCCCAGTTCAATCCTGGGTCTCGCTACCAAAGCACTTACGATAATTTCGTGAGTGCTTTTTTTATGCTCGGGAATGACGAAAAAGAGGAATGACGGAAAAAACGTCATTGCTGGGCGTTAGCCCGGCAATCTGTTGTGGGTCAGGTTGAAAAACAGATTCCCGAGACAAGCTCGGGAATGACGTTAATGTTGTGCAAGCTCGGGAATGACGTTAATGTTGTGCAAGCTCGGGAATGACATTAATGTTGTGCAAGCTCGAGAATGACGGAAAAGAGGAATGACGGAAAAGAGGAATGACGATAGTGACAAAAAAAAGTCCTGCGGATTTCCACAGGACTTTAAGTTTATAATGTTGTGAAGATTATAGACCGATAACGCGTCTCTTATACTCTTTAACACAAGCATCAAGACGTTCGTGAGCTGTAGTGTCACCAGGAACGTTGTGTGATGGGTGGATGAACAATTTAACACCACGGTCAGCCAAAATTTCAGCTACAGTACAGATAGTCATCCAAACAGTTGTAATGAAAGCAACAGTTGAGATAGGACCGATCTTATCTTGGTGATCTTTAAGAACCACTGAAGCGTCAACAAGTGGACAGCAAGTATCAACTACATAGTCAGCCAATTGGAATAGGTTCTTTCCGCAAGAGTGACGAGGTTGTTTATCGCCAGTTTGTTCAGCAGAACCGAATACGATAACTTTCATACCACGTTTTTTAGCTTCCAAAGCAACGTCAATATTTACAGCGTTGATACCAGTGTGTGAGAACAACCAGATAACGTCTCTTTCATCAAAGTTCCAGCTTTGCATGATAGTATTACCATAACCTTCAGCTCTTTCAAGGAAAAGGAATTGGTGGATACCCATCTCACCTACGATGTGAGTGAAGAATGTAAGAGGAAGCTCGCATAGAGGGTGGAAACCTACGAAACCACCAATACGTGGATACATCTCTTCGATAGGAAGATTAGCATGACCACAACCAAAAGTGTGAACCCAACGACCAGCTTCGATAGTGTCTGCCATCACTTTTGCAACTTCTTTAATTTTCTCCATTTGAGTTGCCTCAATTTGATTCATAACGGCTTGTGCGTTACTTTTCCATTCGTTTGCTAACATTTCTAAATCTTTTTTTTAAGTTAAACTCTTTATTATTTATTTGAATCTATTTAATCTTCTTTGATGCCTTTACTGCGATTGGTGCAAGAATCATAATAATTACTAATGCAGAAATCAATATAACAGGGAACAACATATAATTTCCATTATCAAATGCTACGCCTGATACTTTCTTCAAGATTGTTTGACCGCACAATGCCACAAACAATGCTATTGAGAATGCTGTTCCGGACATCTCTCTAAATGCGCTACCAACAAAATTCAATACTACTGGGAATGTAGCTCCTACTCCGAAACCTATCAATGCCATTGCAAGATAGACTATAACCATATTCGCACCACCAAGTGTGAATCCAATCACGCCTAACAAAGCGAGCGACAAATATAGGTATAAAGTTCCAAGTTCTTTCAATTTTCCCATTATTTTTCCTAAAAGAATTCGTCCAATGAACATTCCGACTGTAAACCAAGTCATTGCCAATGTAGCAACTGTGTTCTCAACTTGAGTAGTTTGCACAAGATAAGAGATTGTAAAGTCGCCGCTTACTCCTTCAAAACCACTTTGGAAGAATAGAACAAAAGCAAATAGGAAGAGTGCTGGATATTTCAACAGACCCAATGTCTTTGAAACAGATGAGCCACCCTCTGATGGTTTTGCTTTAGGGAATGAAATAAAGAAGAAGAAGACAATGAATAATGCCATTACAATAGAGATAGCATTTAGAGGAATTCTGAAATCTGAGATAAAGACATTCAATAAAGTCCATAGCAAGGCTCCCACACAGTAGAAAGCACCCAACAATCCCAATTTACCACCTCTCTTATCATCTTCATAAATGTCTGATACTAAGGCATTTGTAAGGCCATTAAGAATACCCCCGCCAATACCTAACATACAGATAGAAGCGTGTAGCCAACCAATTGTATTGAAGTTTGCCAAACCTTGAACACCAGCTAATGCAAAGATAGAACTCAAGATTGTCAACCATTTGTAACCGAATTTATCTACAATCGGACCGAATAGAAGTGTACCGATAATAATACCGATTGACAATGTAGAAGGTAGAGCATTTGCTCCAGCTACAGTTGCATTAAGAGGGCCTAGAATCGGACCTAAAGACAACATTGTTACGCCAAAGAAGGCCATACCGGCACAAGCCGCAACAAAAACTGATAATTGTGAATATTTTTTACCCATAGTATAGTTGTTATGCTAATGATGATATTGCCAAATATGTTGCACCTAGCAGAGCAGCTTCACCTTGAACCTGAGAAGCACAGAACTCTACCTGCTTCATTGATATAGGTTGTCCCCATTTGCAAGCTTCATTGTAAATTCTATCAATAAAAGCAACTGCAGGGCCAAATACTCCGCCACCGAAGATAATCTTCTCAGGATTGAATAAACTAACAAGGTTAGCACAACCCATTCCCCACATCTCGATAGCTTTGTTCAATACCTTTGTTGCGATCTCGTCGCCCTCTTGATATGCAGCAAAAACATCGTGAGAGGTAATTTCTTCGATAGGTTTATTAGACAAAAGGCCACTATAATTATAATTACGAGCACTCTCTAATTCTCTATGAGCTTGAGTTGCAATTCCATTGCCAGATGCATAGAATTCAAAACATCCACAAGGGATAAACTCTGGAACGTATGGATGTTGCAATGCCATCCAACCTGTAGCTCCAACGATATCATTTGCTCCGTGGATAATATTGCCATCCAACATAATTCCGGCACCGATACCTGTTCCTACTGCAAGATAGATTGCATTCTCGCAACCCTGTGCTGCACCTTTCCAAATCTCACCAAGGATATAGCAAGTTCTGTCACTCTCTACAGAAACCTTCAAGTTTGGATCCTCCATTGCCAAGAAAATTTCACCTTTTAATGGATAATTATCCCAACCCGGGATATTAGGAGCCCATACAGTATCCTTTTTAGAATATACAATACCTGGCACACAGATACCAATCGCCTCTATCAAACAATCAGGATTATTACTTTTTAATGATTTAATAACATCGACAACAAGCTTTCCTACAGCTTTTCCGGTAGCTCCACCAAGAAGTTTTGTCTCTTTTGAGATCATTTTACCGGCTTTATCGAAAATAGCGGCAGCAACCTTAGTCCCGCCCAAATCTACACCTATAACAGCCATATAATTGTATTTTTAAGTTCGGGGGTGCAAGATAACGATTTTTTTAATAAAACAATTATAAAAAAGTAGAGAAAAGAGTAAAAGAGATTGTTTATTATGATAAAAAACTGCAAACCTCAATAGAGATTTGCAGTAGTTGTTGAGATATTAGGGCTCGAACCTAAACTAAGAGGACCAGAATCTCTTGTGCTACCATTACACCATATCTCAAAGTGAGTGCAAATATAGAAATAATCGCTTCAATTCCACAATAAAAAAAATCTTTTTTTTAGTAGGCAATTAGGTCAATCTCTCTCATATTGTAAAAAGGAGAAAGACTTTTACTAGTTTTGACTATATTTGTATAACAAGAATAATATTTTTTAGTATGAGTTACAACGATTTTATATTGACAGTCAATTCTTCCAGTATCATAATTCTGTTGGTAATGGTTGTAATTTTACTTACGGCAACTCGCTTCCGTAGTGTCAATGGTTATGCCGCAGCCATTATTGTGGTTCCCAATGTCCCGGTCTATTTATACAACATGAGTAGAATGTTGGGATGGCACAATGGTATAGAGATATTATTTAATTATTAAAACATAAAATTATGAAAAGAATCATTTTAACAATTTTATCACTTTATGTGATTACATCTGTTTCTGCTCAAAACAATGAGCCATTCTGCTGTATTAAAAAAGGAGCAGAACTTGAGTATCAGACCACAGATCCAAAAGGCAAAGAGACCGGACGGTCTATTACAAAAATCACTGAGGCGACAGGGGAAAATGGCAACTATACAATTACACAAACCATATCTACTTTTGTCGAAGGTACTGAGATTTTTGGGCCAATGACTGTTACCACCACCATTACAGATGGTAATGCTTCTGTAGCATTGGGTGGCGGTGCCGCTATTGATGTTACATCTGATGCACCTATCATTCCTGCAAACCTTTCTGTTGGTCAGGAACTCGCCACAGGCACTTTAAACATCAATATGAGTGGTATCAAGAGCACACAGGAAATTTCTTCACACAAAGTAGTTGGACGCGAAGATATTACCACTTCTGCAGGTACATTTGACTGCTTCATCGTAGAGCAGGAATATGTTGCAAAAGTTGCCTTTATCAAAGTAAAAGGAAAACAAAAAATTTGGTACGCACGCGGTGTGGGCAATGTTCAGACTGAGACCTACGACAAAAAAGGTAAACTTGCAAGCAGACAGGTACTTATCTCTGCTACAGGTTTATAAGGGTATTTTACAGGTCGTTCCTACGATTAAAATTCAAGATACAACGTCATTCCTGCGACGCCAGTCGCGGGAATCTTTTTAGATTGCCGGCTGCGCCAGCAATGACGTGAATGAGAAAGATTGCCGGCTGCGCCAGCAATGACGAAAATGTCTGACCAGCAATGACGTGAGAGGAGGATAATTGGACTATTCTTTACTCAAAAGCACAACAGCATAGACTGCTATTCCCTCTTTTCTGCCGACAAAACCCAATTTTTCAGTAGTTGTGGCTTTAATAGAAATTGCAGATATATCAACACCAGTTATCGATGCCAGAGTTTGCCTCATTTGATCAACGTATGGCAGCAACTTAGGTTTTTGTGCAAGAATTGTAATATCTGCATTGACCAATCCATACCCATAAGAGGAGATTAACTTCGTAACTTTATCGAGCAGAATTTTACTGTCAATACCCTTGTAAGCAGGATCTGTATCTGGGAAATGCTTACCAATATCTCCAAGAGCAAGAGCTCCAAGAAGGGCATCACATAGGGAATGTATTACAACATCCCCATCAGAATGTGCTACACAGCCATATTCATAAGGTATTGATATTCCACCTAATATTAACGGAAGTCCAGATGCTAAAGCGTGAACATCATATCCATTTCCAACTCTTATATTCATAGTTACTAATATTATGTAAACACAAAATTAAAAATTGTTATCTTTGTGTCAAACTAAAAGTTATTGTAATGGGATTCAAAATCAGTTTTTCAAATAACCCAAAGTATAGGGTGTTTAATTACCAACCTCGTTATTACGATGAGAGAAAGGAGCGAATGGAGCAAAGATATGCCGAAAAGGCACGCAAAGAGGGTAAGAGTATCTCAGAAGTTGGTGGTAACGGCGAAGATAGCACCTACGTTCCCGGAGCTGCAATCAGAAATGGAATGAGAAACTATAGTTCCAACAAGAGAGAGGCCGGCAACAGCAGTGTAAAGACAATTATCGTTTTGCTATCACTTGCAATAGCCGTTGTACTTGTTTATATGCTTGTTAAATACTTTTCTCTTGTAGTGTAAATGGGATTAGTTAAGGTTTTACCGAGTAATATCTCCAACTTAATTGCTGCTGGAGAGGTGATTCAACGCCCATCTTCTGCTGTTAAGGAGTTGATGGAGAATAGTGTTGATGCCGGGGCAAAAAATATCTCTGTCAACATCTCAAATGGTGGCAGAACACTTATTCAGGTGATAGATGATGGTTGCGGAATGGGACGTGAAGATGCCCTACTCTGCTTTGAGAGACACGCAACTTCCAAAATTAAATCTGCAGAAGATATAGCAAGGATAGGCACTTTCGGATTTAGAGGAGAGGCACTCTCTTCTATTGTTTCCGTTGCTGATGTCGAACTCAAGACACGACGCGAATGTGATGAAATCGGCATTTGTGTATCATACAGAAATGGGGAATTCAAGGGAGAAGAGGCAGTCAGTTGTCCTGTAGGTACAATTTTCGAGATTAGAGATATTTTCTTTAATATCCCAGCAAGAAGACGCTTTCTTAAATCAGATGTAGCAGAATTTTCTCACATTACATCAGAGTTCCTAAGAGTAGCTCTCACTCGCACTGAAATCAATTTCAAATTGACTCATAATGGTAAGACAATTTACCATTTAAATGCTGTTCAAAATATAAAACAACGCATCCAGAATGTAATTGGAAGAGAACTTACTAGCAAGCTCGCCGAGGTAAATACACAGACAAATCTTATTGATATTCAAGGATTTATTGGCACACCAGATGCTGCAAGAAAGGTTGCTTCCAACCAATATCTTTTTGTAAATAAAAGATTTTTCAGGAGTCCTTATCTTCATAAAGCAATTTGTAGAGCTTATGAAAATCTTATTCCAGAAGGTTACTCTCCATCATATTTCCTCTATTTGGATATTGATTTAGAGAGAGTTGATGTAAATATTCATCCAACAAAGACGGAGATAAAATTTGAGGATGAACAGACAATCTTTCAAATAGTTCTATCTGCTATTCGTGAGAGCATCGGCAGAAACTCGTTTGGGCCAAGCATTGATTTTGATCTTGAGGGAACACCCGAAATTCCAACACTTTCGCAAGGCAATTCTCATCCAGGTTATACCCCGAAAATGGGTGTTGATTATAGCAATCTATTTAATCCATTTACTGATGGTATTAAGAACTTTGAATCTGAAGGATTTGACTCTTACAAGAAGCAAAGTGCTATAAATGAGAATATTACAGAAACATCTGGCTCTCTTTTTAATGGAAAACGTCCATATTCAGAGAGTATTGGAGATCCATTTACACAACACACAAATCTTATTGTTCACAATAAATACATTGTAACAACCGTCAAGTCCGGATTACTATTGATAAATATAAAAAGAGCATATTTCCGTATTCTCTATGAGAGATATATGAATATGTTACAGAACGATTCTATTATTGCACAACAAACACTCTTCCCTCAGGAGGTAACTCTCCCATTGGAGACATATACTACACTAATCGACAATCTTGATAATTTATCTAAATATGGATTTGATATTGAGGATTTGGGCGATAACAGAATAAACATCAATGCTCTTCCGGATGGATATGTTAATGACAAAGAGTCACTGGCAAGTTACATAGAGCAGTTTGCCGAACTCCTAAGAGAGGGTGATGTAATAAATGAATACACATCCTCTGTAGCTGCACGCCTTGCAAGAGGTGGTTCTATGGGAAAATTTGTCATTTCCAATAATGAGGCACAGATATTGGTAGATCAATTATTTGCGTGCAGTGAGCCATCATTTACACCTGAAGGCAAAAAATGTATGACAATTATAACAATTGATCAACTAGAAAGTATACTATCGAATTAATATGTTCAGAAATACACCATTTATTGTTAAAAACCTGATAATCATTAATATCATTGTACTTGTAGCAACAATGATTAATGAAAATTTTATGTATGAAAACTTCTCTCTGTTTAGTTTTCATTCACCATTCTTCAAACCATATCAGTTTATAACTCATATGTTTATGCACGGAGGAATCTGGCACCTTTTCTTCAATATGTACACATTATGGATATTTGGTAGCATTTTGGAGAATGTCTGGGGAAGCAAGAAATTCCTTTTATTCTACTTTGTAACAGGTCTTGGCGCTGCCCTACTCCATAATTTGGTATTGGAAATAGAGTTATCTACACTTCAGAATGCTGTTCAGAGCGGAAATATGGCAGCACAAACATCAATTATGAATATCTTAAGAACTCCTACAGTAGGTGCTTCCGGTGCAATCTATGGTGTTCTATTGGGTTACGGAATGTTATTCCCTAACAATATCATTTCGTTGATATTCCCGCCAATCGCATTGAAAGCTAAATGGTTCGTTATTATTTTCGGTGCTATTGAGTTGCTTATGGGCGTAACAGGAACAGGAAGTGATGTTGCCCACTTTGCCCACTTGGGAGGTATGATATTCGGATTTATTCTGATAATGTACTGGAAGAAAAAAGGCAAAATGTATTATTAGTAATTAATTGAAAATTAGATAATTATGGATTCGGAAATTAAAGGAGCTATTGAAGTTCTAAAGGAGGGAGGCATTATCCTCTATCCAACTGATACTATTTGGGGACTTGGTTGTGACGCCACAAACAAAGAGGCAGTTCAACGCATCTTCGACCTCAAAGAGAGAGCAGAAAGCAAGAGTCTTATCACTTTAGTTGCAGACGAGGATATGTTATGCAAATATGTTAAGGAGATACCGGCAATTGCTCTTCAACTTATTGAGGTGAATGATAAACCTATGACCATTATCTACCCACAAGGTGTCGGATTAGCAGAAAATGTACTTGCTGAAGATGGTAGCGTTGGAATCCGTATCCCTAATAATGAGTTCTGCAAAACCCTTATCAAGAAGTTTGGCAAACCTATTATCTCAACCTCTGCAAATATCTCTGGAGAGGAGGCACCAACCTACTATGAGGATATTTCAATTGATATTATTGATTCTGTTGATTGGGTAGCTGATCCATATTTGGAAGAGGGTTCAACAGGCGAACCATCTCAAATCATCAAAGTTGGTATTGGGTCTGAAATTCAGGTAATTCGATAATCTACGATAGATTCCCGAAGCAAGTTCGGGAATGACAGGAATGTTGTGCAAGTTCGGGAATGACGGGAATAAACGTCATTGCTGGACGAAGATTATATCGTCATTGCTGGGCGAAGCCCGGCAATCTACTGATTAAGAAAGTAAGTCACCCCTACTGCGGTCAGGGCTGCTGTCTCTATTCTCAAACGAGATGTGCCAAGTGAAGCTACCTTGAACCCATTTTCAATGGCAAACTTTGCCTCTTCCTTTGAAAAATCCCCCTCTGGACCAATCATTACCACAACACTCTTCTTATCCTTTAATAAATTGGATATCAAGTATTTAGAAGTGTCCTCAACATCATCACAATAGCAAATAATCTTTTCGCAGTCGCTCTCAAAATCTTTACTTGCGATAATAAAATCACGAACACTTAACGGCTCTGCTATTTTTGGAACAGCTCCTTTCAGAGATTGCTTTGCTGCTGATAAGACTATCCGTTTAAGACGCTCTGTCTTGAGAACCTTTCTTTGAGAGTAATCTCCAATTATCGGATAGATTTCATCAATGCCTATTTCAGTGGCCTTCTCCGCAAACCATTCATATCTTTCAATGTTTTTTGGAGGTGCAACCGCCATCCTCAACTTATAATTGTGCGCACCCCAATCACTCTCAACAGAATTGATACGCGCTACAGTCTCTTTTGGAGAACAGCTCTCAATTACACAATGATAAAGAGTTCCACAGCCATCTATGACATTTATTGCATCGCCAACTTTATGGCGTAATACCTTAACGCAGTGCATAGACTCCTCTTGAGCAAGCACACATTGATTATTATTGCAATTATCCGAATAAAAGAGTTCCATTTTTAACCCATTTTGGGCAAATATAACTATATTTTCATTAATTTTGTGTGTTAATGATATTACAATTATGGCACAAATTAAAACTCAAAGGTATGTCGCCCTCGATGTTTTGAGAGGTATGACAGTAGCAGGAATGATTCTTGTTAACAACCCCGGCTCTTGGGGACACATTTTTCCACCATTAAGACACGCTGCTTGGAGTGGTTGTACTCCAACTGACTTGGTTTTTCCATTCTTCCTATTTTGCGTAGGAGTAGCGATGTGCTTCTCATTCGCAAAATTTGAGTACAAACTGACAAAATTGAGTGCGTGGAAAGTTGTTAAAAGAAGTATCTTAATTTTCTTGGTAGGATTGGGACTTAATATGTTCCCATTTGTGCCTCTAAACCCAAATCCAGAGTTATCATTTGGAGAGAATTGGATAAACTGGATTGGCGGAATCAGAATCTTCGGTGTACTACAAAGAATTGCAATGTGTTATCTCATTGGTGGCTTGCTAACTCTTTGGCTTAAGAGCACCAAAAAAGTAGGAATCGCATTAATTACTGTCACAGTCCTACATTGGATAATCTTGATGATTTTCGGTGGAGAACCTGGCTGGAGTACACTTGAAGGTAACATTTCAGGTAAAATAGATGTCGCTCTGCTTGGAGAGAGCCACGTTTATAAAGGATATGGTATCCCATTTGACCCAGAGGGAATCCTTGGTGCGTTATCTGGAACAGGAACTGTCTTGCTTGGTTTTTTGATTGGTTTATTGATTAAAAAGACACCTGAAAAGATTGATACAGTCTCTAAACTATACACAATCGGCTTGATTTGCCTTGCTATTGGTTGTGTATGGAGTATCGTTCTTCCTATTAACAAACCAATGTGGACAGGTTCATACGTATTCTACGCAGGCGGCTGGGCAATTTTATTGCTTGCATTCTTTATCTACTTTATAGATATAAAGGGTTATCAAAAGATATTTACTCCATTCAAAGCAATGGGTATGAATCCACTTTTTGCCTTTGTAATGGCAGGTCTATTTGCAAAAATTTTAGGTAGAATTATCAAATGGAGTGTCCCTGTAGTGGCTGCTGATGGTACTGTTACAGAGAAGAGCTACTCTGTATTGAGTTGGTTCTATCAAAATGTTTGTTGCCCGATCTTCGGTGGTAATAATGAATATTCATCATTACTATATGCTTTGGTTTATGTAGCAGTATTTACAGCGATGGCAATGTTCCTTTATCGCAAAAAAATTGTCATTAAGTTGTAATGTTTATAGGCGTAATCTCTGATACTCATAAGTACTTTGATGAAAATGTAAAGAATTTTCTCAAAGATGTGGATTTGGTACTCCACGCAGGTGATTTTGGGAATATCGAAACTGCTAATAAAATTGCAGATTTCAAACCATTGAAAGGTGTCTATGGCAATTGTGATGGTACTGATATTAGAGAGTATCACCCATACATACAAGTGCTTGACATTGAGGGAATTAAAATACTTATGATGCACATTGGAGGCTATCCTGGAAGATATGACTACAGAGCAATGCAGTTGATAAACGCCCACAGACCTGATATTTTTATTTGTGGGCATTCGCATATTCTGAAAGTTATCTATGACAATAAATTCAATTGTCTTACAATCAATCCAGGTGCCGCGGGAATTGAGGGATTTCACGTAGTCAGAACAGCCATCAGATTCCATATCGATGAGGGTAAAATACACGATATGGAGATTGGAGAGTGGCCTAAAAAAGTTATTAAAGAGGAATAATTAACACAAATAAATATGAAAAGAGTACTAATTGCCCTATTTGTTCTTTTTGCGCTTCCAGTTTTCGCACAAGAGAATAAAGTTGAACCTAACTATGAATTGGCTGAGAGATTTTCTGCTCCAAGAATTAGCAAAATGGTTCACTCTACAAAGGTTAGAGAAAACTGGTTTGAAAATTCTCCTAAGTTTTGGTATAAATGGGATGATTCAAATGGCACAAAATACTATTTAGTAGATCCTGTTGCCAAAAGTAAAACTGAAATTTTTGATATGGATAAGTTGGCTATGGAGTTGACAACTATCGTTAAGGATCCATACGATGCTCAACACATTCCAATTGAAAAACTTGAACTTGTTGATGACTCAAAATTTGTTTTTGAGATCAGAAGCACAGAGATGGTAGAGAAGAAAGATGATAAGAAAAAGGAAGATAAAGATGGTAAAAAAGAGGGAAAGAAACCTGCTAAAGAGAGAAAAGTTTTCCGCTTTGAATATGATCTTGCTACTAAACAACTAAAGGATATTACTGAAGTTGAAGAGGAGAAAGATACTCCAAGATGGGCAAGCGTATCTCCTGATGGAAACAAGGCCATCTATCTGAAAAATTATAATATCTGGATGATGGATAAGGAGAATCTTGCTAAGGCAATTGAAGATGAGAAAGACTCTACTATCGTTGAGACTCAACTTACATTTGACGGAGAATATGGATACTCTTATGGTCTTGGTAACTATCGTAACGAAAAGGTTAAAGATACTTTGAAACGTAGCAGAACAACTGTGTATTGGTCTCCAGACTCTAAACACTTTGCAACAATTCGTTCAGACCTTAGAAATCTTCAAGAGTTGTGGGTTATCAATTCAGTTGCTAAACCACGTCCAACATTGGAAAGTTACCAATATCAAATGCCAGGCGAAGATGGTCCAACTGATTACCTATATCTATTCAATGTAGAGGATAAGAGCAGTAAAATAATCAAGACAAATCGTTTCAAAGATCAGGAATTGTCTTTGGAAATGCCTTCATTTACACAAAAGGACACTTATGCTAAACCATTCAAAATGAAATGGTTAGGAGACAATAGCGGTTTCTATTTCAATCGTCGCAGTCGTGACCTTAAGAGATTTGATGTATGCTGGGCATCAGTTGAGAGTGATACTTGTAAAGCTGTAATTGAAGAGAGATTAAACACATATATTGAAAACCGCCCTATTCAAGTCACATCAGATGGTAAAGAGATTATTCAGTGGTCTGAAAGAAATGGCTGGGCTCACTTATATCTATATAGCAACGATGGTACTTTGAAAAACGCCATTACTACCGGAGCTTATCACGTAGAGGATGTTGTTAAAATTGATGAAGCTGCCCGTAAAATCTACTTCATTGCAAATGGTGTAAATAAAGCTGAGAACCCTTACTATACACACCTTTACAGCATCAATTTTGATGGTTCAGGAATGAAACAACTTGATAGTTTCGACTATGATTATGAGGTAAGTGGTTGTGATAATGGTAAATACTTCGTATTAAACTACTCTCGCGTTGATACTACACCAAAGAGTATGCTTATCGATAATAATGGTCGTAAAATTATGGACCTTGAGACTGCAGACCTTTCTCAACTATTTGCAGCGGGATATAAATTCCCTGAAATCTTTAAGGTTAAGGCAGCTGATGGTATTACAGATCTATACGGTGTAATGTATAAACCATTCGATTTTGACTCTACAAAGAGTTATCCTTTGATTGAGTATGTATATCCTGGTCCACAGACTGAAGCAAATAACAGCTCATGGAGTGCGAATATGACACGTATCGATCGCTTGGCTCAAATTGGTTTTGTCGTAATTACTGTTGGTAACAGAGGTGGTCACCCTAACCGCTCTAAGTGGTATCACAACTATGGTTATGGCAACTTAAGAGATTATGGTCTTGCTGATAAGAAATATGCTGCACAACAAATCGCTGCTCGCTACTCATTTATTGATGGTGACAAGATTGGTATTCACGGACACTCAGGTGGTGGATTTATGTCAACAGCTGCTATTTTGAAATATCCAGATTTCTTCAAAGTTGCTGTATCTTGTGCCGGTAACCACGATAATAGCATCTACAATCGTTGGTGGAGTGAACAACACCACGGTATCCTTGAAGAGGTGACTGCAGCTGGTGACACTATTTTCAAATATAACATTGACAAAAACCAGGATATTGCTAAAAACTTGAAGGGACATCTTCTTCTTGTAACAGGTGATATTGACAATAATGTACATCCAGCCAATACAATAAGAGTGGTTGATGCATTAATCAGAGCAAACAAACGCTTCGATATGTTAATCCTTCCTGGTCAAAGACACAGCTTCGGAGATATGAATGAATACTTCTTCTGGAGAATGGCTGATTACTATAGCGAACACCTTCTTGGAAAATCAGAAAAGAGTGTTGATATTGTCCAATTAAATAATGACAAATAATTGATACTCAATAAAATAAAGAGACGCTACATCACTGTGGCGTCTCTTTTTATATAGAAATTTAGCGGTTTACAAGTTATCCGGATATAGAAGGTATGGTCTACGATATTCGATGAAATGTTTAACATCATCTTCCCAAACTGCTTCAATCTCAGCCGCACTCTTACCTTCGTGGATCATTTTTCTTACATAATCACGACCTGAAAGAAGTTCAATAAATGAACGGAAGAACTTTGTTTTATCCTCCATTTCAATATTTGTATATGCATCTACGAGATATTCCAGGTTAATTCCTGCTTCATTAATCTCCTCAATAGAAGGTTCAACACTTAGGTCAACACCGTAGCACAATTCTCCAAGACGTGGAGGATTCTTTGCTCCTGGAACACTTTGAGGTGTAAATGAGAATTCATAACCCTTCATATCAGGGTGGCCATAAATCTTGAATGGATTATCTGTACCTCTACCCAAACTTACAGGAGTAGCCTCAAAGTAACACATTGAAGGGTATAGATATACTGAACGCATATCAGGCAAGTTTGGAGATGGTTTCACAGGAAGTTGATATTTGTCTGCGTGAGTATAGTTTTTACATTTAATTACTGTTAAATCACATTGCAAACTATCTTTAAGCCAATATTCACCATTAGCCATACCTGCAAGCTCTCCTAAAGTCATACCGTGAACTATTGGAACAGGGATAAAGCCAACTCCACTCTTGTATTGCATATCAAGGATAGGACCATCTACATAGAAACCAAGTGGATTAGGACGATCCAATACAATCATCTTTTTGCCAAACTCTGCACAACGATTCATCGCCTTTACCATAGTTGTAACGTATGTGTAGAAACGGCAACCTACATCTTGCAAGTCATATACAAGAACATCAAATTCCTCCATTGTCTCCTCTGAAGGATAGCCACCTTTGCCATCGTACAAAGAACGAATTGGAATACCTGTCTTCTCATCAACACTGCTTGAAACGTGTTCACCTGCATCAGCATCGCCTCTGAAACCGTGTTCAGGAGACATAATTGAAACTACATTAACTCCTAATGACACAAGGGTATCCAAAAGGTGAGTAGTTGGAGTTACCATACCTGTTTGGTTTGAAAGGATACAAACTCTCTGTCCCTCCAATAATGGTAGATACTCTGATATCGATTCAGCTCCTACTTGAATTCTGTCGGAATCCTTAGATGCACCTGAACAAGAGATCAGAAAAAGAGCACAAATTGATAGTAAAAATAGATTTTTTCTCATTGGGCTTTATTTTATTGGTTATTAAAAATCAAACTCTCTCGACCCATCATCATTGATTGTTATTTTTACTCTCAATGTCTCTTCCGGAAGAATCTCTTCAATATTCTCAGGCCACTCAATCAATAGCAGACCATCACTATAAAGATACTCTTCCCAACCTAAATCAATCGCCTCAGCAAGTCGGTTAATACGGTAAAAATCAAAGTGATAGATTGGCTCTCCATCGGCTGTAACATACTCATTTACAATGGTAAAGGTCGGACTATTAACTACATCCTCAACACCATAATGACGACATAGGGCTGTTATAAAAGTTGTCTTCCCTGCCCCCATTGAACCATAAAAAGCTATTACTCTATTCTCACCGATCAATGACGCAAACTCCCCCGCCTTAACTTCCAGATCTTCCAACCCGTTAATCACCAACTTAGCCATAATTTATCTCTATCTAAATTTCTATATTCAACTGATTTCAATTATTTTCCAAAGATAAGAAAATAATCGTACTAATTCTCCCTTTTTAGATTATCTCAATTAGTATCTCTATCCAAATTACGATACTGGATTGCCTCGGAGATATTTTTGAGAGAGATCTGTGGGTTTCCATCCAAATCTGCGATTGTGCGAGATAGCTTCAAAATTCTGCTGTATGCTCGGGCAGAGAGTCCCAATTTTGTAATTGCCTTATTTAAAAATAGCTTTGAGGGCTCATCTATCTGACAGAACTCTCTGATTTGAGCTGCATTCATTTGAGCATTTGTATAAATATCGCAATCCTTAAATCGCTCAAGTTGAATATCTCTTGCTTTGCGAACTCTTTGTGCAATCACCTCGCTTTCCTCCTCAACTGTATCTCCAACAAGAAGTTCCGATTCGACAGCCCTCACAAAAATATGCATATCAATTCTGTCTAAAATAGGTCCGGAAACCCTTGACATATAGCGATTTATCATATTTTGAGTACATCTGCACCTCTCTCCCTGTCCATAGTATCCACAAGGGCAGGGATTCATTGAAGCAATCAACATAAAAGATGATGGATAGGTTACTTTATACTTTAATCGTGAGATTGTCACTTTACCATCCTCGATGGGCTGACGAAGATTGTCAATTGCCTTTGTCGGGAATTCTGCGATTTCATCAAGATAGAGAACGCCATTATGAGCCAATGATATCTCTCCTGGAATAGCATTGGGACCTCCTCCAATTAAAGATGTTATACTTGCACTATGGTGAGGAGCGCGGAAAGGTCTATCTTTCAATAAACCGCTTTTGCAAATGGAATGTCCTGCAATTGAGTAGATTTTTGAGGTCTCTAACGACTCTGCCCTATTCATTGGAGGTAAAATCGATGGCAGACAGGTAGCCATAAAGGTCTTACCAGAACCTGGCGAACCGATAAGAATTAAATTGTGACCACCTGCTGCAGCCACTTCCAACCCCCTTTTTGCAAGTTTTTGCCCTTTAACATCTCTGAAATTGGGCTGCTGCATAATTGTTCGCTGTCCTTGATTCTCCCCTCGCTTTACTATGTATTTTGAGTTATCCTCACACTCGGTGAGTATCTCAATCGCCTCTCTAATACTCTTTACACTATAAATTGCGATTCCCTCAACATCCTGAGCTTCCAATGCAGATTCACTCGGCAGAATGCACCCCTTATAACCCATTTTCTGAGCAAAAATTGCAATAGGAAGTGCTCCAGGAACTGCTCTCAAATCTCCATTAAGTGCCAATTCTCCCATAATGATATAATCTTTAATATTTGGGAACTCGACCTGCTCTGTTGCCATAATAATTCCTACTGCAATTGCCAGGTCGTAACCGGACCCCTCTTTCCTTAAATCTGCAGGCGCAAGATTGATAACAATTCTCTTTCCCGGCACTCTATAACCACAACTTGCCAGGGCAATATTTACCCTCAACAGCGACTCTTTGACTGCACTATCCGGCAGACCAACCAGATGTATTCCAACCCCCATAGAGATATCAATCTCCACAGTAATCAAAAGTGCTTCCAGACCTATTGTCGCAGCACAATAACTCTTTGATACCATAATTATAATTTTTTAATTATGGCAAATATAACTATGCAAAGTGCTGATAATCAATAGAAAAGACCAACTTTTTCTAAATCGATAAAAGATTATCTGTTTTTGAAAAAGTATTTAAATTTTTGAAAAAAGAGATTCTCTTGATTAGTTAAAATGGAATCTCACACCTGCCTCAACTCTAAATTGAAGTGGCTGAGCAGTACGGATTGAATTAGGTTGATCGTTGTCAAAATAGTAAACGATACCCGGATCAAGATAGATACCTAAATTCTCAATCAACTTATACTCAATACCTGCATTAAGTCCAACCGAGAATTGAATACCATCTACACCTACACGATTTGTCTTGCCTGAATAGGTTAATTTCTGTCCCAATCCCTTCTCAATTGTACCACCGAATGAGCCATAGACAGAGTATTTGTCCTCATCGACAGCATTAAAGAATAGAGAAACAGGGATACCAACATAGTGAAGAGTGCTGGTAACATTGTGTTTTTCCTTATTTACCAACGCCTCCATTCTACTAAATAGATAGGTATAATTCAGGCCAATTCCCAATGCCATCTTTTGACCAAATGGAATATGAACCTGCGCACCAACTGTAACTGGCATCGCATAAGATGGTTCTGAAATTGGTTGAATGACTGTAGTTTGTTGTGAATCATAAATTCCCGGCAACATCATAGGACCCTGTTGATAAGAGAAATTTCCATCAGTGATGTTTGAAACAACATTTGAGTGAATTGATAAAGATGTTCTCCTTTTAGTGGTTGTTTGCTGAATTGCCTCAGCAAGGAGATAATCATCCAAATCTTGAAGGGAATTGACCTGAACGGTAGTTGATTTTAAGGTTTTTGAATCATCATCACTTGGGAGAGCTTTCGATGACTCAGTTGCGTGAGGAATCTGCTCCTCAATGGTGGTTTCGTTTGGTGCTTCTACCTCTGTATCAACCTGAGCGACAGCACCTTTGAAGCGAGCAACCTGGTCAGCAATAGGTTTGACCTTCATTGCATCTTCTGGGAGATTTACGACCACCTGTTTGACTGATTCACTAATTTGTGAATAGTCCAGTTTATTTTGTGTAAGTGAATTATCTTTAAATAAGAAAAGTCCTATAAGGAGTGAAGCAGCCACAGCAACAGCACTCAAAGATGACCATTTGACTATTACGGCCCTCTTTTTAGCAACAAGCCTCTTCTCTATGCCGCTCCAAGCATCAAAATCAATCGGCTCGGCATACTGCTCTACACTACTTTTAAGATATTTTTCGAATCTATCCATTTGTTCTATATCCCATATTTTTAACACGCTCCTGGAGCCATAGTCGTCCTCTGCTTAACTGAGAACGTGATGCACCCACCGTAATCCCCAACACCTTGGCTATCTCTTCGTGAGGCATTCCTTCGAAGATATACATATTGAATACTGCTCTATAGCCAGCTGGCATCTGAGTAATAAGATTCAATAACTCCTTCGACTCCAATTGCTCAACAACATTACTTTGAGAGAGAACTATATTCCGCTGAGGATCAATCTCTTCCGATTCCTTTAAGACATCTTTTTTACGCAATTGCATCAATGCAGTATTGGCAAAAATTCTTCTTATCCAACCCTCAAAAGAGCCCTCTCCCTTGTACAGACTGATTTTATCAAAGAGAGTAATGAAACCATCTTGCAACACATCTTTCGCACTCTCTCTATCACCCATATATCTAATACACACAGAATACATACGAGAAGCATATTTATCATATAATTCTCGCTGTGATCTTCTATCTCCTCTTTTACACCCCTCAATAAGTTTTAAATCTTCAGGCGTGCATAGTGTACTATCAATCATCAATCAGCACATTAGTTAGATGCAAATTTAACTGAAAAAGTTGCACACAAATATAATAAATTACGAAATGGTTTACAATTTGTATCTCTAAATGAATTAAATGTTAATTTTGCAATATGAAGAGAAATTTTTTGTTAATTATAACACTGCTAATGTTGACTTCGACTCTTTTTTCACAGACAAAGAGCGAAAGTGCTGATGATTACTATTTGGATGCATTAGAGTATTATCAACTTGATGAACGCTTGAAAGCCAAAGAGCTTTTCGAAAAGGTTATTTCCCTCGATCCCAACCACGATGCAGCGCACTTTTATTTGGGAATTTTGGGTATAGATGATATGTCCAAAGCATCTGCTGAGGATATCAAATATTGCGAAGAGCATCTTAAAAGTGCAATTCAATTAGATAGCACAAACTATTGGTATAAATATTTTTTGGCATCCTTCTATCAGGCAACTGATCGTAACGAATTGACCATCAAGCTTTTTGAGGAGATGATAGAGCAATTCCCAAAGAAGAGTTCACTATATTTCGAAGCCATTAATATATATCTTAGCGAGAATGATGTAAGTAAGGCAATTGAGACACTTGACAAAATTGAAAAGATCTCTGGCAAGAGCGAAATCATTGGTGTAACCGGAACTGAATTGAGATTGAAATCTGAAGGAACAGAAGCAGCATTCAAATATCTTGAAGAGTTCTATAAAGAGTGTGCAACTCCAAGACTTGCAACAATGCTCGGAGACTATTATGCTCAAAGCTTTAACGACTCGTTGGCAATAGATTATTACAATCGCGCCATTGATATGGATCCGGATTATATTACTGCATATCTCCAAAGAGGAAACACATATTTTGCAATTCGCGATTATGATAACTTCTTTAATGATATTATAAAGTTTGTTTCCAATCCAGATGTAATGCCTCAATTTAGAAGTTCATACATAATGGAACTACTTGGACATCAGCAATTTACAATGGCATTCCTGCCTCAGATGGATTCCCTTGTAAGATCTGCATATAATGTAAATCCGAAGGATAGTATTATGAGTGAGATTGCATCAAACTTCTACTACCAGACAGGTCAGACAGATGAAGCTTTTGAAGTGCTAAAACAGAATATGGAGAACCACCCCGAGAGCTTTAATGCCAAGTTCAGTTGTCTGTTGGCCTACTACTCAGCCGGAGATTGGGATAATACAATGAATCTTGTCAGTGATATGATTGTCGATTATCCGAGAAAAGTGGACTTATACCAAATTAAGGGAATTGCCCATTGGCAGAGAGAGGAGTATGATAGTGCTGTTGATTCTTATCTTAATATGTTGAGCATCAAACCAAAAGATAGTGCAACGGTAGTTATCGCAAACAATGCTCTAGGAGATTTGTACCACACACTTGGAGATACAAAGAAGGCCTTTAACTGTTATGAAAAGGTGCTAAAAATTGATCCGGAAAATTTGTCTGTTTTGAATAATTATGCCTACTACCTATCATTACAAGAGAAAAAACTGAAAAAGGCATACAAGATGTCTAAAAAGACTATTGAAGCTGAACCAAGCAACGCTACATATTTGGATACATACGGATGGATTCTATACCTGATGGGAAGGCATATCGAGAGTAAAGCCATTTTCAAACAGGCAATGATATATGGAGGAAAAGAGAGTTCCACTATCCTTGATCACTATGCAGAGGTACTATATGCCCTTGAGGAGTACGATCTGGCCTTTATCTATTGGGATCAGGCTATGCTGAAAGATGATAGTCAGGAACTGAGAGAACGAGTTAAATTAAGAAAAGCAAATAAGAAAAAATAATGAGAAAGATCCTCCCTATTATTCTCTTTTTATTATCCTATTCCCTTATTGCTCAAGACATTACAGTCCAAAATGAGAACAAGAAGAGAATTGAGGAGGAGATTGCCATTATTGATAAGCAACTCACAGAAAATACTCTGAAGCAGAAGGCAACTATACAGGAATTGACACTTTTGCAGAAAAAGGTAAAGAGTCGTAAACAGTTATTAAACGAAATTGATGCTCAAATCAGGAGTATAAACAGCAGAATCAATCGCACACAGCGAGATATCAAGAAGTTAGAGCAGGAGTTAGATACATTGGAGCAGTATTACTCTCGATTGGTGATGAATACCTATAAGAATCGCGACTCAAAAGTCTGGTTTATGTATGTACTCGCATCTGATAACCTTGAACAGGGATTCAGAAGATATTCTTACCTTAAAAATCTCTCCAAAACGCTCAATCTTCAAGGAAAGGATATTATTCTAAAAAAAGAGGAACTTGAGGCACAAAAGGTAAATCTGGAGAATCTGAAAAAAGAGGCACAACGTGTCAGAAATGAGAGGAATAATGAGTACAAACTTATTGTCTCAGAAGAGAATAAATCTAAAAAACTTGTCAAGCAGCTCTCAACTAACGAGAAAAAATATAAAAAAGAGATTGCTCAAAAGAGGAAAGAGATTGATCGCTTAAATCGTGAAATTCAACGCATTTTGGCCGCTGCTGTCAAGAAAGATAAGGGTGAGGAGGTAAATATTGTTCTCACAGGAGAATTTGAGCAGAATCGAGGAAAATTACCATTCCCTGTAGAGAGTGGCGTTATCATTGAGGAATTTGGAGAACACAACCACCCTGTCTATAAAAATTTGAAGATGCCATTTAATAATGGTATTACTATATCTACATCCAAAAAGGCAACCGTTAAATCGGTATTTGATGGCGTTGTTAAGCAAATTCTTATCGTTCCTGGATATAATCAATGTGTTCTAATTCAACACGGCTCATATTTTACATTCTACTGTAAATTGAGTAATGTAAAGGTTAAATCTGGGGATAAGGTTAAACTTGGGGATGAAATTGGCACACTTGAAACCACTCCTGAGGGCAACTCTTTGCTACACTTCCAAATATGGAATGGCACTCAGAAGCAGGATCCTCAAAAGTGGCTTCGATAGTAATTACCTGATAATCAATCTAATAAGTAAAGCTTGATCCTCCAATAAATTCTTTTATGATAGAAGTTGGAGGGATTGCTGCAATCTCTTGCGGCGACATTGCCTCAACCAGACTCAAGAACTTCAATATTCTGATAGCATCAGGATATGCCTCAGAGGTGATTGGAATCCTTCTCAAAAGAGGTTCAGCATAGTACTTAAGTAGTGGCAACTCATACAGAAGCGATGAATTGAAGACAATATCTGCATTCTCTTGGAACGGGAAGATATTCTTCACCTCTCCACGACGCACACTTGGCCACATATTGATTGTATTTTCCGGTTTGATTCCTCTGAATTGATTATCTCTTACCATTCTCCTCATCATTCTATTATCTGATGTTGAGATATTATTGTTCTCATCCAATGATAGAGATGTCAATGCTGAAACATAGATTTTGAACTTGCTCTCTTCTGGTATTCTATCTGTTAGGAGTGGGTTCAAAGCGTGAATTCCCTCAATAATAAGAATATCTTTTTCTCCTAAAGAGATAACATTGCCCTCATATACTCTATCTCCCTTTACAAAGTCAAAACGAGGCAATTCAACTGATTGACCTTCAAGCAATTGGTTAATTTGCTCATTAAATAGATCCAAGTCCAGTGCATATAGAGATTCAAAATCATACTCTCCATTTTCATCCTTAGGAGTCTTTTCTCTGTTTACAAAATAGTTATCAAGCTCAATAACACGAGGATTCAATCCTAAAACCTTCGTGTGAAGTGTAATTCTCTTTGATGTAGTTGTTTTACCACTGCTCGAAGGACCTGAAATCAATATCACCTTTACCCTATCCCTACGAGCATAGATCTCTTTAGCAATCTCCGCATACTTTTTCTCGTGTAGTGCCTCTACAATTTGAATCAAAGAGACGATATTTCCCTCTCTCACAACCTTATTAAGAGTACCCAATCCATCTACATCCATAATCTGACACCAATCTGAATTCTCCTTAAAGACATCGCTGATTTTTTGCTGTGCAATCATCATTGGAGTCTTTGTAGGATCATTCATATCTGTCGCCTGAAGGCAGAAACCATTATAATAACTCTTCAAATCCCATACTTTTATATAACCTGTTGATGGCATAAGCGGACCATAGAAGGTATCTGGATAGCCATCAAGGTAATAGACTGAAACATAATTTTTATGAGAAGTCTCAACAATTTTTGCCTTTTCAGGTTGATTGTTATTTATAAAAATCTCCTGCGCCTCTCTGTTTGAAATCTTTTTTACCTCAAATGGAATATCAGAAGCAATTATCTTCTCCATTCTTTTCTTAATGAGGTTCAAATCCATTTCGGATAATAGTTTTGGAGCGAAAATGCTATTAGAATTCTCCTCAATCTCGCGGATTTCTCCATAAAGGCCACTTGGGAGAGAGTAATCCAACGATAATTTATGGTGTGGATACAACTCTTTTACCGCCTTCTGCAAAACAAAACTCAGTGTGCGAATATAAGTGCGTCTTCCATCCATATGGAAGATATCAATGAACTCGACATCGTGTGGGTTATATATTTGATAATCAAGCGATTTCAATTTATTATCCACCAATGCTACCAAAGGGTCTCCCTCTAATGTAAGTTTGATTTTACCAAGCAAAGAGGAGAGTTTAACTCCCTTTTCACACTCGATATATTGCTGAGTGTTTTTACAAAAAATTTTCAATTCCTTCATATTTATCTAAATAAGATCTCTTTTAAAAATTTTCCAGTTACAGAGTTTGCATCCTGAGCCACCTCTTCTGGAGTTCCTTTTGCAATAATCTCGCCTCCCTTAGCGCCACCTTCCGGGCCCATATCGAACAGATAATCAACGCACTTTAAGACATCAAGGTTGTGCTCAATTATTAAGACCGTATTTCCTTGATCCACAATCTTTTGCAATACTCCCATAAGCACTTTTATATCTTCAAAGTGAAGTCCTGTTGTAGGTTCATCAAGTATATAAAGGGTATTACCCGTACTCTTTCTTGCAAGTTCCGTAGCAAGCTTCACTCTCTGACTCTCTCCTCCACTTAATGTAGTAGATGGTTGGCCAAGTTTCACATAACCAAGTCCAACATCCTCTAATGCTTTCAAATTTTGCCAGATTGAAGGGATATTCTCGAAGAATTTTACCGCTTGAGAGATATCCATTTCAAGTACATCATTAATACTCTTACCTTTATATTTTACTGCTAATGTATCAGGTTTATACCTCTTACCATTACACTCCTTGCAGAGAACGTGGGCTGATGGCAGAAAATTCATATCAATAACCTGAACACCGGCTCCCTTACAGGTTTCGCATCTTCCTCCTTTGACATTGAAAGAGAAACGGCTCGGTTTGAACCCTCTAATTTTAGCATCCGGGGTCTCTCCAAAAAGGTCTCTGATATAGGTAAAGACGTTAGTATATGTCGCAGGATTGCTGCGAGGAGTGCGTCCAATCGGAGATTGGTCTATCTCTATCAACTTATCAATATTCTCTATACCAACTATCTGACTATAAGGAAGATTAGGCATTGTAGAACGATAGAAATGTTGAGCTAAAATTGGCATCAGAGTCTCATTTATAAGAGATGACTTTCCACTTCCACTGACACCACTTACTCCAATTAGCAATCCTAATGGAATATCTATTGTTACATTTTTCAGGTTATTGCCGGTAGCACCCTCAAGTGTAATAAATTTACCATTACCCTCTCTTCTCTTCTCAGGAATTTCAATCGATTTATCACCTCGCAAATAGTCCAAAGTCAAGCTATTAACCTTTGATGTAAAAATATCTTTCGGCGATCCGTTATAGAGCAGGTGTCCACCATTCAACCCGGCTCCAGGACCTAAATCAATCAGCCAATCTGCCGACATCATCATCTCCTGATCGTGTTCAACGACCATAACTGAGTTACCCTCATCTCTCAATTTGCAGAGTGAGTTAATCAACTTTCTGTTATCTCTCTGATGAAGTCCGATACTTGGTTCATCCAAAACATAGAGAACATTTACCAACTTGCTTCCTATCTGTGTCGCTAATCTGATTCTCTGCCCCTCTCCACCACTAAGACTTCTTGTCTGACGGTCAAGACTCAGATATTCCAACCCCACATCTATAAGAAAACCTATCCTGTCCCTCAACTCTTTTACGATATCATTAGCCACCACTAATTGCCTATCAGTCAGAACATTAGACAAGTTTTCAACCCAAGATGCAAGATTTGTTATATCAAGAGCTGCAACTTGTGCAATATCGTAATCACCTATCTTGAAACAGAGGGCATCTTTGTTAAGTCGTGTGCCATTACAAACAGGGCAAGGGCTCTCCTCAACGAATCTATCTTTCTTCTGTAATAGTTCATTGCTCTCATTTCCACTCACTTGTAATTTCGACAAGACCCCCGGGAATGAGACCATTTGAGACATTACTCCTGTACCGATTCTAAACAACTCTTCTGAGCCATATAGAATTAGCCCCATAACATCTTGAGGTATCTTATTTATTGGATCGTAAAGAGAAAATTCATACTTCTTGGCTATTGCCTCAAGAATTTCAAATTGAGTATTACTTCTCATCTTACCTAACGGCTCAATACCTCCTGCTGCGATGGATTGAGAATCATCAGGAACTATCTTCTTCATATCAATCTTGATAATTTTACCAAGTCCACGACAATATGGGCAAGCTCCCTGTGGCGAATTGAATGAGAAAGTGTGCGGTGCAGGTGATGGGAATGATGTTCCAGAGTCAGGACAGACCAAATTTTTACTCAAAAAATTTACACTTCCATCCTCCATTGAGTAGATTGCCAAAGATCCCTTTCCATAATTCATTGCAGTTGCAATTGAGGATCTGATTCTTCCTTTATCCTCCTCTTTTGGGATTAATTTATCAATCACCAACTCAATAAAGTGCGTTTTATAACGATCTAAAGGTGGGACATCATTTAAATTATAAATCTCATCATCAATTCTGATTTGAGTAAAGCCCCTCTTAATTGATAACTCTATTAGATCTTTATAGTGTCCCTTTCGTCCCCTTACTAAAGGAGCCAAAAGGAGTACTTTCTTATTATTATAATTCTGAATTATAAGGTCAATAATCTGATCGTCGGAGTATTTTATCATCGGCTTCCCTGTTACTGGAGAGTATGCTGTGGCAACCCTGGCATAGAGAAGACGCAAAAAATCATAAATCTCTGTAATCGTACCAACTGTTGAACGAGGATTACGACCAACAGTCTTTTGTTCAATAGATATAATTGGGCTCAAACCACGAATTTCATCAACATCGGGCTTCTCCATTACACCAATAAAGTGCTTTGCATAGGAAGAGAGCGTATCCAGATAACGACGCTGCCCCTCTGCACAGATTGTATCAAATGCTAATGAAGATTTACCACTACCCGAAAGTCCTGTAACAACAACCAACTTGCCACGAGGAATGGTAAGATCTACACTCTTTAGATTATGCTCTTTAGCCCCAACTATCTCTATATAATCCATATTCTATAACTCCTTAAGGAAAGGATTTATCAGTAATTCCGTTCCAATTGTTGTTGGATAACCGTGCCCCGGATATACTTTAACACTCTTTGGTAGAGTCACAATACTCTTCTCTAAACTACCCATAAGTGACTCATAATTACCACCTTGCAAATCTGTTCTTCCCACACTCCCCTGGAACAAAGTATCTCCGCTTATCAGAATTTCATCCTCTTTAAAATAGAAGCATACAGAACCCCTTGAATGGCCTGGCGTATGTAAAACCTTACAATTTAACTCTCCGAAAGAGAGAGTATCTACCTCAGCCAACTCTTTGAGTTCATTCTCCAGATTACCCTTTGAGTAATCACACTCAACTTCTATTCTATAATAGTCACACTGACCTTTTGCCTGAGAATAAAGATCTTTATCCTTGCTATTAAGATACACTTCAACATCCTTAAAGAAAGGCACCCCTATCACGTGGTCAAAATGGCCGTGTGTTAACAGAATGGCTCTTAATCCCAACTTACTTGTCTCTATAAAATCTATTACTCTTTTAAACTCTCTTTCGCTTACACACCCAGGATCTACTACAACACAATCATTACCAGTTGTTGAGTAGATTACGTAACAGCACTCACGAAGAGGATTAACATAAAAAGTTTTTACTTCGACCATATTGTTTTACATTTTTTACAAAATTAAAAAAAGAGTTCTTATTTTTGTAATAGAAACAATAAAACCTAAAGAGTTATGCACATTGCCATTGCGGGAAATATTGGTAGCGGAAAAACTACACTTACAAAACTTCTATCTCAACACTATAATTGGACTCCTAAGTATGAGTCTGTTGATTACAACCCATATCTTGCTGATTATTACAACGATATGGAGAGATGGTCTTTTAATATCCAAATATATTTCTTGAACACCCGATTCAAGGACATCGTTGATATTTCCAAGACAAACGAAGTTATAGTTCAAGACAGAAGCATTTATGAAGATGCAAGAATTTTTGCTCCGAACCTTCACTCAATGGGGCTTATGTCCACCAGAGATTTTGAAAACTATCAATCTCTCTTCTCGCTGATGGTCTCTTTGGTTAATCCTCCTGATTTGTTGATTTATCTACGTTCTTCAATCTCCAACCTTGTTACACAAATTCAGAAGAGAGGTCGCGAATATGAAAGCAGTATCCGTATTGACTATCTTAAAGGATTGAATGACAGATACGAGGAGTGGATTAATAGTTATACTGATGGAAAACTACTAATTCTTGATGTAGATAATCTTAAGTTCGAAGAGAGACCTGAAGATTTCAGTACAATTTTGGATAAAATTGATGCTGAACTTCACGGACTATTCTAAACGATGGTTATTTAACTTCTTTCGTCTCCTCTTTGCTTTTCTTAACACTTCTCAACTGGAAGTATAAGGAAACCATTGATAATAAACCACATAGCACCATTGTAACAATCTGAGACTCGTGCGAAATAGTAGCGAAAATGAGTCCTTTGGATTGTTCTATTCCATAAATTGGAACCAATGTCATACTTACAAGGAAGTGGTATGCTCCAAATCCACCTTGGACAGGAATTGCCCATCCAAAAGAGCCAACAATCATCAAGAAGAGCGCATCCATCATATCCATTCCTTTTGCCTCCGGAAAAGCAAGGATTGTGAAGTAACTCATTAACCAATAACTCAGCCATATAAGTATTGTATAGATAAGAAAAGCCCATTTATGCTTCATTTTGAAGATTGTTACAAATCCTTCAACCATACCATCCCAAAGAGACTTTACCTTTCTCCAGAATGAATATTTCTCACATAATCTACTAAAATTCTTCCACAAGTAGATAAGCAGAGCTACCCCGATTATAACAATTATAGCCAATATCCATATTATGTTGTAGGATAATGAGTTTACCAAAGGCAACCACATCTGATCAACTAGAAAACCACCAAATCTGGAAAATAAGACCATTGCCAGACAGAGAATTATCAACGATAAGAGATCGATAGACCTCTCAGCCACCATTGTTCCTACAGAAGATTCAAATGAGATTTTACCCTTCTTTGCCAGAATACCACATCTAACAAATTCTCCAGCTCGAGGTAGAAGCATATTTACCAAGTAAGAGAAGGCATAGGTATCATAACACTCTAGCCTGTTGATTTTATTATTAATAGGCAACATCTGGAGACGCCACCTAAGGCCCCTGAATACTGTTGGTAAAATACTTACAACCATACTTGCAAGAATCCACCTGATATCGCAACTCTTGAGTCCCTCAATAAAATCGCTCCATTTAACGCCCTTAAAAGAGACCCATAGCAATAAAAGTGTTACACCAAGTGTTAAGGTATAGTTTAAAATTTTTTTCCAATTCATACGGGCGCAAAGTTAGGTTTTTTTTGTAAGTTTGTTGCTTATAAATACCATAAATATTTTTAAGATGAAATCAATACTTGGAATAGGAAACGCATTAACGGATATTTTATCATTTCTTCCAGATGATGAACTACTATTGAGATTCCACCTGCCGAAGGGTAGTATGCAACACGTGGACCAAACTACAGGTGATAAAATATGGAAAATATTGAAACCAATGGGAATCCAGTATGTTGCCGGTGGCTCTGCTGCTAATACTATATCAGGTGCTGCTATTTTTGGAATGGAAGCTGGATTTATTGGTAAAGTTGGAGATGATGAGTTAGGTTCGCTGTTCAAGGCCGATATTGAGCAAAATGGAGTAAAATCTACTCTGCTTAAGGGTAAGGCATCCTCTGGTAGAGCTATGGTATTTATTACTGACCCTAATGCCGAAAGAACATTTGCTGTCTATTTGGGTGCAGCTTTGGAACTCGTTCCAGAAGATCTTAAACCTGAATACTTTGATGGTTACGAATATTTTCACATTGAGGGCTATCTTGTTCAAAATCAAGCACTTATACGCAGGGCTGTTGAAATTGCAAAAGAGAAAGGAATGATAATTTCTCTTGATTTAGCAAGTTACAATGTAGTGGAATCTAATGATGCTTTTCTTCACGACATTATTGAGAATTATGTTGATATTGTATTCGCAAATGAGTCTGAAGCAGAGGCCTTTGCAAAAGTCCCTCCAAGAGAGTCTATCTCAATTATTGCTAAACATTGCGATATTGCTGTCGTAAAAATTGGAAAAAATGGTTCTATGGTGCAACAAGGAGATGAATTCTATGAAATACCAGCCTGGCCAGCCAACACAATAGATGCTACTGGAGCTGGAGACACATACGCAGCTGGATTTTTATATGCTCACTCGTTAGGTTTACCTCTTAAGGCCTGTGGAGAGATTGGTTCAATTATAGCTGCAAAAGTTGTAGAGGTGGTTGGGTCTAAAATTGATGTTCCACGTTGGAGAAGTGCCAAACAGGAGATCAGAGCTTTAATTGAGCAATATGCAATAGTTAAAAAGAAAGAGGCTTAATAAAACGGGGATGACAAATTTACTTTTTTGTCATCCCCGTTTATAAATATAAAGTGTTCTACTATTTCCAAAGATTGCTTGGGTAAACTCCCTCTGCAATTAGCTCATTGATCTTATCAACAACGAATGGTCTATCCTCTTTGAAAGTTACTCCGAACCATTTTGCATCACTCTTAAGAATCTTAAGTTTTGCATCGCCATTGTGAATCATTGTGTTAACAACGTAAGGGATAAAGAATTCCGACTTAAGGTTTGATCCTTGCTCATCAAGGAACTCTTTGAACATATCAGCTGAGAATTGGAAATACTCAGGAGTGAATCCCCAAATATTCATAGATACTGCTGAAGCTGCATCTAATGGGAATCTCTCGCCATCCAACAAGTGAGAAACTTGACCATCCTCGCCTCTCTTAATATCAAAGTGCTCAACAACATTTGTAAGATTACCCTCAGCATCTGCCTGACAAACACCACGAGAAACACCACCAAAATCTGAAAGAGTGTTTTCCAACTTATAACCTACCATACAGTAGTTACCTTTAGTGCCTTCGATAGATGTTAGATAGTCTGCCAATACTTTGAAAGCATCTTGACCATAGAAATCATCTGAATTGATAACAGCAAATGGTTCATTGATAAGGCTTTCACCCATCATTACAGCGTGGTTTGTACCCCAAGGTTTAACTCTTCCCTCTGGAACTGTATATCCGTATGGAAGATAATCTAATTCTTGATATGCATACTCCACGATGATTTTACCACCAAATCTGTCAGAATTAAATGTTGCTTTGAAATCATCAGCGAAAGAGTGTCTTATAACAAATACTACTTTACCGAAACCGGCACGAATAGCATCGTAAATTGAGTAGTCTATAATGGCCTCATTATTAGGGCCTAATCCGTCCATTTGTTTCAATGAACCGTAGCGAGATCCCATTCCCGCAGCAAGAACAAGCAGTGTTGGTTTCATAATATAAATTTATCGCCGCAAATGTAATTATTTTAACAATAATATCAAAAAACCCTCGAAAGTTATAAAACTGTCGAGGGTTTGAATTATCGGTTAAAGAGTATTACTATTTTGTTGCATTGATGCCCCAAAGAATAACTCTTGTTTTACCTTGTGTAGTTGAAACAACCAAATCAACATCAGAAGTTGCTACTGCAGATAAATCTACTGTATAATAATCTGAGTCTGAAGCTGTGATTACGTAAGGTGTATTACCTGTTGCACCATCATTAGATACTAATCCCTTTGTTAGAACTACTGTCTCACCAACTTTCATTGTGATTTCACCCTCTTTACCTTTCCAAGCAACACCGTAGAAAGATAGAGTTTTAGTTCCAGCTGGAACTTTGATTGTTGCATTACCTACAACGCTTGAAGTTCCAAGTTTAAGAGAAATAACATCAGGAGTACCATTTACTGTTGTAGTTGAATCAGAATAAGCTTTTTCACCAATTTCCCAAGTTACGTTGCTGGTTAGTGGGTGTGTCAATGCATCGCCACCTTCGCCGCCTTCGCCGCCTTCGCCACTTCCACCGCCAACTTCTTCGATTGCAGTTACAATCATATTTGCTGTATTCTTATTGTATGAGATAACATAACCTGTAAGTTTTACATTCTTATCAGCATAGCTATCATAAGGATCACTACCATAATATGATTTAACTGTGTAGTCACCTACTGTTACAAGTGCGTTTTTGTAGCTATCGGTAGTAGCAACACCTGTTACGGTTGCATAGATAGGAGCGATATACTCAAGAGCACCAATCTCAGCAATCTTTTCTGCTGTCAATTCAACTGCAGATGTAGGGAAAGTTACTGCATTGTTAGACGAAATAACCTCTGCTTTAGGTGAGCCAATTTGGTAACCTTTATTGTAAGTTGACAATTTACCACTTACTTTAACTGCATCACCAACTTTAACATCACTCAATTTGTATGCAAAAATTGAAGCCGAATTATCAGAGATAACTGCACCATTCGTTGTCAAAACTGAAACAACACCATTAACTACGATCTCTTGATCTATAAGGTCTTTCTTCAAAACATCAGCAATAGTTGGTTCAGCACCTGCTTCTTCTACAGAAGTTACAAGGATATTAACCTCTTTTGCAGACTCTTTGTATGAGATAACATAACCTTTAACAGTTACATTCTTGCCAGCGAAATCAGCGTAAGACTCAGTACCATAGTAGCTCTTAACTTTATATTCACCAACAGCAACGATTGCATTGTTGTAGCTATCAGTAGCAGCTTCGCCTGTTACAGTTGCGTAAACAGGAACAATTACTTCTGGAGCAACGATTTCAGCAATCTTAGCCTCAGTCAAAGTAGCTGGAGTTGGGTATTCAACTTTGTTACCTGAAGAGATCTTTTCTGCAACTGGAGATGCGATTTGACAACCTTTATTGTAGAAGCCCATCTTACCTGCAACTTTTACTTCGTCACCAAGTTCTACACCTGACAACTTATATGCGTAGATAGAACCTGTAGCATCAGTGATGATTGGACCATTTGAAGCCATTGCTGTTACAATACCTTGAACAAGAAGATCTTCATCCTTAGCAAGTTTAAGTGCCTCAGCGATTGGCATAATAGTCTCTTCTGGTTCCCAATCTTCTATCTCCTCAATAGATGTAACCATTACATTAAGCTCAGAAGTTTCAGCTTTGTAGTTAACAACATAACCCTTAAGCTCAACAGCTTTGTCTTTATAATCAGCATAAGAATCATTTGAATAATAACTCTTAACGATATAGTCACCTATTGCAATATTTGCATTGTTGTAGTTATCTGTAGAAACAATACCCTTAGCAGAAACATAGTATGATAGGAATTCTGGTTGAGCAACCAAATTAGTAATATGCATAGAGTTAAGTTCTGTAGCTTCTGGGTGAACAACTTCTACAGTATCAGAAATTTCATAACGAGCTTCAACAATTTGATAGCCTTGTCTGTATGAAGATAATTTACCTTCAAACTTAGCTTTAGTTCCTAAATCAAGTTGAATACCATCTAGGAAGATTGAGCCTGTTTCATCATTAACAATAACACCTTTAGTAGAAACTGCATTAACAACACCCTCTACAACTACCATTGGTTCAGCACCAGCAGCATCTTTAATAGTTGAAGCATCGCCAATTGGTTCTGGTTCAGGAAGTTCTACATATTTAGCAAGATAAGGTTTAACACCTCTTTCACCTGAGTATGCACCTGCAGAAGAGTAATTTGGATCATACTGCATAACTTTACCATTACCTGTGTTAATTAGATTGAAGGCATTATCCGCAACTTGAACAACGTCCCAAATACCACCTGCTTCAGGAAGTGTTGCTTGTACGTTAAAGCTATCATAAGTGCCGTGCATATAGTAGTATTGACCTGCAGCGTCTTGCATTGTGAAACCACCACCTTCTACTGGAGTGAATGTAAATATATAGTCAGCTTTTGAAATAATGTTTCCTGCTTCGTCTTTTTCGCAATCTGAAGTGTATAGGTAGCCATAAGCTGCACCTGTTACAGGTTTTGCTGCAATATATTTACCACCTTCAAGTGGGAAAGTAATCCAATACTTACCACCTTCGAAAATTGGGTAGTCAGGAATAAATGCAAGTTGAGAAACTGTAATCATTTGTGTTTCATTACCGCATTTTAGGTTTAGAACTGCCTCAAGAATTTTCAAACTTGTAGTTGGTTCAGCAGAAACGGTAACTTTAGTTGCACCTGAGTTACCAGAAGTAGGATTAACAGATAACCATTCAGGAATATCTGTAATGGTCCATTTTTCTGTTGCAGTAACATTCACTACCACAGATCCGCCCTCTATTGGAAGTGTGAATAGAGTTGGTTCGGCAGATACTTTGCTCAAAGATGGTAGCTCTTCTGGCTTACATCCAACTAATAGAGTCAAGCAAGCCAAAATAGATGTCAATAAATATTTTATTTTCATATTCACTTAATCTTTATTAGTTAAACTTATATCTAATACCAACTTGGAAGTACCAGCATTGACCAATGCCTGAAGAAGGAGTCCAAGTAGGAGTATTACCATCTACATTAGATTTGAATACAGGAGCACCTGAATTGTCGATCTCTTTTATAGAAAGGATACGACCTTCATTGATTGAAGAATTCATATATTTAGCAACACCCCAAGCTGGGTTGAAGATGTTAAGAACGTTTTTGAAGTCAATGTTAAACTGAAGAATATTCTTCTTACCACCTGCCATAACAACGAAATCGTGTGCATAACGAAGGTCAACTCTGTGAGTCCAAGGAGAATAAACGCTGTAAGCTTCAGCATATTGTCCTTTGTGAGTGCTCAAATATTTATCTTGCTCAACAAATGCGAAGAAGTTTTTAGCATCCTCTGGAGAAGCCCATTTAACTTCAGAAGCATTGTTAGGAATATAGATTAGGTCATAAGCATAACCATCACCATTAAGGTCTTGAGTGTACATATAACTTTCGTTTGCACCACCTCTCCAAGCTTCGTAGAAGATTGAATAATGGTTGTCACCCTTATCATCATAAGTCAAAGAAACGAATGCACGGTCTGGAGTAACATATTGTGAGTTGTGAACACCGCAATAGTTTGGACCTTCAATAGTTGGAAGGAATGTAAATGCAGATTCAGCATTTGATCCAGGCATACCAGAAACCTCTTTTTGAACTGTATGAGTATAAGAAGCGATAACGCTTAATCTATCCATAGGTTTGATATTTACAGTGATGTTTGAAGTATGACCGTAACCCTTATTAGTGTTAGTTAGAACGTATGCTGAAGTAGATGTATAAGTGTAATTTTCTGGATAGATGTGACGGTTGTCAACACCTGTGAAACGGCTGAATCCTGAAGGATCTTTAAGATTCCAGTCTTGAAGCATTACACCATTGATAGTCTTATTGTAAGTAAATTCACCAGTTACACTGAATGGGAATGAAGTTGGGAATGCATAATCAACAGCGATTGATGATTTCCATACTTGAGGCATTCTGAATGCAGGATCCACAGCTTGAATTGAAGATGGAGCAACACCATCTTCTGGTTTAATAGTTAGAGGATATTTCTTAGGATCCAATTTATTCAATTTAGCTACTAATTCATTAACATCAGTAATCATCTTACCTGAGAACTCTTTAAGAAGTTCGTGTGGTTCGCCAGAAGCAGATGTTGAAATAGCGGCAACGTTTTGAACCATACCTGAGTTAGTTGGCATATTTGTGAAGAATACCAATGGAAGACGGCCTGAGAATAGACCTGAACCACCACGAACCTTCAAAGATTTGTCACCTAGGACATCCCAAGTGAAACCAACTCTTGGAGATACTTGCAATTTAGTTGTAGGCCATTTACCTGTATCAATGCTCTTACCATTGTAGTTAATTGCCTTGATAGCGTTATTTGTCATAACGTCTTGATTATCAAATGCCAACGCATCTAATCTTAGACCGTAAGTCAATTTGAATTTATCAGTAGCATTCCATTCATCTTGTCCGTAAGCACCAATTTGGTGGAAACGAACTCTCGCTGCAGGTGAAGTTTCACCATCATAACCGTAAGTAATAGCTACAGTTTCAGGAGCTCTTTGATTTAGGAAGTCATCAAGACTAGCATAACGATAATATCCTGTACCATTTCTCATATAAGAGTTGTCAGCCATTTGATATTCATAGCTGATACCTGCTGTAATCTTGTGATTACCATTGAAATAAGTGATATCATCTTTTGCGTTGATAACTGTGTTGTGAACACCGTTATTCCAAGTAAACAACTCATAACCTGCTGAAATGTATGGCATAATTGAACCTTCTGCATAGTCCTTAGCATCTAGGATGTCAATGAATGGGAATGGTTCAGAAGAAGAACCACGAATATCATCAAGTTTTGAAACAGTGATTAGCAATTGATTTGACAAGTCATTTGAGAAACGGCTGTTCAAGTCAACTGAAACTGAGTTTACTCTATTATCCATTGAGTAGATTGAGTTAGCGAATGCCATACCATATTGTGACAAACGGCTAGCAGATGCTCTTCTTGTACAGTTTGAAGATGAACCATTTGTTGGATTCCAACCTTGATTCAAAGTATAGTTGTAACGCAATGCAAGACGATGTACGTCATTGATGTTCCAGTCCAAACGAGCAAGGAACTTAGTATTCTTCTCAGCTGCAGGATAATCTGTGTAAGAACCTACATCATAACCATATTTATCCATCAAATGTTTCTTAACCTTCTCTAAGTCAGCAACTGTTGTGCGAGAAATATATCTGTCAGGATCTGCTACACCATCTTCAGAAGCTCTCCAACGGTTAACCTCTGTAGGCATTTGTGATTGCTCGAAGTTAACAAAGAAGAACAATTTATTTTTGATGATTGGACCACCCAAAGAGAAACCGTAAGTAGTAATACGATCTTTTGTGCGAGCACCTAATTCTTCACCTTTGAAGTTAGTGTTACCACGCATAAACTCATTACGGTGATAAGCATAAGCTGAACCCTTTAGTTCATTAGTACCTGATTTAGTTACAGCATTAACACCACCACCGATAAAGTTAGTTTGGCGAACATCATAAGGCGCAATTACAACTTGTACCTCTTCGATAGCTTCAAGTGATACTGGATTACCACCACCTGGAAGGTTTGAGGAAAGACCGAAGTTGTTATTGAAGTTTGCACCGTCGATTGTGAAGTTAGATGAACGACCATCACCACCGGCAAAGCTCATACCATTACCGCCATATGGAGAAAGTTTAGCGATATCAGTGATGCTTCTGCTCACTGTAGGCATAGATTGCATTTGTGAACTTGAGATGTTTGTTGCAGCACCTGTTTTCTCTCCTGCGAACTTAGAAGCAGATTGTGCAATTACAACAGCTTCGCTAAGAAGTTCAGCATCATCTTTAAGAGTAGCATTAATGCTATACTGCTCACCAAGTTGAAGAACTACCTCGCTGTAAATCTGTGTTTGATAACCTAAACAAGAGATTTCCACGCTGTAAGGACCACCGACACGCATACCTTGAATGGTATAGCGGCCATCTTGGTTAGTAATCACGCCATAAACTGTACCGGAAGGTTGGTGTGTAGCTACTACAGCTGCACCAATTACTGTCTCACCAGTTTCGTCTATGATACGACCACCAAGGGATGAAGTTGTTACCTGTGCAAATGATGCAAGAGCAACAAACATACCCACTGCCAAAAAAGCAAATTTTCTAAATGTTTGTTTCATAGTGAATTTTAATAGTTTGTAAATTTTTTTCGCGTTACAAAAGTAATATAATTTAGGAATATACGAAAAATAATAACCCCTTTGTTAACGATAAATTTATTGTTATCTTTTTTTTAATTTTTTTTTGTTTATTTCAATATTTATACCTTATTTTGCGCCCCGATTGTGGAGAGATTTGACTGCTTGCAACCACAGAAAAAAATGCTAAAAACCCCAAATATTTAGATAGTATTTATTTAGAACGTCAAATCTTCCTCCCCGAAGGTTTGATTTTTTTTATACACATTATTATGTCATATTTATTTACATCAGAGTCGGTGTCAGAAGGACACCCAGACAAAGTAGCCGATCAGATTTCGGATGCCATCCTTGATGAATTTTTGCGTCAAGATGAGTGTGCAAAAGTGGCCTGTGAGACCTTTGTAAGTACTGGTTTAGCCATTATTGGCGGTGAAGTTAGAAGTGAAGATGCATACGTTGATATTCAAAAAACCACTAGAGAAACCATTGCAAAAATTGGTTATACTAAGGGTGAATATATGTTTGATTCAAACTCTTGTGGTGTTATTTCTGCAATTCACGAACAATCAAGAGATATAAACAGAGGCGTTTCTCAAGAGGAGAAGGGTGTTGGAGAACAGGGCGCCGGAGACCAAGGTATGATGTTCGGCTATGCTTGCAAAGAGACTTCGGCATATATGCCACTACCGCTTTATCTCTCACATTTAGCATTGATTGAATTGGCAGCCATTCGCAAAGAGGGCAAAGAGATGACCTATCTTCGTCCAGATGCAAAGAGTCAATTTACTATTGAATACAATGATGACCATACTCCTGCAAGAGTTCACACTATCGTTATTTCAACTCAACACGATGAGTTCGATAGTGATGAGAAGAAGATGCAAGAGATTATCAAGAGAGATATTCAAGAGATTCTTATTCCAAGAGTTATTTCAAAATTGGATGAAGCTTCAGCTGCTCTCTTTAATTGCGAATATATTCTTCACGTTAATCCAACTGGAAAATTTGTAATCGGTGGACCTCACGGAGATACCGGTTTGACAGGAAGAAAAATTATTGTTGACACATACGGAGGAAAGGGAGCTCACGGAGGTGGAGCCTTTTCTGGTAAAGATCCAAGCAAAGTTGACCGCTCTGCTGCCTATGCAGCAAGGTATATTGCTAAGAATATGGTAGCTGCCGGTGTTGCTGATGAGATTTTAGTCCAAATCTCTTATGCCATCGGTGTTGCGAAACCTGTAAGCATTTTTGTGAATAGTTACGGCTCTGCTAAAGTTAATCTTTCAGATGGAGAGATTGCAAAAACAATTGACCAACTATTCGATTTAAGACCTGCTGCCATCATTGAAAAATTTGGTCTAAAAAATCCTATTTACAGTCCAACTGCAGCTTACGGTCATTTCGGTAGAGACCCTTATGTTGCTGATGTTGAACTAATTAGAGGAGGAGAAAAGATAACTAAATCTATTCAATTCTTCGGTTGGGAAAAGCTTGATGCTGTTGAAAAAATTCGCCAACATTTAGGAATTTAACATAAAAGAACCACTCCCAATTATTAAAAATTGAGAGTGGGTTTAAGTCATATCTGAGATTAGTTCAAACTATCTACGAGCCATCCATCAGAGCCTTTCACAAGTTGAAGGCTCTTTTTTATTGGAGTTGCACTCTCTGGAAGAATAACCTCATATTCAACAAATGCTTTGCCCTTCTCACTCTTTGTGTCTGCCTGAAGAAGATTATAATTTACATTTTTAGAGAGCTCCTTAACAATAGTCATAACTGTTGAATCAGCCTCAACATCCTGAAAAGCAGGAAGCAAGAAAGATGCTAACTCCTCAGAACAAAGAGTAGATACGCTCTCATAATCTGATGAGAAATATGAGCTCAGGAATTTGTCGGCAACATCCATTGCACGATCCTCTTGAGTTTCACAAGATGTTGTTAATAAAATAGTTGCAAAAATAAATAGTATAGTTCTTTTCATATTATAAATATTAAACATCCAAATTTACAACGGTAATGCCGGCACCACCCAGCTCTATTGCCTCATCTCTGAATGAACTTACACCAGGCATTGTTTTAATATATTTTCTAATCTCCTCTCGGAGAATTCCATTTCCTTTTCCGTGAAGTATCTTTACCTCTGAAACTCTGACCATCATTGCATCATCAATAAAACGTGTAACTATCTCCAATGCATCTCCAAGACGTTCTCCCCTGATATCTATGCTTGGCTTGAAATTTAACTTTCTGTCACTCATTGCATAAGCATCATAATTACTCCTTGTCTGAATTGGTTTAGACAACTCTTTGTATTGATTGTTGGAAATCTGTTCAACTTTACTGATTGCCATAGTGCTGATAATATTACCAACAGATACTGAGACTCGTTTGGCATTGATCTGAGTAACCTCACCCACAATATCACTACCTTTTACCTTAACCTTATCACCTACCTGCAAAGCCCTCTGAGGCAACTGCTCCTCCTTCTTGACAACAGCTGGTTTGACTCCGCTACGTCTTGCCTTACGTTGTTGCTCTCGCTCTTTTCTTGCTGAAATTTGCTCAATCTTTGCCTCAATTCTGCGATCGCCCTCGTCACTATTATCAGAGAGAATCGAATCTTTAAACTCCTGCAAATCCTTACGAAGCAATTTGGTCTTCTCCTTCTCTGCCTGTGTCTCACGAATCTCCCTAATAGTATTCTCAATCTTTTGATTTGCCTGTGCAAGAATCTCTTTCGCTTCCGCTTTTGCCTGATCTAACACGCTCTTTTTCAGAGCTTTAATCTCACTTAACTCTTTCTGATATTTATCAGTTATACTCTCCAATGTTTTATCAGTAGTACGGATTTTTGCCAATTTTTCATCAAGTTGACGTCTGTTTTTGGCAATTTTTCTCAACTGCTTTTCTATATCTACAAAGTCGCTTCCAGCAAGCTCTTCAGCATTTTGAACAATTCTCTCTGGCAGACCCATTTTTCGTGCAATTTCAAATGCAAATGAATTTCCAGGCAGACCTACCTCTAAAACAAATAGTGGTTTGATATTTTTAACATCAAACTGCATTGCTCCATTGACAATACCACTACTACTATTGGCACATAATTTCAGATTTGTATAGTGAGTTGTTATCACGCCATACACTCCCCTCTCTTCCAACTCTTTTAAAATGGCCTCAGCAATAGCTCCTCCTGCTGTTGGTTCAGTTCCACTTCCAAACTCATCAATTAGGACAAGAGAATTTTCAGTAGCTGAATCAAGCATATTCTTCATCGTTGCCAAGTGTGAAGAGTATGTACTCAAATCGTTCTCAATTGATTGATTATCACCTATATCGATGAAGATATTATCAAATATCATCATCTCGGAAATTTCCGAAGTGGGGATTAACATTCCCCATTGAAACATATATTGAAGTAGTCCTACAGTTTTAAGACAAACAGATTTACCTCCCGCATTTGGTCCTGAAATCAAAAGAATATGTTTTTTGGAGTCCAAAGAGAGTGTCAATGGAACTATCTCTTTATTTTCACGATTCAGAGTCCTCTCCAATAATGGATGACGTGCTTTACGAAGATGCATTGTATTCTCTTGAGAAATAACGGGAAGTCCTGCTCTCATATCCAATGCAACAAGTGCTTTAGCTCTGATAAAGTCTATCATTCCAATATAGTCTGCTGCAGAAATTAACTCAGAAAGGTATGGGCGAAGAAAATCTGTGAATTCCAAAAGAATTCTCAAAATCTCTCGTTGCTCTCTGAATTTTAATTCTCTCACCTGATTGTTGAGCTCGACAACCTCCATCGGTTCAACAAATGCTGTCTTTCCACTTGCCGATTCATCATAAACAAGACCAGAAAGTTTCTTTTTGTTGGCGACAGCAACTGGAATCAATACTCGTCCATCTCGCATAGAGACTGTCGCATCTTCATCTACAATACCCTCAGACTGAGCACTTTTCAATATCGATGCTATTCTCTTTGCGATAACTCCATCTTTCTCCCTCAACGAACGCCTGATTTGTTGCAACTCAGGGCTTGCCGTATCTCTTACCTCACCAAATCTATCCAATATCTGATCTATTCTTCGAGAGATTTCGGGGAAATATGCTATGTTTTGTGAAAGCTTTCTAAGTGTCGGATATAGTTGCTCCTCAGAGTTTCTAAAAAAGTTTATAATCTTCTTTAAAGTCTCAAGAGATTGACTCAGAATCTTTAACGATGGTAAGTCAATATATGTAGAAGGTACGCTCAATGGCAAAAGGAATGACCTTGTATCAACAAAGCCCTGCGATGGGAAAGAGTCCTCAAACATACAGATAAGACGCATCTCATCTGTCAATGTGAGTTTCTCTAAAATCTCTTCTCTCGTAAACAGGGGCTCCTCATTCTGAAGAATCTCTGCCGCCATATTGGTAGAGAGTTTCGCCAAAATTTGCGCCTTAACCTTATCGAACCCTATTTTACTCTCAATTCCCCTCATTCGCAACTATGCCATATTTTCAAAACTATCCTTGATTGCAAGATGCAGTTCGGTAATACTACCCATCACTTTTATCTCTCCGCCTTTTACAAACGATATGTTACCTGTCTCCTCTGAAACAACTATTGCATCAGCATCTGTTGTCTCTGTAACCCCTATCGCCGCTCTATGTCGCATTCCCAAATCTGCTGGAAGGTCCGGCGTATCTGTTAATGGTAATGTGCACCTTGCTGCAATCATCTTCTCACGAGTAATAATCAAAGCTCCATCGTGAAGTGGAGAGTTTTTGAAAAATATATTCTCAATCAATCGTCTGTTTATATCAGCATTTATTTTATCTCCAGTCTCAATAATCTCCTCAAGAGCTGAACTTCTGCGCAAAACAATCAATGCACCTGTTTTACTCTCGGACATTCTTCTACAAGCACCTGTCAACTCCTCAATTGTAGCTGTTGAAATATTATTCTTGGACTCAATGTGGAATATTTTTCCCAGAAACTCTTTACCGTGCGTGCCAATATTATACTTTGATCCGAGGTGGAAAAGAAATCTTCTAAGTTCCGGCTGAAAGATAATTACCAGTGCAATCAAACCGACACCAAGCACCTGCCCCATAATTGCTGAGGTAAGTTGCATATTAAAAGCGCTTACAATTACCCACACAAGGTAAAGCATCAATACGCCAGTAAAAATAGTCATAGCAGCCGTACCTCTTAAAACTCTAAATACATAGAAAATAAGAAGGGCAACCAAAATTATGTCGATAATATCGGCAATAGATATTTGTAAAAAGTCTAACATAATTGCAAATATACAAAATTGTACGATTGAGGCATCTAACTTCTGTTTTTCAAGGTTATTTTTGCAAAAAAAATTGTGATGGAGAGATGTGGCGAAGGATATATCAGAGCATTTAGACGGTTTCTATTCCCCGAATATTGTTATGCTTGTGGCAAAGAACTTCTTGATGAGGAAAAACTATTATGCAAAGAGTGTGTTGATGAATTTCCTCTAACCTATTTTTGGAGTTGGCACGACAATCCCGGACGTGCTCGTTTATTGGAGAATGGAGCCATTGATAATTACTATTCCCTATTCTTCTATACCCACGAATCTAATTATCGAAATTTAATCCATTCATTTAAGTATCAGGGAGATACAAGGGTTGGATTTGAACTCGCAAAGTGGTTGGGAGAGTATATTGCAAGTGATAAAAATTACACAGGATTTGATGCAATTATCCCTATTCCACTTCACTTCTACAAACATTGGAAACGTGGATATAACCAGTCTGAGATTATCGCAAAAGGGATTGCTGAAGAGTTGGGGAATATCCCTGTTCTTAAAAGAGTAATTGTGCGTACACGTAACACTACAACACAAACTCATCTGAGCGATAGTGAACGTTACGAGAATGTTCGAGGAGTATTCAAAGTTATAAAACCTATTTCTGACAATATCATTCGCCACTCACCATCTAAAAAAGGACTCTACCCCAATAATTGTAGCGAAAAGAGATTAAAACACATTCTTTTAGTTGATGATGTACTAACTACCGGATCTACAATCCTCTCTGCACTAACTGTACTATACAAGCAGAGAGATATCAAAGTAAGTGTTGCCACTCTTGGATTTGCAGATTATTAGTCTCAAATTTTCCATTTTTGGTGCAAACTTTTGATTTTTAACCTTCCTTTAATAAATTTGCACGACTATTGCACGAGAAACAAATTACTATGAGAATAAAAAGGTTTTTCAAATTGGCTATTATATTGGCGTTAGTGGGAGTTGCCTCAACAAACTGCGAACGTGCATTTTTCCCTCATCTGAATATCTACTCAGAAGTGGGAGACACTATAAATGCTGATTATCAAACCGATACGTTTGAAGTTTTCATAGATTGTAACACAACCTGGTACCAAAACACATTCCCTGAATGGGTTTATATGAATCCGAATGCTGGTAGTTCTTCAGACACAGCGATGATTGTTATTTGGGAAAATGAGACAAAAGAGGCACGCGATACAATTCTGACAATACGCACCGAAACCATTGCCAGACACCTTATTTTGCATCAGCAATGCGATACTACAATTGTTGAAGAAGAAAATCCAGAAAATCCTGATGGTGGCGAAACCCCAGATGCAGAGTAGATTTATCTCCTCTTTTTCCTTGCAGAGTTAAACTCTTCCAGACGTTTGTCTCGCTCTTTTTTCAATCTTTTACCTTCACGCTTCATATACCTTGACCACTGCTCTTCTGTAAAGAGCAATTGATATGCGCTATCCGTTCTTGCAGACCACTTGTCTTGAATATGCTGGTACGAACGCCAACTCTCTGCTCCCAATTTTTGTACCTGTTCAAGTTCCTTAAACATTGCAGGTATATTATGAAATAAAATTGAGTCAAGAATAAATATTTGATAATCATCTAATCTGTAAATATCAGCCAAACGGTCAATTTCATCTAGTGCAATTTGCTCAGGATCAGGTTCTTCCTTCTCTTGTGCATTTGCCTGAAAAGAGAATGTAAGTGCCAATAATGTTAAAAAAGCATATAATGGTTTCATATCAACTAAGTATTGTTAATACAAAGGTAAAATTTATTAATTATTTTTGGAATAATCTCATAATCCGCTAAGAATAAAAAGTTTATGCGGAAAGTTCAAGAACGAGGTAATGAGTTGGCAACTGTTCTGATTTCTACATACTTGCGTAATTTGCATTGATGTACAACTCATCTTGGAACAAAGGTACAACTTTTTTTATGAACGAGCAAAAGGACGGTGCATTTTTCATTATTGCAGGGTAGTATTTGAATTTTGTCTATCATCAATCTGCGATATTATGAGTTTCCCGATTTCGTCATTCGCCCCTTTCCTTTGCTCGTCTGCGAAGGTAGTACAATAGCCCTTGAAAGTTGAAAGGTCGGGGCGGCAAGCCGTTTCGGTCAGAATCTTCCTCCTGCGGAGAGTATTCAGCCCGAAAACCTTTCCCCTTTCAATGTCTGTACTCAGAAATGCAGACGGCAACGGAAATGAGCGACTGACGAAAATGTAGAAGAAGAT
>JAFXFS010000018.1 GCA_017513445.1 Bacteroidales bacterium | reverse complement strand
AGCGTTATGACGACTATCCACCAACTCATTGATGTTCTTGAAAGGAGTAAACTCGTGATGGGTATAATCCTTCTCATCGTTATTGTACCGATAGTGGAGGTCATAGCTGCTTGTGGTAATCTTACCGTTCGGCTCGTGCTTGAGTTTGATTTTACCCTCATACTTCTCGGCTTCTCTTTTGAAAATGTTGTACCACCAGGCAATCTGGTCGAGCGTCTTGTACAGCTCGTCCTGCTGATTCTGGCAATAGATACGGTCTTGCTCCGTAATCTTCTCTTCGTTTCTCACTTGTACCTTCAAGATACCTGATAGCAGGTCGGTATGACCTGTTGCTTGACTGTTGTTTAATACTGCTTGTGACATAACATTATTATATTTCTTGTTAGTCCGGCTATTCGGGGCCGGAGTTCCCAAACTACAGGCTCTAAAAGGTCGTGTTCTCGTCAGGCAAGGTTGTGTGGAAAAATACAGAAAGCCCCACGGGGCGAGGATGATTTTTCCACGACACCCGCAGGGCTTGACCTTGCTTGGACGAAAAGAACACGAGTTACCTTTGCCTGTGGTTTGGTGAACTCGGCTACGAATCTGTTATGTCTTTTTCTTTGGCAGGATAGTAAGATTCCTGCCGATAGATGCTTCGATTTGAGAAATAATTTGTACTTTTGTACTCAGATACTAAAAGAGTTATTTGAAAAGCGTGATGAATATGGCTCAGCCAGACAATCGTATTTTTTCTTATCCATTGCCAATTCTCACGTGAGTTCTTCTTAAAGGTTTGATAATCATAAATTCTATATCAAACTTCATCAAAGATAGGAAAAATTCCTTATTTGTATTTCATCACTTTATTGTATATTTGCCAAATAAATATCAATAATATGCAGAACTCTTTAATGTCAATATCTCCAATCGATGGAAGATATGCCAACAAAACAGATTTATTACAAAATTATTTCTCAGAATATGCTTTGATTAAGTATAGAGTTAAGGTAGAAATCGAGTATTTTATCTCTCTTTGTGAGATTCCTTTGCCTCAGCTTGCCGATTTTGATTCCTCTCTATTCCCTTCATTAAGAGTCATTTATACTCACTTCTCATTGGAGGATGCATCTAGAATCAAGGATATTGAGAATACAACAAATCACGATGTCAAAGCTGTTGAGTACTTCATTAAAGAGAAGTTTGACGCATTAGGAATAGCAAAATACAAGGAATTTATCCACTTCGGACTTACATCACAGGATATTAATAATACATCTATTCCACTATCTTTGATGGATGGTGTTCGTGAAGTACTAACAAAATATTTTGATGAGTTATATCTCTCTCTTTATGCAATGGCCGATAGATGGGCTGCTGTTCCTATGTTGGCACACACACACGGGCAACCGGCATCTCCTACAAGACTTGGAAAGGAAATTAAGGTCTTTGCTGCAAGAATAAGAGAGCAGTTGGATCAATTGGATCGTGCTCCGTACCCTGCAAAATTTGGTGGTGCTACAGGTAATTTTAATGCACATTTTGTAGCATATCCTGAAATTGATTGGAATGATTTTGCAAAATCATTTGTTGAGGGTAAATTGGGTTTGAAACGCTCATACCCTACAACTCAGATTGAGCATTATGACAATTTGGCTGCTATTTTTGATAATCTTAAGAGATTGAATACCATATTGATAGACCTTTCAAGAGATATTTGGACTTATATTTCGATGGACTATTTCAAACAGAAAATTAAAGAGGGAGAGGTTGGCTCATCTGCAATGCCTCATAAGGTAAATCCTATCGATTTTGAGAATGCTGAGGGCAACTTGGGTATAGCAAATGCAATTTTGGATCATCTATCTGCGAAACTTCCAATATCTCGTATGCAAAGAGACTTGACCGATTCAACAGTGTTAAGAAATATTGGAGTTCCGGTTGCACATACACTTATTGCACTTAAATCTCTTCAAAAAGGGCTTTCAAAATTGATTTTGAACGAGGAGAAAATCAATCGTGATCTTGAGGATAATTGGGCTGTAGTTGCTGAGGGTATTCAAACAATTCTTAGAAGAGAGGGATATCCAAATCCGTACGAAACATTAAAGCAATTAACTCGCACAAACGAAAAGATTAATGCTCAATCAATATCAACATTTATTGATACGCTTAATGTTTCTGATAGTGTAAAAGAAGAGTTGCGTGCTATAACTCCACATACATACGTGGGCGTTTAGTAAAAATTGCGTTATTTCTGAGTTTGTATCAACATTATCGTCAGTCCCGAGCTTGACATAACACTACCGTCATTCTTGAACTTGACATAACACTATCGTCATTCCCGAGCTTGTCTCGGGAATCTATTCCTATTTATAAATGATTGTTACTCAACAGATTGCCGGCTTCGCCAGCAATGACGAGGGTAGTCGCTTCGCCAGCAATGACGAAGTCAATGCTAAGAAGACCCCCAAAAGTCTATGTCAGACTATTGGGGGTCACATATCAGTCATAAAGCTTCTTAATCACTCTCTTTATAAAGACTATTCCAATATAAAAATGAGCTCTATAGTTTACGTTTGATCTCTACAATTTGGTAAGCCTCGATAATGTCTCCAACTTTAATGTCATTGTAGTTTGCAATGTTAAGACCGCAGTCATATCCTGCCATAACCTCTTTAACATCATCTTTGAAGCGTTTAAGTGAGCCAAGTTCTCCAGTGAAGATAACGATACCGTCGCGGATAACTCTTACTTTGGCATTACGGTTCAACTTACCATCTTTAACCATACAACCACCGATTGTTCCGAATTTAGAGATTTTGAAGGTTTCGCGAACTTCTGCAGTTGCAGTAACCTCTTCTTTCTCTTCTGGAGCAAGCATACCCTCAATACCACTCTTAACCTCATTGATTGCATCATAAATAACTGAGTATAGACGGATTTCAATCTCCTCTTTCTCTGCGTTTTTACGAGCTTCTGCAGATGGTCTTACCTGGAATCCGATGATAATTGCATTTGATGCTGCAGCCAAAAGGACATCAGATTCAGAGATAGCACCTACCGCTTTGTGAATAACATTAACGTGTATCTCTTCTGTAGATAATTTGATAAGTGAGTCAGAAAGTGCCTCAACAGATCCATCCACGTCACCTTTGATAATGATGTTAAGTTCTTGGAAGTTTCCAATTGCAATACGACGTCCAATCTCTTCAAGGGTAATGTGTTTTTGTGTTCTAAGCCCTTGAATTCTAATTAGTTGTTCACGTTTGTTCGCAACGTCTCTTGCCTCTTTTTCATCCTCCATCACATTGAATGTTTCGCCGGCAGTAGGGGCGCCATTCAAACCAAGAACAGAAACCGGAGTAGCAGGACCTACTGCTTCCATTTTTTGTCCACGTTCGTTATACATAGCTTTTACTCTACCTGTATAACTACCTGAAAGCATTATGTCACCAACGCGAAGTGTACCACCTTGTACCAAAATTGTTGCAAGATATCCACGACCTTTGTCAAGAGATGATTCGATAACTGTTCCTACAGCTCTCTTGTTAGGGTTTGCCTTAAGTTCGAGAAGGTCTGCCTCCAAAAGAACCTTTTCAAGTAGTTTATCAATGTTGATACCCTTCTTAGCAGAAATCTCTTGGCACTGGTATTTTCCACCCCAATCTTCAACAAGGATATTCATATTGGCAAGTTGCTCTTTAATCTTGTCTGGATTTGCACCCGGCTTGTCAATTTTGTTGATTGCAAAAATCATTGGAACACCTGCTGCCTGAGCGTGGCTAATTGCTTCGATTGTTTGAGGCATAATAGCATCATCGGCTGCAACAATGATAATAGCAAGGTCTGTAATCTTGGCTCCACGAGCACGCATCGCTGTAAATGCTTCGTGACCAGGAGTATCAAGGAAGGTAATGTGTCTTCCATTTGGAAGAGTAACATTATAAGCACCAATGTGTTGTGTAATACCACCTGCCTCACCGGCAATAACATTTGTTCTTCTAATGTTGTCAAGAAGTGATGTTTTACCGTGGTCAACGTGTCCCATTACTGTAACGATTGGTGGGCGTTCTACAAGGTCTTCGTTCTTATCCTCTTCTTCATTGATTGCATCGTGAAGTTCTGCAGTCACAAATTCAATTTTATAACCGAACTCTTCAGCAACCAATACAAGTGCCTCAGCATCAAGACGTTGGTTGATAGAAACCATAAGGCCAAGATTCATACACGCCTCAATTACTTTTGTTACAGGAGTATTGCCCATCAAGATTGCAAGCTCATTAACAGTTACAAATTCTGTTACCTTAATGATGTTGCTTGTTGCCTCTTGTTGTTGGATCTCTTCCTGAATCTTTTGAGAAATAAAATCTCTCTTTTCACGACGGTGTTTTGATCCTTTGGTCTTACCTTTATTCTCCGTCATACGAGCGTATGTCTCTTTGATTTGCTTTTGGATAGCATCCTCATCTACCTCAACGTGAGCTCCTTTGAAAGGTTTGTTCTCTTTCTTGTGGTTATTGTTTTTGTTGCGGTTATCTCTGTTGTCGCGGTTATCCTTGTGGCTGTTGTGGTGATTTGCCTCTTCCACATTGATTCTCTTGTCGCCACCCTTTTTAATGCGGGCTCTCTTGTTTTTGTTATTGTGTTGATTGTTTAAATTCTCTTTCTCTTTTTCCTTTTGAGAATCCTTATCTTTTGGAGAACTCTTCTTGTCAAATTGACTAAGGTCAATCTTTCCAACTTGTTTAATACCAGCAATTGGCTCTACTTGAGTGGTAATATGTTCTACCGTTTTGTTCTCCTTCTCAACATCCTCTTTTTTTGCAACATTTTGAGCAGGTTGCTCAACCTTAACCTCTGCTTTTGGCTCTGGTTTTACTGGAGCTGCCTCATTTTTCACCTCGTTAACCTTTGGCTTATTAGTCTCTTTTTTGTTGGCATTCAAATCAATTTTTCCTAAGATTTTGATACCACCGCTATTCTCTTTGGCTACAGTTGGCTCTGCTTCGGGAGTTTTTGTTTGTTGAGTCGCGCTGTAGTCAACTTTACGTGCTGTGGATAGAGAGTCAGTTTTAATAATGATCTCTTTCTCAAAATCTTCATTCTCCTTCTCTTTTTCTTTCTCCTTCTTCTTACCTATTTCGGTAATCTCTTTAACGGTAATTGCTACCTTATCTGCTTCTGCTTTGGTAATTTGGTCTTTGCTAAATTCCTTAACAACAAGTTCATAGGCGTGACTATCCAAAATTGCTGTTGGGGAATCCTCAACCTCAATACCCTTTTTCCTTAAGAATTCAATAAGGGTATTCTTGCCAATATTGAAATCTCTGATTACTTTATTAACTCTTACTCTTTGTCCTGACATAATTTACTCCCGTTTTAATTAATGTTATTCAAATTCTGCACGTAAAATTCGTTGAACATCTTCAACTGTTTCTGTCTCTAAATCGGCACGTTTAACCAACTCCTCAACTGAGAGAGCCAACACACTTTTAGCTGTGTCGCAACCGATTCCTTGTAGCGCTTCGATGATCCATCCTTCGATTTCATCATCAAATTCTGAAAGCATAACGTCATCTTCAAGTTCAGATTCATCTGCCTCTCTATAAACATCAAGCTCATATCCTACCAACATACCTGTAAGTTTGATATTGCTACCTCCCTTACCGATTGCCAATGGAACTTCACTAGCTTTCAAATAGACACTTACGTGTTTAGTGTCTTCAAAAATCTTAACTGATGAGATTTTTGCAGGACTCAATGCTCTTTGGATAAGTAATTGAACATTTGAAGTCCAATTGATAATATCAATATTTTCGTTTCTCAATTCACGAACGATGCCGTGGATACGTGAGCCTTTAACACCCACACAAGCTCCTACAGGATCGATTCTATCATCGTATGATTCAACTGCAACCTTAGCTCTCTCTCCAGGGATTCTCACAACTTTTTTAATTGTAATAAGACCATCGAAAATCTCTGGTACCTCTTGTTCGAATAGGCGAGTAAGGAAGGTGTTAGAAGTTCTTGAAAGTGTGATAATAGGATTATTATTTTTCATCTCAACTTTCTCAACAACAGCTTTAACTGTGTCGCCCTTCTTGAAAAAGTCGCTTGGGATTTGCTCTGTTTTTGGAAGTACAAGTTCGTTGCGATCTTCATCCATTACCAACATCTCTCTCTTCCAAACCTGATAAACTTCACCAACGATGATTTCACCAATTTTAGCTTTATATTTATTGAAAAGATTGGCCTTTTCAATATCCATAATGCGGCTGGAAAGATTTTGTCTAAGGTTTAGGATACCTCTTCTTCCAAAGCTCTTAAGTTCAATAGATTCAGCGAACTCTTCGCCAACTTCGTAAGAGTCATCAATTTTTCTGACATCTTCGATAGAAATCTCACTATTTGGATCTGAAACCTCTTCAACTACAGTACGGTTTCTCCAAATTTCAAAGTCACCTTTGTCAATATTGATGATGATATCGAAGTTCTTATCATCACCATACATTTTAGCCAATTGGGAGCGAAATACATCCTCTAAAACGCTCATCATTGTTGGCCTGTCAATGTTCTTTAATTGCTTAAATTCAGCAAATGTGTTGACTAAATTAATGCCTTCCATAAATTTATTTATATCTATTTAAAATTAATAACAGGTTTGGTCGATTTTACATCGCACATTGGATATGTATCAGTGTGTTCTACCCTTACTTTCTTCTTCTTGCCCTCTACACTTTCCAATTTTGAGTAGGTGAGTGTTATCTCCTCAGCAGAGGCATCTGTTAAAACAGCTTTTAATTTAATTCCACCCTTGATGAGAACCTCAACCTCCTGACCAATAAATTTGCGATATTGTCTAAGAACTTTGAATGGAGAACTAAGTCCCGCTGAACCTACAGTCAGAGAAAAATCCTCTTTCTCCCTATCTAATTGAGATTCAATATGTCTGCTAATTTTAACGCAATGGTCAAGGTTAATATCCTCGTTGTCTGATTCAATAATAACCTCAATGTCGTTATCAGTTGATACCTTAACATCAACCAAGAAGAAGTTTGTTCCCTCAAAGTGTTGATTTACAATCTGTTCTATTTCTAATTTATTGATCATAATTTCAAAAATTGCACAAAAAAGAGGACTCGCGTCCTCTTCCACTTTTCATTCCGACTGCAAAGATAAGTACAATAATTTATAAATCAAAATATTAGCTCTCTAATCGTTATAAGTGTGTGTTTTCTAATCTTTTTAGTCGTTGGAATGCATTTTGTAGCAAAAAGTGATTAACTTGCGAGTCTAAATAAATTGAAATGGGAATAACAGCAAAAGAGTTGGCACTGAGATTATCTGGTACAATAGAGGGAGATCCAAATGTAGAGATTTCTCGAGTTGCTCGTATAGAGAAGGGAGAGAAGGGTGCTATTAGTTTCTTGGCTAATCCAAAGTATGAACCCTTCCTGTATAGCTGTAAATCATCAGTCATTCTTCTAAATAGAGATTTTCAACCATCACAACAACTTGATAATACAATAATTAGAGTAGAAGATGCCTATAGTGCTATAGCATCGGTGCTGAGTATGATTCAAGAGTCAAAAAAGAGTAAAAAGAGGGCAAATGGTTGGTATTATCTGCGTCCTGTATCATCAAAAATTGGTAAGGGAACTCACATTGGCAGAGGGACTGTTATATCTCCTAAAGTTAAAATTGGTAAGAATTGTACAATATATCCACAGGTCTTTCTTGGACGAGGTGTTAAAATTGGAAATAATACTACGCTCTATCCGGGAGTTAAAGTTTATGATGGTTGCCAGATAGGAGACAACTGCACTATTCATTCAAATACAGTTATAGGTGCGGATGGTTTTGGTTTTGCTCCGCTTGAGGATGGCTCATATAAAAAAATCCCTCAGACCGGTAATGTTGTAATTGGGAATAATGTGGAGATTGGTGCAAATTCGGCTGTTGATAGAGCAACAATGGGTTCTACAATAATTGGGGATGGTGTCAAGATAGACAATCTGTGTCAAGTGGCTCATAATGTGGAGATTGGAGAGCATACTGTGATTGCCGCTTTATCAGGTTTTGCCGGTTCTTCAAAGGTTGGCAAATATTGTCAATTTGGTGGTCAGTCGGGAGTTGTAGGACACCTTGAGGTGGCAGATCATACTACACTTGCGGCAAAGAGCGGTATCGTAAAGAGTGTGAAAAAAGAGGGAGAGATTTTGATGGGTTATCCAGCAATTGAACATAGACACTATTTGAAATCGTATGTAATTTTTAAGCAAAATGGTGCAAAATAGAGATAATCGAGAGAGAACAATTAAAAGCGAGATAACTTTTTCTGGCAAGGGACTTCATACAGGAAAGGTGGCAAATTTGAGGTTGCTTCCGGCTTCGGAAGGTTGTGGAATTATCTTTATCAGAAAAGATATTTCAGATGATGCAAAACTTCCGGCTATAGCTGCTAATGTATCATTTACAAAGAGAAGTACTACCTTGCAATGTGGTGATATTCAGGTTATTACAAGCGAACATCTACTTTCGGCTCTCTATGCATTAAAAATTGATAATGTAATTATTGAGATTGATAATGTTGAGGTGCCAATTCTTGATGGAAGTGCAGCGCCTTATGTTGAGGCCATAGAGAAGATAGGAGTTGTTACACAGGATAAAGAGAGGGAGTACATAGTTATTGATGAAGAGATTACATACTCTAAAGAGGGAGAGGATTGGTGGATTAAAGCCCTTCCGTATGATGGTTTTGAGTTGGATGTAACAATTGATTTTAATTCCAAAGTGCTTGGTGTTCAGAGGGCAACTTTTAATGATGATTCTGATTACGCAGATGAGATCTCTTTCTGTAAAACCTTTTGTTTCCTTCACGAGATAGAACCACTACTTAAGTTGGGTTTGATTAAGGGTGGGGATTTACAAAATGCTCTGGTTATTGCAGAGAATGAATTGTCGCAGGAGGAGATTGAAAATTATAAGAAGATGTTCAATTTAGAGAGTTTGACCCGTTCTGAAAAGGGCTTTTTGAGTCATTCTGAACTAATATATGATAATGAATGTGCAAGGCACAAACTTCTAGACCTGATCGGAGATATATCCTTAGTTGGTAAACAGATTAAGGGTAAGATAATTGCTTATAAATCAGGGCATAAGATAAATACAGAATTTGCAGAAATTATTAGAAAAAAATATAACTATAATGAATAACAGTATTATTAGCAGCGACGCTAAGTTGGGTGAAAATGTAAAAATTGGACCATTCTGCTACATTGAAGGTGATGTGGAGATTGGAGAGGGAACTATCATTGAACCAAATGTGACGATCTATGAACACGTGAAAATAGGTAAGAATTGTCATATCTTTCCAGGGGCAGTAATTGGAGCAGTCCCACAGGATTTGAAGTTTGATGGAGAGATCTCTTATGTGGAGATTGGAGATAATACTACTATTAGAGAGTGCGCAACAATCAATAGAGGAACAGCAAGTAGTGGCAAGAGTCTTACAAAGGTTGGAAATAATGTCCTTGTAATGTCCTATGTGCATATTGCTCACGATTGTGTAGTTGGAGATAACTGTATATTAGTGAGTTATGTGGGTTTGGCAGGTGAGACTGAGGTTGATGAATGGGCAATTATAGGAGGAGGAGCTGTTGTGCATCAGTTCAGTAAAATTGGAGCACACGCTATGATTGGAGGAGCGAGCGCAGTTACAAAAGATGTTCCTCCTTATGCTTTGGCAGCTGGAAATCTATTCAGTTATGAGGGTGTAAATGTAGTAGGATTGCGTCGTAGAGGCTTCTCTGTTGATGAAATTGAGGGAATCCGTTCAATCTATCGCGTAATTTATCAATCAGCCCTAAATACGACAGCTGCTTGTAATAAAATAGAGGCAGAGTTCCCTGAAACTCCATACAAACGAGCAATTTTAGATTTTATTAAAGAGTCGAAAAGAGGAATTGTAAAACACTCAAGATAGTTTGATATGGCGCTTTTTGATAAGGTTGTTCTGTCAACAGCATATATGCCACCAGTAGAGTACTTTGCCCTGATTAAAGAGGCTGAGAGGGCCTTTATTGAGGGGTGTGAGTATTATCAGAAACAATCTTATCGAACACGAACAAAAATCTATGCTACAGATGGCACTGGCTCTCTTCAAATTCCAATTTTGAAGGGTGTGAGTCATAAGCAACCAATAAGAGATATAAAAATTGATTACTCAAAACCTTGGCTGATTCAGCATAAGAGGGCAATTGTATCTGCATATAATTCATCTCCATTTTTTGAATATTATCAGGATGATATCTTTTCAGTTTTAGATAAAAAAGAGGAATTTCTGTTTGATTTAAATCTGAAACTTATAGAGACATTTATGGATTTGATAGGTTTGCCAAATAATATTGTGATTACAGAAGAATTTGTAAAAGATTATGAGTCAGGAGATTATAGAAATATAATCCATCCAAAAAAAGATAATAAAATATTGGCGGAACTAAAAAAAGAGAAGACCTATTATCAAGTCTTCTCTCATAAATTTGGTTTTATTAAAAATCTATCAATCCTTGACCTTCTATGTGCTGAAGGGCCTGATAGTTTCTCTTATCTATAATTAAAAACGCCAGCCAAGAGTAAGCAGGAACTTATTCTTGTTGTGAGTGACACTTCCCTCAGGAGCCATAATTCCATCATAACTGTCGTATAGTTGGAAGTACTCTTTGTAAGGGTTAATCTTTTGTGTGTAAGCAAAGTCTAAACTACAACTTTTGGTCAATCTATAACCAAATCCCAAAGAGAATGACTCTTTATTTGAAGCAATACCAATCTCTGCATCTGTACTGTAGTTATAACCACCTCTCACTGCGAATTGGTTGAAATTCAACTCAATACCTGCTCTGAAATTGTGAGCATCCTGGAAATTGTCACGGATATATTTATTCTCCGCTGCAAAAATTCCTCTATCACTCTGACTCCCCTCCATTGTTATAGAAGAGTAGTTGATGTTCTCATAATCAAAACTTAACAGTGCGAAGTTCCCAAATGTATATGCAGCTCCTAAACCCCATCTTAGAGGAGTTGTAATACTATAATTATAGTATCCTTCAGGTGAGAATGCATTATACGAATTTCCATTATTGAAAGATGAATTCATATCCATTGTCCAATAGTCAGAAAGGTCGTACCAAGTAGGAGTTGTGAATGTAGCACCAAGTCTTAAACCTGCGATAGGTGTAACAATAGCACCTAACTTCATACTTACTCCCGAGCCACTTGTTCTCTGATTATAAATCTGAGAGAATTTGTTGAAACCCTCTTGAAAATCATTAGAAGATACTGCAAATTCTGAGTAGCATTCATAAATGTCATAATTTAGAATGTGTGATGTAAAGTTTGCACCCAAATAGATCATATCATTGATATTGGTACCAATGCTGAATGTAATATCAGTCACGCCACCGCTTACATTTCTTATAAAATCTTGATCAAGTGGTCCACCTATCACGATGGATCCATCATCTGTAATGTTCTCAGTGGCAGCTATATAGTCTTGATCTGAATCTGGAAGTGTTGCTAAAAGATATGTATCCCACGCCAAAATTGAGTTCCAAGGAATTCCCATTGAGTATGGATCCAATGACATATCTTCCAAATCTCTTACATTAACGCCACCAGTTTTGAAGGCCTGAGATGCTAACCAGCTGCTCTCGCTTGTAGTTCCGGATGCCACCATATTTGATGTGAAATCATAGCTTCTATTTACTGTGATGCCGAAATTCACACTCATAACACCAGAGTAATTACCAGTATTCATATTGAAAACGAAGCCGATATTTGACAACTTTAAATCATTTGATTTATAGCCAGAAAGATCTGTTAAATAGCTACTACTTGATGAAGTGTTGATAATTGAAGGTGTAAAAGTAAATGCTGAATGTCTGAATACAGAAACTGCAGCTGGGTTGATTGAAATAGCTCCCATATCCCCACCAAGTGCGGTGAAGGCATTTCCCATAGCGACACTTCTTGCAGAACCCTCATATTCAAATTGAGAGAAGTTCAATGCGTCGTATGCTGATTGAGCTGTTGATGCGATGCTAAATGTGAAAAGCATCGCGATAATTGTAAAAATTCTATTATGTCTCATAATTAATAATATTTTTCCTATCTCCTTCCACCACTGCCACCAGAGCTGCGTGAGCTTGAAGAAGAGCTTGAACTACCTGAGTATGATCCTCTTGAAGAACTTGAACTGCCTGAGTATGAGCTTCTTGAAGAGCTAGAACCAGTCGAGTATGAACTTCTTGAAGAGTTTGATGATGAACCTCTTGAATAGCTTGAATTACTGCGAGATCTACTTGTAGATGTTCCACTTGATTTTACACTTGAACCGCTACTGCTTCTGACAGTTGTGGAGTTATTTCTTGAAGTCCCTGTTGTAGAGTAATTGCCTCGTCTTGAGGTAGAAGTTGTTGCTCTTACGCCGGAATTTCCATTTGCTGAGCCCCTTCTGTAAGAGGTTGTTGAGTATCCATCTCTAGACTCTGTACGTCTATTTGTAGAGGTGCTTCCACTAACGGCAACATCTCTTCTGCCACCTGTAGAGTTGACTCTTCTATATGACGCCTCTTCTCCTCTTTTACCGTAGATGAAGTTATTGTTATTCACGCCCCAATCTGGTTTGTGACCAGGTCCGCCAGGATGAGGATGGTATCCAGGATAGTGAGGATAAAATCCGCAATGCCACCAGTGATTGTGATACCAAGGGTCATACCAGCCAAAATAGCCACCGAAGCCCCAGTGCCAATCATAATACCAAGGGTCGTACCAACCATAGTAACCACCTACATACCAAGGGTTTCCCCAACCATACAACCAAGAGTTGTAACCATAGTATGGATGGTATCTATAAGTGCCCCACCAAGGGTTATACCAGGCATAATCCCAAGTGTCAAATGTGATATTGATTGTGTAATCGGGATCTTCGAATTTACGGATTCTCTCTTCGTATGAGATACCATCTTCGTAGATTAAATATTGTTCTCCCGGTTTGTAATTAATATTCACAACTCCATCTTCGTCAAAATAGAGCGTATCGGTAACATTCCTGTTATATTTAGAGTAGTGCAAGCGGTCCAACTCCTCTTGAGCAGCCAATCTTGCACTCTGTTTCTCCTTGTTTGGTCGATAATAAACACCATCTTCGTAAGAGGATGATAGTTGGTTAGCTGAACCACATCCTGATAGCAGGAGCGACACTAAAAATAGAGCATAAATCATTTTGTTCTTCATAAAAAATCCTCCTGTAAAAAATTTTATATAATTTTGCATTTCATAATATTCACAAAAGTACAAAAAATATACCAATAGATATTATAAAAATGGCAAAAGAGGTAACTAATAGAGAGGAAAATTATTCTCAGTGGTACAATAATCTTGTTGTAAAAGCTGATTTGGCTGAGAATTCCGCTGTAAGAGGATGTATGGTAATTAAACCTTACGGTTATGCAATTTGGGAGAAGATGCAGGATAAATTGGATTCAATGTTTAAAGAAACAGGTCATCAAAATGCATACTTCCCGCTATTCATCCCTAAATCTTTCTTAAGTAGAGAGGCAGAACACGTTGAGGGTTTTGCAAAGGAGTGTGCAGTTGTTACACACCATAGATTAATGAATGATCCAAACGGAAGTGGTGTTGTAGTAGATCCTGCTGCCAAGTTGGAGGAGGAGTTGATTGTTCGTCCAACATCAGAAACCATTATCTGGAATACCTATAAAGGTTGGATTAAATCTTGGAGAGATCTTCCTCTATTGATTAACCAATGGGCAAATGTTGTAAGATGGGAAATGCGTACCCGTCTATTCTTGCGTACTGCTGAATTCTTGTGGCAAGAGGGACATACTGCTCACGCCACTGCTCAAGAGGCAATTGAAGAGACTCAAAAAATGGTTGAGGTTTATGCGAAATTTGCTCGTGAGACATTGGCTTTGCCAGTAGTTGTAGGTCATAAATCTGAAGCTGAAAGATTTGCAGGTGCTGTAGATACACTTTGTATTGAGGCAATGATGCAGGATGGAAAGGCTTTACAGGCAGGTACATCGCACTTTTTAGGTCAGAACTTTGCGAAGGCATTTGATGTTCAGTTCGCTAATAAAGAGGGTAAATTAGAGTATGTTTGGGCAACATCTTGGGGAGTTTCAACTCGTTTGATGGGTGCTTTGATTATGGCTCATAGTGATGACAATGGTCTAATTTTACCACCAAAACTTGCTCCTATTCAAGTTGTAATGGTTCCTATTTACAAAGGGGATGAGCAGAGAGATGCTATTCTTAATAGAATGGATGAACTTAAGAAGGAGTTGGCTGCTTTAGGAGTAACAGTTAAAATTGATGACAGAGATAATTTGCGTCCTGGCTTCAAGTTCGCAGAGTGGGAGTTAAAGGGAGTTCCTGTTCGTATCGCTATTGGTCCTCGCGATTTGGAGAATGGTGTTGTTGAACTTGCAAGAAGAGATACATTAACTAAAGAGTCTGTTGCTCAAGAGGGTTTGGCAGAGTATGTTAAGGGATTGATGGATACAATTCAGGAAAATATCTATGCTAAAGCTCTTAAATTCCGTGATGAAAATACACGCAAAGTGGATAGTTGGGAAGAGTTCAAAGAGGAGATTGAAAAGGGTGGTTTCCTTTTGTGCCACTGGGATGGAACAAAAGAGACTGAAGAGAGAATCAAAGAGGAGACTAAAGCAACAATCAGATGTATCCCTACAGATTCCTTCGTAATTGAAGAGGAGGGTACTTGTATCTATTCTGGCAAACCATCTAAGCAAAGAGTAATTTTTGCAAGAGCATATTAATATGAGTAATTTGTTGAAAATCACTGTTTTGGCATTTTTTTGCCTCTTGCCGTTTACCTCGTATTCGCAGATTATCACTCAGAGTGATAAGCATAAGAAGGAGTTAGATGCTTCTCAAGAGTTGTGCATTGCTATTGTCGATAAGTTGGAAAAGGTGCCTGTTGTAGAGTACACAGCTCCCGTAAAGCCAAAGTATTGGAAAAAGGGCACAACAACTCAGATTGGATTTTCGCAAGTTTCTCTAACTCAATGGGCTGCAGGTGGTAATGGATCTGTTGCTCTGAACACCTATCTTAACTCATTTGCAAACTACAAGAGAAATGGAATGATCTGGGAGAATAGATTGCAGTTGGGCTATGGTTTTATCCAGTCATTTACAGAAAATGGGTATAAGAAGAGTGATGATAAGATAATTTTGGACAGCAAGTGGGGTTATGAGGCGATAAAGAACCTCTACCTCTCTGCTGTTGCCAATTTCAATACGCAATTTGCTCCAGGTTATAAGAACTCAAATATAGTTTCGAGATTCTTTGCTCCTGCATATTTTACACTCGGTCTCGGTATTGATTATAAATCAGGTAATTGGCTATCAATAAATATGGCGCCTCTTACTGGAAAACTTGTTATGGTAAAGGATCCTGCATTGAGATCTCTTTATGGAAACAGAGAGGATCAATTTACCAAAGCAGAGTTCGGTGCCCAAGTGAAGATTGATAATAAATTCAATATTAGTAAATTCTCGATGGGTTCTACACTGACTCTCTTCTCAGACTATCTTGATAAACCGCAGAACCTTGTAGTGAACTGGGACGTTTCACTATCAGGTAAACTCTCAAAATATATCTCATTAACAGTCAGAACAAACTTGATTTATGATGATGATATCAAATTTATTGAGAAGTTGGATAGTGCAGGAAATCCTGTTTTAGATAGTGATGGAAAAGCAATCAAAATTCCGGGAGTTCAATTTAAAGAGGTTGTAAGTCTCTCATTCTCATACTCTTTCGGTGATGCGAAATAGATTGCTATTACCGGATGATGCACACAAAAAGAGTATTCTTTTAGCTGTGAGCGGCGGTATTGATTCGATGTCGTTGGCTCATATTTTTGTCAAAAATAATCTTTGTAAAAGAGTCGCTATTGCTACTGTGAATTTCTCATTGAGAGGGGAGGAGAGTGATGGCGATTTTGCATTTGTAAAAGAGTGGGCATCAGAGAGAGGTGTTGAGTGTTTTTCTACAATTTTTGATACAAAGAGTTATGCTGCAGAGCACTCAATCTCAACGCAGATGGCTGCACGAGAATTGAGGTATGGTTGGTTTGAGCAGATTGCCAGGGAGAATGGTTTCGACCATATTGCAATTGCTCATAATCTGAATGATAGTGTAGAGACACTCTTTATAAATCTTTTAAGAGGTGCCGGATTGCGTGGTATTACGGGTATTTCTTACTCTAATGGTTTGATAATAAGACCATTGTTAAATATAACGCGTGAAGAGATTGTTCGCTATGTTGAGAAAAATGCTATTCCTTACAGAGAAGATGCAACCAATAGTGAATCTCACTATGTGAGAAATAGAATCAGAAATGAGATATTCCCTCAATTCAAAGAGATAAATCCATCATTTTTAGAGACTATCAGTCGAGATATATCTCACTTTTCTCAGGCAGAGGCAATCCTATCAAAAGTATTTAAGGAGAAGGAGGGTACTCTTTATTGGCAAGAGGATGGTGTGTGCTATATCTCAATTGAAAAGCTTCGAGAAGAGTCTGAGCGAGAGTATTGGCTTCATAGAATTTTAGAACAATATGGTTTTAATAGCACTCTTATTCCTAAAATATCAGATTTAATTGATGCTCAGCCGGGAAAACGATTCTCTTCAGATACCCATACCGTTATTAGGGATAGAGATTATTTTAAGATTTATCTAAATGGATTATTTTCAGAGGATTGTGGGGGAAAATTGTCGGTCGATATTGTAAATAGAAATGAGATTGTTTCATTAGTCCCACCTGAGGGAAAGCTCTATGTAGATGCTGATAAAGTTCAATTTCCACTTGAAGCAAGAGTGTGGCAACTCTCCGATAGATTTACTCCGCTTGGTATGAGAGGAAGTAAAAAAGTGAGCGATTTCTTTGTAGATATGAAGCTTGATCTTCTTCAGAAGGGGAGAGTCAGAGTTGTTACAACAAAGAAAAATGGCACTACACAGATTGTGTGCGTAGCGCCATTAAGAATTGATGACTCATTCAAAATTGATAGTCAAACTACCAGAGTAGCCATTATTTCATTAGAATAGATAGATGTAAGGCAATCTTGCCATTACTCCAGTCTCCTTATTAAGGAGCATTCTTACATAAGTCTCTTTGAAGATTGAAATAGGTTCACTAACATTTGCAGAAGATCCAGTCAAACTCTCCATCAATATCTCTATTTGACTCTTTGGAGTTGGATACTCAACAATGCGGTAATCAGTAAGGCCAGCAACATTTGCAGTGTAGTTAAGAGCATCTATGATACCACCCTTTTCGTCAGCAAGACCATTCTCAAGAGCATCAACTCCAGCCCAAACTCTACCTTGTGCCAATTCATCAACTCTCTCTACGCTCATACCTCTGCCATCAGCAACTATTTGAGTGAAATCTGAATAGATCTTCTCAACTTGGTTTTGCATATATGCTACTTCGGCATTATCCAAAGGACGTCTAAGTCCCATCATATCAGCGTGTTTGTTAGATTTGATTGCCACAGTATTAATTCCAAGTTTATCCTCCATAATCTTCTCAACATTAGGAACCATAGAGAATACTCCGATAGAACCTGTCAAAGTTGTGTTATTTGTGAAGATTTTATCGCAACCGGCACTGATCCAATATCCACCTGAAGCAGCATATCCACCATAACTTACAATAATAGGTTTCTTCTCTTTCAAAAGAGTCAATTCGTTGCGGATAATTTCAGCAGCGTGAGCACTACCACCAGGAGAGTTAACTCTGAAAAGAACTGCCTTGATTGTAGAGTCTTTTCTGATATCTGAAATCATCTTTGCGTATGTGGCAGATGCAATATTTTCGCTACCATTACCCATTACGATTTCGCCATTAGCGTAAAGAATAGCAATTTTATCTTTTGCCTTGAAGTTTTGTTTAATTTTAGCAGATGCATATCCAGAAAGAGTTACCATCTTAACATCTTCAATTTTTGATGTTTCAGTAAGTGTGCAGATATAATCTTCAACCTCATTTTGGTACATCAATTCATCAACAAGATTGTGTTCCTTCATATCTTCAGCATCGCTAAGTGTCAAGTTATCAACAAGTTGATTGAATTCATCAACAGTGATCTCTCTTGATTGAGCTATTTCTGCCACCCAACTATCCCAAATTGCATCAATCATCTCCTGATTCTGCTCTCTGTTTGCAGGGCTGATATTGTTGTTGATATACATTTCGCCGGCAGATTTGTATTTACCGTGACGAATCAATTGGATTCCAACACCCAATTTGTCTAGGAAATCTTTTAGGAAGACCAAATTTGAGCCCAAACCAAGGATATTTGCCGATCCATATTCGTTCATAATTACTTTATCAGCAATTGATGCAAGATAGTATCCTGGAGCGCTGTAGTTATTTGCATAAGCGATAATAGCTTTGCCAGAACTTTTAAAGCGAGAAAGTGCAGCTCTGAACTCTTCTAGAGATGATAGTGACTCAAAATTAACATTGTCACAATTCATATAGACAAACTTAATAGATGGATCTTGTGCAGCAATCTCCAAAGAGTTGATTGCTTTCAAAAGACCAAGACTCTTGCCTGATGCACCTGGAGAACTTATCATTGCAAATGGATTGTCTGCATCTTGTTCAGCAATCATCTCAGAAAAATCAATTTTTAGAACAGAGTTAGGCGCAACAATCACCTTTTGACCCTCTTGTGAACTGATTGATGAAGATAGACTGCCAATAATAGAAAATAGGAGCAACATTACAGCAAAAAGGGCAATAAAGGTCCCCAAAAACGCTGCTAAAGTAGTTTTGAAAAATTTACTCATAATTGTATATTTTAAATATTAATATTCGTTATAGATATCTACTATTAGGTTTTAAAAAAAAATATTCCAGATTAATGTTTTGCAAATATAGTTATAATTTCATAACTTTGCACTATGAGGTTTAGTTTGCGCAAATTATCAATTCCCTTTGTAATAGTCATCTATTTGATGGCATTTTTGGGCTTTGGTGTACATACTTGTTCGACAAGTGGTACGCAAGATCTCATACTTTTGGTCGGAGATGTCTCTTGTGAGGAGATTCACCATCACCACCATACACATTCGTGCGATCACTCTGATTGCGGAGATCATCATCACGATGGAAATTGCTGTCACACAGAAGTTTATGAGGTTTCTGATGAACAAACAAGCGAAATTCAACTTGCAGTTTCAGCACCTCTTCCGATGACTCTTATCAATAGATGTCATCAAAGCGATTTTGTTAAATCTGTTACAAAGGAGAAGACAGGATTGGAGTTGATTACTCCACCACTGACGATATTCGCTCCGGATTTAGCATCCATTTCTCTTTTAAGAATTTAGTCTTAAATAGAAGTGATGAGGGGTTGTGCTTTAGTGCTGCCACTCAATCACTTATATAATTATGCACTCTTCAGATAGTGGAGGTGTGTCTCTTTTTATATCCCCATAACTAATTGATAATAATTTAATTATATATAAATGAAAAAGATTTTTATCGCAATTCTATTTACAATTTTTTCATTAAATGCCTTTGCCCAAAGTGTGCCGGGAGCTATCTATGAAGTTGTAAATTCAAAGAGAGTTCCACTACCTTTCTCTCAAGTATTTTGGATCGAAAAGGGAACTTTGGTAGAAGCTGACGCAGAAGGAAGATTTTCGATTGATCTTCAAGGAGCAAAAGAGGCAACATTGGTTGCGACCTATATTGGTTACAATAAAGATACTCTCAACTACACACAAGGAGTTGAATTTATTGAGTTTATTCTCTCGGGAGATAACACTCTGACAGATGCAGTTGTTGTTGGTCGTCAGGCAGGTAATTATCTCTCAAAAATGCCTCCTGTAAAGACAGAGGTGATTACAGCAGCCGGTATCTGCAAATTGGCTTGTTGTAATCTGGCTGAGAGTTTTGAGAACTCTGCAAGTGTGACTGTAGGATATTCCGATGCAATTACAGGTTCAAAACAGATCAAATTGCTTGGACTCTCTGGTATCTATACACAGATGCAGGATGAGAATAGACCTGTTATGCGAGGTTTGACATCTCCATTCGGCCTATCGTATGTGCCTGGACAGTGGTTGGAGAGCATTCAGATTGCAAAGGGTCCATCATCTGTACTCAATGGAAATGAGGCAATTACAGGCCAGATAAATATGGAGTACAAAAAACCAACTGATGAGAAACCATTCTTTTTGAATCTTTTTGGTTCATCGCACAGTCAGGTTGAGGGAAATGTTATTTCATCACTACAGCTTAATCCAAAGTGGAGTACAATTATACTTGGACACTACTCTAAAAAGTTGGATTCACACGACAATAATAAAGATGGATTCAGAGATGAACCATTGGCCCAACAGATAAATCTCGCAAATAGATGGTTGTATGCCGATCCTAATGGTCTTCAAGTTAAATTCGGTTTCCAATTTGTGAAAGATGACAGAGAGGGCGGAGAGATGGATTACAAGAAGGGCTCTACTGATTCTTGGGGCTCAGTGATTGATAATCAATTATTTAATGCTTATACAAAGATTGGAATTCCTTTAGATGAAGAGCAGACACAAAGTCTTGCCCTATTTTTGGACTATTCAGATTATATAAGTAATTCTAATTACTGGATTCGTAATTATACAGGTGCTCAACAATCACTTTTTGCGAACTTTATGTATCAGAATATGTCAAGTGAAAATCATCACTACACAGTTGGTTTGACAGCAAAACGTGATACTGTTAGAGAGAGGGTTGCCTCTGTATCCTCAAATACTACAATTACTACAATCAATAAGGCAAAGTTTGATCGTTTGGAGAGTGTTGTAGGAGTCTTTGGAGAGTACACATATCTTAATGGGGAGAAATTATCTCTTGTAACTGGCTTGAGGGCAGAGTATAGTTCTCTTTATGGATTTATGATTGCTCCTAGATTGAATTTCAAATATACATTCACAGAGGATTTGATAATGAGATTGTCTGGTGGTAGGGGAATGCGTACTCCAAGTATTATCGCCGATAATATTGGAATCCTTTCATCAAATTATAAGTTCAATATTAAGGATAATGATTGGGGAGTGGAAGATGCCTGGACAGTTGGTGGTAATTTAACAGGTTATCTCAACATAGGTGCTGGAGAAAACTCATACTTGAGTTTCGACTATTTCTATACAAATTTCCAAAATCAAGTGATTGTAGATCAAGATCTGCTACAATATAATATATCTATCTATAATCTTGATGGTCAGGCATATACACATACATACCAGCTCGATTTTACTGTAGATCCAATTGAGAGATTTAATGTAACAGCAACATTGAGATATACTGACGCAAAGGTTACATTAGAGGGTAGAGGTCTTGTTGAACGTCCTATGACAAGTAAGTATAAGGCAGTTCTTAACCTTCAATATGCACTCCCAATGAACAAGTGGATTTTTGACTTCACAGCCCAATTGAATGGTCCTATGAAGTTGTTGTCATTTATGGAGTCGCCTAATGGAACAGAGTATTCACCAGCATACCCTATGCTGTTTGCTCAGGTAACAAAGAAATTCAGAAACTTTGATATCTATATTGGTGGAGAGAATTTAACAAATTACACTCAGAAAAATGCCATTATAAAGGCAGATGATCCATTTAACAAAGGTTTTAATGCATCGTTGGTATGGGGCCCTCTAAGTGGTATCAAAGTATATGGCGGTATCAGATTAACAATATGGAAATAATTAATAATCAAATATTTACAATTATGAAAAAGATTTTTACACTTCTATTATCATTGCTATTGGTAGCATCATTTTCAATCAATGCAAATGCGCAAAAAAAACAAAAAGCCAGCATTAAAGAGGTGACATTTGTAACAAGTATAGACTGCGCCTCTTGTGCTAAGAAATTAGAGGCACTATTGCCATACGAAAGAGGAGTTAAAGATTTGAAAATTTCAGTTGAAACTGCAACTGTATGGTTCAAATATGACGAAACTAAAACAACCAAAGAGAAACTTGCTCAAGCAATCATTAAAGAGGGATTCACAGCAAAAGAGGTAGTTCTTGAGGAGAATAAAGAGTCGGAAAAGAAATAATTTTGATTTTGCAGCCATATTTTATAACTTGCGAGGTTAACTAAAATTTATTGATATGCGAAGATTCTTTATAGTTTCACTTTGTGTTCTATTCTCATTGAGTCTTAGTGCTCAAACTTGGGTAAGGGTAAATCAAGTAGGTTTCTTGCCGAAAGATGTTAAAAATGCTGTTCTAATCTCTACTGATGAGGTAGAAGGCGATTTTGAAGTTTGTGATGCTTTGACCGATGAAGTTGTTTTCAGAGGTAAAGGAGAGTCTGTCGGAGGTTCAAAATGGGCTCTTAAATCGGGTTACAGATTGGACTTCTCATCTTTGGAGAGAGAGGGAGGTTATTACATTGTTAGTAATGGTGTTAAATCAGTTACATTCAGAATTGCTCCTGATGTATATGATGGTATTGCAGATTTCCTTCTAGTCTATATGAGACAACAAAGATGCGGTGATAACCCATTCCTTGATACGCTTTGTCACCAACACGATGGTTATATTGTTGATCACCCAACAAGAAGTGGTGAAAAGATTGATGTAAGAGGCGGTTGGCACGATGCAACAGACTATTTGCAATATACAACTACCTCAGCTACAACAATTTATCATATGCTGTTTGCATACGAAAATGCAGCTGACAAATCAGTTTTCAAAGATTTGTATGATGCAACTGGTCGTCCGGGAGCCAATGGAATTCCTGATATCTTAGATGAGGCAAAATGGGGTTTGGATTGGTTAGTTAAGATGAATCCATCACACCGTGAAATGTATAATCAAATTGCTGATGATAGAGACCACGCTGGTTTCCGTTTTCCATCACGTGACTCAGTTGATTATGGTTGGGGTCCAGGAACAGGTCGTCCTGTATATTTTGTGACAGGGAAAAGACAGGGATTGGGTAAACATATCAATAGAACTACAGGTGTATCTTCAACTGCAGGTAAATTCGCTTCAACATTTGCTTTAGGAGCAGAGGTATTGAAGGATTACTTCCCAGAATTCTGTGATATGATCAAGATTAAAGCTGAACAAGCATACGAGTTCGCTGTTGAGCAACCTGGAAACACTCAAACTGCTTGTCTGGTATCTCGATATTTCTATGAAGAGGACTCTTATACTGACGATATCGAATTGGCTGCTGCTACTCTTTATCACTATTCAGATCAACCTCAATGGGCAAAACAGGCAGATTATTGGGGTGAATTGGAACCGGTATCTCCTTGGATGGAGCTTGGTAGAGGTCGTCACTATCAATTCTATCCATTTATCAACCTTGGCCACTACTATTTGGCAAAATCTGATGATGAAAAGTTATCAAAGAAATATACAGAGTATATGAGACAAGGATTGCAACATCTTAAAGATAGAGCAGTGGGTGATCCATTCTTACACGGTGTTCCATATATCTGGTGTTCAAATAACTTGACAAGTGCAGCTGTTACTCAAGCTCACCTATATCGCACATTGACTGGTGATAACTCATTCCTTGAAATGGAGATTGCTTTAAGAGACTGGTTGTTAGGATGTAATCCTTGGGGAACATCAATGATTTGCGGTTACCCAGATGCATCTATTTATGATACACCGGTTGAACCACACTCTTCATACACAGTTAAGATGGGAGTAAATACATACGGTGGTTTGGTTGATGGACCTGTTTACAGAACAGTATTCCTTGAAAGAGCAGGATTTGCTTTGACAAAACCAGATTCATTCGCAGCATTGAATGGTGGTATCGCTGTTTATCACGATGATCTTGGTGACTATTCAAGCAATGAACCAACAATGGATGGTACTGCAGGTTTGACTTACTATTTCGGACAACTTGAAGCTGCAGGTAATGCTCAAAAAACAATCAATGTTGAAGAGGATTCAAAAGGTGCTATTGTAAGAGTTGAACCAGAGAAGAAAAATATCTATTTGGCATTCACTGCAGATTATGCATTTAATGGTGGTGAACATATCCTTAAAGTTTTGAATAAACACAAAATCAAAGGAAACTTCTTCTTAACAGGAAACTTCTTGCGTTTAGAGGAGCAAAAAGAGATGATTCAGAGAATTATTGATGAAAAACACTATGTTGGTGGTCACTCTGATAACCATCTTCTTTATGCAACTTGGGGTGACGGAAAACCTCTTGTAAGTGTAGATAGTCTTATTGCAGATTATAAATTGAATATGGCAGAACTTGCAAAATTTGGTGTTAAAGCAGAAGATGCAAGTTGGTATATTCCACCATACGAATACTATACTGCTGATAATGTAAGCGTTCTTAAGTCATTGGGTGTCAATGTAATGAACTACACTCCTGGCACTGCAACACCTGCTGATTATACTACTCCAAGATCAAAGAATTATAAATCAAGTCAAGAATTGATTGATACTCTTTATAAGTTTGAGAAAGAGAATAATTTGAATGGTGCAGTTATCCTTATACATCCAGGTGTAAGCAAAGAGCGTACTGATAAACTTTTTGAAAGATTGGATGATATTATTAAATATCTTAAGAAGAAGGGATATTCATTCAAAGCTTTAAACGAAATTTAATCGATAGTGTACGAAATTTTAGATAAAAGGGAGCTGAATCCACTTATTACATTGATGGATGTATATGCTCCAAGAGTTGCTGCGGCGGCCGAGCCAGGACAATTTTTAATAGTTATTCCTGATGAAAAAGGGGAGAGGATTCCCCTTACGATTTGTGATTATGACTCACAAAAGGGAGTTATTACTATTGTTACTCAAAAGGTTGGTCTGTCAAGTAAAAAAATATGCAATAAATCCAAAGGAGAATCTTTTGACCAGGTGGTAGGTCCACTTGGTCACCCTTCGGATTTTATCCATTTAAGTGATGAGGAGCTCAAGGGAAAGAGATTTCTTTTTGTAGCTGGTGGTTTAGGTACAGCACCGGTATATCCTCAGGTTAAATGGCTTCATAATCACGGATCCAGAGTAGATGTAATAATTGGAGCGAAGAGCAGTGAACTACTCATTTTTGAGGAGGAGATGCGTGCTGTTTGTGATAATTTATACATCACTACAGATGATGGTTCTGCCGGAGCTAAAGGTCTTGTGACAGATATGGTTCATAAACTAATTGCTGAGGGCAAGGAGTATGACTCAGCTGTGGCAATTGGACCTATGATTATGATGAAATTTGTAACATTGGCGATGAAGCAGTACAATATTCCATTAATAGTTAGTTTAAATACTTTAATGGTGGATGGTACAGGAATGTGTGGTGCTTGTCGAGTGACAGTTGGTGGCAAGGTCCGTTTTGCTTGTGTAGAGGGGCCTGAATTTGATGCCTATCAAGTTGACTTTGATGAGGCATTAAACAGACAGAGAATGTATGCATCAGTAGAGAGGGAATCTGATCATAAATGTAATTTAAGAGGTTGATTATGAGTAAGATACCAAGAGTTAAAGTAAGGGAACAAGATCCAAAAGTCAGAGCTGCAAATTTTGAAGAGGTTTCATTCGGATACAATTCTGAAGAGGCAATTCTTGAGGCATCAAGATGTCTTAATTGTAAAAAGCCGCTCTGTGTTCAAGGTTGTCCGGTAAATATCAATATTCCTGCATTTATTGCTGAAGTAGCAAAGGGAGAATTTGCTGAGGCGGCAAAAATTATCTCGGAAGATAGTTCGCTTCCTGCTGTATGTGGTCGAGTATGTCCACAAGAGACACAATGTGAAGGTAAATGTATTTTAGGAGTAAAATTTGAGCCGGTTGCCATTGGAAAACTGGAGAGATTTGTTGCAGATTGGTCTGCTGATAATGGTATCCAATTTTCAGAAAAGGCGGCACCTAATTCACATAAAGTAGCAATAGTTGGAAGTGGTCCATCAGGTTTGGCTTGCGCCTCAGATTTGGCAAAATGGGGATATGATGTGACAATTTTTGAGGCACTACATCGTCCTGGAGGAGTTCTGGAGTATGGAATTCCTGAATTCAGACTTCCAAAAGATAAGGTAGTGGCAAGGGAGATTGAGAACCTTAAAAATCTTGGAGTCAAAATAGAGACCAATGTGGTGATAGGAAGAACTCTCTCTGTGGATCAACTATTTGAAAAAGAGGGTTTTGAAGCACTTTTTATAGGTTCTGGAGCAGGTCTTCCAAAATTTATGGGAATTCCCGGAGAGAACTTGAATGGAGTAGTTTCAGCCAATGAGTTTCTGACTCGAAATAACTTAATGAAGGCCTTTAGGTCTGATTATGATACCCCAATCTATGTAGGTAAGAAGGTAGCTGTCGTTGGTGGTGGAAATGTTGCTATGGATGCCGCGCGCACTGCATTAAGATTGGGAGCAGATGTTACAATTGTCTATAGAAGGACTGAAAAAGAGCTTCCTGCTCGTGTTGAAGAGGTACATCACGCGAGAGAGGAGGGTGTAAAATTTGAAATGTTAACCAACCCAATTGAGGTTGTATCCAATGGAGAGGGTTGGGTTAAAGGATTGACTTGTATTAAGATGGAGTTAGGTGAGCCCGATTCAAGTGGAAGACGCCGTCCTGTACCGGTAGAGGGATCAGATTTCTTCATCGAAGCAGATGTTGTCATTATGTCTCTTGGCACATCTCCAAATCCGTTGATATCTTCAACTACACCAGGTCTTGATATTGATAAAAGGGGTTGTATCATAGCCGATGAGTCGGGAGTAACATCGCGTGAAGCTATTTTCGCTGGTGGTGATATAGTAACAGGAGCTGCAACTGTAATTCTTGCAATGGGTGCAGGACGTAAAGCAGCCAAAGCAATTGATGAATATATTAAAAGTAAATAATAATGGCACAAAAACCATCTATCCCTAAGGGAACAAGAGATTTTACACCGGTTGAAATGGCCGGAAGAAATTATATCTTTGACACAATCCGTTCTGTTTTCAAACTCTATGGATATGCACCGATTGAGACTCCTGCAATGGAGAATCTTTCTACTTTGTTGGGCAAATACGGTGATGAGGGAGATAAACTTCTCTTCAAGGTATTAAATTCAGGAGATGCATTCTCTAAAGTGGAAATATCTCAGTATCAACAAGATACAGAAGAGGGGGTAAAAATTAATAGTAATGCTCTCTCATTGAAAGTGTGTGAGAAAGGACTACGTTATGATTTAACTGTACCATTTGCCAGATTTGTGGTGCAACACCAGAATGAGATTGCTCTTCCATTCAAGAGATATCAAATTCAGCCGGTTTGGAGAGCTGACAGACCTCAGAAAGGAAGATATAGAGAGTTCTATCAATGTGATGTCGATGTGGTCGGCAGCAAGAGTTTGATCAATGAACTTGAACTTGTTCAGATGGTTGATATGGTATTCTCTCGTTTCGGAATCAATGTTTGCATTAAAATTAACAATAGAAAGATTCTTTCAGGACTTGCAGAGGTGGCTAAATGCCCCGACAAGTTGATTGATATAACAGTTGCTATTGATAAAATTGATAAAATAGGATTGGATGCAGTTAAGGATGAGTTGAGAGATAAGGGACTTTCAGAAGAGGCAATAGCAGTAATTGAACCGGTATTGACACTTTCTGGTAGTAATACAGAAAAAATTGCTGTAATTCGTACCTTAATGTCAGAGAGTGAAATTGGTTCAAAAGGTGTAGCTGAATTGGAAGAACTTTTCAATTTGATAGAGGGAGTTGGTGTTTCTCAACTAGTAGAGATTGACTTGTCGTTGGCTCGTGGTCTTAACTATTACACAGGTGCTATATTTGAGGTAAAAGCTCTTGATTATCAAATTGGTAGTATCTGTGGCGGTGGTCGTTACGATGACTTGACAGGTATTTTCGGACTTCCTAATACATCCGGAGTTGGAATATCTTTTGGAGCAGATCGTATTTATGATGTATTAAAGGGATTGGATAAGTTCCCTAAAGATGCGATCGCAACTACTCAAGTTTTATTTACGAATATGGGTAGTTCTGAGAGTTCTTTTGCTTTAAAAGTGATGAAAACTCTTCGTGAAGCGGGTATTTCTTGCGAAATTTATGCTGACGGAGGAAAACTTCGCAAACAGTTTGAATATGCAGACAAGAGAGGTATCCAATACCTTGCAATTGTGGGCGAGAGTGAGCTAGAAGGCGGTTTTGTAACATTAAAAGATTTAACATCAGGAGAGCAGAAACAGCTCTCTGCAGATGATATTGTAGTCCTTTTGAGTAAATAATTTTGGTTTTTCAAAAATTAATACATACCTTTGCACTCCACATCGCGGAGTAGAGCAGTTGGTAGCTCGTCGGGCTCATAACCCGGAGGTCGGAGGTTCGAGTCCTTCCTCCGCTACTAAGAGAAAGCAGATCGAAAGATCTGCTTTTTTTGTTTTACGGCTCAGAAGTATTCTGGTGCCACTCCCTTTTTCGTCATTGCTGAATCACATTTTCCTCATTGCTGAGCATAACACCACCATCATCATTGCTGAATCACATTTTCGTCATTGCTGGCGAAGCCGGCAATCTGTTGGTCGCAACCATTGAAACAGATTCCCGAGGCAAGCTCGGGAATGACGGTATTTGTTCGTCATTGCTGGGCGTAGTCGGCAATCTATTGGTCGCAACCATTGAAACAGATTCCCGAGGCGAGTTCGGGAATGACGATATAATATGCTCGGGAATGACGGAAGTCGAAAAAGATTCCCACGACTGCGTCGCAGAAATGATTGAAAATTTACCGTTCTATCATTACATTGATTATAAATTATTGCTAAATTTGTAAGACACTATTTAATCAAAATTGATATGTTGAGACGAGTTCGTATTTCCTTAGCAGCTGTTTTCTTCACTATAATTACGCTGCTATTTTTAGACTTAACAGGAGTTATTCACACCTATTTCGGATGGATGGCAAAGGTGCAATTTTTACCTGCACTTTTGGCACTAAATGTAGGTGTTATACTCTCTCTGATACTTCTTACTCTTATTTTTGGTAGAATTTATTGTTCAGTCATCTGCCCATTGGGTGTATTTCAGGATTTGATTGCCTGGGGTTCCAAAAAGGTAAAGAAGAGTAAAAAACCATATTCATATTCAAAACCTAAAAGTTGGTTAAGAGTTATAGTATTAGCAATTTTTGTTGTTGCTATTATCTTGGGTATCAATTCATTAGTTTCGATACTGGCTCCATATAGCTCTTATGGCAGGATTGCATCTTCACTATTCCAGCCAATTTATAGATTAGGAAATAATCTACTTGCATCCATCGCTGAACACTATGACAGTTATGCTTTTTACAGCGTTGAGGTGTGGGTAAAATCGATAACAACGTTGGTAGTTGCAATTATAACACTGGTTGTGATATTTATTCTTGCCGCTAGGGGTGGTAGAACTTATTGTAACACAATCTGCCCTGTGGGAACAATACTTGGATTCTTCTCAAAATTCTCATTTATGAAGATTAAAATAGATGAATCTAAATGTAAAAAGTGTCAGATGTGTTCTTATCAATGCAAATCATCTTGTATAAATATTGGCGATTTCAGTGTGGATCATTCTCGTTGTGTGGTTTGCGGTAACTGTCTTGAAAGTTGTAAATTTGATGCAATTAAATATGAATTCTCCTTCTCAAATTTCAAAAAAGGTTTTGTAAATAATTCAAATCCAGTTAGTTGCAAGAGGGAAGCGAGTAATTCAGATAATATGGGACGCCGTTCATTTATTACAGCAGTTGCAGCGACTACAGCTCTTTCAGCATCTGCTCAAGCAATAAAAATGGATGGTGGTTTTGCTCCAATTATTGATAAGAAAGTTCCTAAAAGGAGCAATCCAATCACTCCTGCTGGCTCTTTAAGTTTGAAAAATCTTCAGGAGCATTGTACAAGTTGCCAACTTTGTATCTCGGTTTGTCCTAATCAGGTTTTAAGACCATCATCTGATCTTTCTCGCTGGATGATGCCTGAAATGTCGTACGAGAGGGGTTATTGTCGTACAGAGTGTAATAAATGTTCCGAAGTTTGCCCTACAGGAGCAATCAAACCAATATCTATAGAGGATAAATCATCTACGCAATTGGGACACGCAATTTGGATTAAAGAGAATTGTGTGGTAATTACTGATGATGTAAATTGTGGAAATTGTGCAACGCGTTGCCCTTCCAATGCAATTCAAATGGTTGCATTGGACCCAAATAATCCAAAGAGCAGAACTATCCCTGCTGTTGATGAGACAAAATGTATCGGATGTGGAGCTTGTGAAAATCTATGTCCGGCAAGACCATTTAGTGCGATAGTTGTGGAGGGTCATCAAGTTCATAAATTCATTTAGAGGAGTACCATTATGAAAAGAGATAACATTAATAGAAGAAATTTTCTTAAGAAAATAGGATTAGGAGCCACTGCAGTTGCTGCAACATCAGCATTATCAAGTTGTGGAAAGGGGGCATCAACACTTTTATCACCAGAGGGTAGTCATACTTTAGAAGTACCAAAGGATAAAATGACCTATAGAACCTCGAATGTGAATGGTGATAAGATATCTATTCTGGGTTATGGATGTATGCGTTGGCCAACTAAAGATGATCCAAATGATCCTACGAAGAGAGTTCTTGACCAAGAGAGAGTTAATGAGTTGATAGATTATGCATTAGAACACGGTATAAATTACTTTGATACAGCTCCTGTTTATGGTATGGGGCAATCAGAGACTGTTACAGGTATTGCTCTTTCGAGACATCCTCGTGAATCATACCGCGTAGCTACTAAACTTTCAAATCAGAGAATTCCTGCAGGATTATCACCAAAGGAGACATTTAGACGCTCAGTAGAGATGTATCATAACTCAATGAAGGCACTCCAGATTGATTACATTGATTATTATCTACTGCACTCAATTGGAGGTGGAAGAGATTCATTTGCAACTCTAAATTACAGATTCTTTGATAATGGAGTTCTTGATTTTCTTGTTGAGGAGAAAAAGGCAGGAAGAATTAGAAATCTTGGCTTCTCTTTCCACGGTGATGTGAGAATTTTCGACCATATGCTAAAACTTCACGATGAGGGTAAATATCGTTGGGATTTTGTCCAAATTCAAATGAATTATTTGGATTGGCGTCACGCTTCCAATAGAGAAGAGAATGCGGAATATCTTTATAATGAGCTGACTAAGAGGGGAATACAGGCAATTATTATGGAGCCATTATTGGGTGGTCGCCTCTCAAATCTTCCTCAATATGTGATACAGAGACTAAAGAGCCAGAAACCGCAGGATAGTGTGGCATCGTGGGCTTTCCGCTGGGTTGGATCATTTGATAATATATTGACAGTCCTCAGTGGTATGACATATATGGAGCATCTGCAAGACAATATACGAACATATTCACCACTTGAAAAGTGTTCTGAGGCAGATTTTGAGTATTTGGAAGAGACAGCCGATATTATCAGTAAATATCCTCTAATTCCTTGTAATGACTGTGAATATTGTATGCCTTGCCCTTACGGAATCGATATTCCTGGAGTCTTGCTACACTATAATAAATGTGTGAATGAGGGTAATATTACTCAAAGTGTGGATGATGACAACTACAAGAAGGCACGTCGTGCATTTTTGATTGGTTATGATAGATCTGTACCGAAATTAAGACAAGCAGATCATTGTATCAATTGTCGCAAGTGTATAGATGATTGTCCTCAGAGAATTGCAATCCCTGTTCAGTTGAGACGCATCAGTAAATATGTTGATGAGTTAAGAGGCGACGGTGTTATTTAGTAGATAAATAAAAAAATAGAGCATTATCTGTTATAAGTCAATCTATTCTTATCAGATAATGCTCTTTTTATTATTAAATATATTAGTCTACATTGTTCAATAGTCTATTTATATTTTGTTGAGATAATTTTCCTGAAACCATTATCACCACTATCTCGTCATTCTCATCTTCAACAATCATATAGACATCTGCAAAGTAATTGCCCTCCTTGCGAGCGTAGAATAGTACCCTGTCATCATCATTTACCTCCATAAGAAGCTCTAATTTTTTAGCATTGACCTCCTTCATAAAGTCCTTCTTCAAATCAGGCATTAATGTAGGATCCTCTGTCTCAAGAAGATAGAACCCAGTGACAGAATCAAAGCTGTCAATGATATCAGATACATCGTCATCCATCTGGAGATTTGCAGATTTTGTCAATTCTAACATCATCTGTGAGATGTAAACTCTGGTTACGCTATTTGATTTTTCATATTTTTTATAAAGAGCATTTTGTGCATTGGCAGAGAATATTATTGTTGATATTAAAATTATAATTGTAATAAATCTTTTCATCTTTTTATTTGTGTTTTATAGTTATTTGATCAAAAATCTCTTTAGTCTTATTTTGGGCCGCCTCGGTGTGTAATTTTGCTTGAGAGACTCCTCCATTGAGTGCAGATGCAAGAATCTGATATACCCTCTGAGTTTCATAAATAACCTCTTCCGGAGTCGAACAGGTGTCGGTTGGTGTGTAACTCTCTCTTTGCCAATTATAAACCAAACCTCCGGTAAGTGATATAATAAGTAGTAGCGAAGCAGCTACGGCAATGCTTTTAACAGAGAAATCAATCTTTCTTATGTTGTCTTTCGTCGTTTGAGTAATAGGCTCATCTTCAATACTTTGCATAAGCCTATCTTTCAAATCAGCAGGTACTTCAACCCTCTGGAATTCGATATCTAAAAGCTCTTTTATTGAATCTTTACCTTTCATAAATTTCTCCTTTTTCAAATTGTTCTTTTACAATCTTTTTTGCTCTTACGAGCTGAACACGAATATTGACTTCGTTTAGTGAAGTGAGTGTCGCAATCTCTTTTATAGATAAATCTCTAAAGTATCTTAAGTAGAAAATCCCTTTTTGCCTCTCGGGTAACCTGTCAACAATTTTTCTTAATAGTGTAATCTTTTCTGACTCCTCTATTTTTGGGGCAGTAAAGGTTGCAATTTTATCAAAATAATTCTCGGCACTTTTTTTATTTGCCTGAGCCCTTGCCGATTTCAAGATGTCCAAACACCTATTTTTTGTGAGAGTGACACCGTATGCTTCAGCATTTTTTATACTTTTTAAGCTCTCTCGATTCTCCCACAGTTTTAGGTAGATCTCTTGAACAACATCTTTGGCCTCCTCTTGATTTTCTAAATATCTATATGCAACTCTATAAAATGTTTCGTGTAGTGGAATATAAGTCTTGTTAAATAAATCTACATTCATCAATCTATATTGCTTAATGCTACTAATTCTCCAACTTTATCAATAGGAATTCTTCCTTTAATATCCATAAATACCATATCATCCTCGCCGTCAGAGACAAAAATTATAAGTTCCCTGATTACATCCCTTTTTTCCAATGTATAGATTCTCACTCTGTCGTCATCATCGGTAACATCCATTAGAAGTTCGTAACCCTCTGAAGATAAGTTATCTATATCATTTAATAAGTTTTCGCGTGTACTATATCTTGAATCCTCAAAAATAAGAACTCGCATATCATCAATGTACTCTATCGCAATGTCTAATGCCTCTTTCTCTGCATAATCATCACTATCTGCAAATGTTCTTGCGAGTTTGAGCATAAATTTGCCAACCTTTACTGCTTGAACATCTTTATTGTTTGAATATTTTCTGTAAATATTTGTCGCATTAGCATTAAATGTAAAACTTATAACAATGGTAGTAAGTAAAATGCAAATAATCCTTTTCATAATCTCTTTATTTAGTATTAATGTTAATAAAATTAATGACCGTCATCTGATATGAAGACGATCATTAAATCTATTTGTTACAAAAAAGATGCAAATTTTTACTCTTCCTCTTCAATTATAGGATTTAATGTTGTGAAAACAGTCCTGCGAAGATCTCCATTTTCGTTATCTCCGTCGTAAGACCAGAACATTGCACCCATAAGTTCTCTATCAAGGATGTAGTTACATTTGATTGTCAAAGACTCAAGGTTTTCATATCCGAAAGCAAATTCTCCCTCTGAAGTAAGAAGATATGGTACTTGAGCAAGTGTGTCCCAAACATAGGTGTAACCCTCAAGTTCGTGAACTTTTGTCAAATCTCTGCCACGTGGGAAACCCTTGATTCCTCTACCATAGAATGCCAATCCCATAACCAATTTCTCTTTTGGAACACCTGCTGCCAAGTGAGCATTTATAGCATCATCAACACAAACCTCATCAACAATTTCAGATTGATAAAGAGGGGAGTTGTGGAAAGGTGCCCAACCAAGGTCATACGACATTACATTTGTGTAGTCAATATATTGATCTACAGCTGCGTGGTCGATATATTTTGCTGTACTTGCTGTTGCGTGAGATAGGATTTTATCCTCTCCGATAGCAGCTCTTATATCTCTCATCAAAAGAGTGTAATTCTCTGTGTCATTTTCAGAAGATGAGATTTTTGCCATACTTGATGTAGGATATTCCCAGTCGATATCTATACCATCTAACTTGAACTCATCTACAACTCTTTTACAATCTTGTGCAAAAAGTGCGCGATTGGTCGAGTCTGCAGCCATTTCGCTGAAATTTCCACTACCCCATCCACCGATAGATAGAATAACTTTCACGTGTTTATATTTCTTGCGAAGTTTGACGATATCTCTAAATCTCTCTTCATTGTCAATTCTTACACCATTATAAGTGTCATTTACGTGACCAAATGCATAGTTGATATGTGTAAGATAGGTAGGATCCGGCATTGTTTTAGACCAAGATGTAACATAGGCAATAACTACTTTATCTGCCGGGTGAAGTTTATCCAAATCTACATTGGAATTTGTGGAACAAGCTGATAACAAAACAGTTGCAGCAATTGCGAGAAATTTGAAAAGTTCTTGTTTCATAGTATTTAATATTAGTTGGAATTTATTTGGACTCTTTTAGATATTGTTGAAGTGTTATACCTGATTTATCCCTTTCTGAGAGAATAATTTCAGAATGATCGATAGGCCAATTGATGGCAATATCAGGATCATTCCAAATTATACAACCCTCAGATGCAGGTGCATAATAGTTGTCACATTTGTATTGGAAAATAGAATCATCCTCTAAAGTCAAATAGGCGTGTGCCATTCCTCTTGGCAGGAAGAAGAGTCTCTTATTCTCCTCGCTTAATTCAACAACAACACACTTACCAAAGGTAGGGGACTCTTTTCTTATGTCAACAGCAACATCGAGAACTCTGCCCTTTACAACTCTTACAAGCTTTGCTTGAGCATATTCGCCTCTTTGGAAATGTAATCCTCTGAGTACGCCTCTCTTAACCGATAGAGATTCATTATCTTGAACAAAGGATATTTTGCCGATATTTTTTTCAAAATCCTTTAATGAAAAAGATTCGAAAAAATATCCTCTATTATCCTTAAATACTTGTGGCTCAATAATATAAAGGCCTTCAATCTCTGTTTTTAAATAATTCATAATCTATCTGTATAGAGTGGGGTTGTTAATAAGCATTCGTTTAAGACTCTCTTCCCATTCAGGAATATCAATCTGAGGGAAGTGAGTATTTAATTTGCACTTTGACATAGGTGAGAATTTTGGTCTCTCGGCCTTTGTAGGATACTCTTGAGTTGTGATTGGAACAATTTTGCAATCAGATTCTGTAAATTCCATTGTCTTAGATGCCAAATCTGCCCAAGATGCACTCCCTCTGTTTGAGTAGTGAAAAATCTCACCCTGATAGTTGCCGGAATACTTTACAATCTCAATAATACATTTTGCCAAGTCGCCTGCGTATGTTGGATTGCCAACTTGATCTCCAACTACCTTAATTTCATCCTGCTTTTTAGAGAGAGCAATCATACTCTTGACAAAATTCTTCCCATAAGGAGAATAAAGCCAGGAAGTCCTGATAATCAGTCCTTTACAACGACTATTGATGACTGCCTCCTCTGATTTAAGTTTGCTCAGACCATACTTGGATAGTGGATTTGCAGGTGATGATTCAGTGTATTCATCATCTATATTTCTACCATCAAAAACATAGTCGGTAGATATTGTAATCAGTGGTATATTCCTTTGAAATGCTATTTGAGCAAGGTTTTTCACACCATCGATGTTGATTCTTTTGCATAATTCCCAACCCTCAGGGTCCTCTGCTCCCTCAACATTGGTGTAGGCAGCACAATTGACAATGGCAGATATGTCAAATTTATTACAGAAAATCTCTATATCATCTTTATTACAGATGTCTAATTCTGTAACAAATTCATTATCAGTAATATCTGTAAAAACATAGCTGTCAGAATCTTTCACAATAGAGTGAATCTCGCGCCCTAATTGTCCTAAACCCCCAGTAACCAGAATTTTACACATTGCTAAAATATTATCACACAAATATAATGTTTTTTAATAAACAACTTTTAATTTCTTTATTGTATCTTTGTAGCAAATTATTAAAAATGGAAGATTACAATACCCAGAGAAAGAAGTTGGTTATGCCCGAATATGGAAGGTATATCCACAATATGATAGATTATGTGAAGAGTATCGAGGATAGAGACAAACGAAATGAACAGATCCAAGCGGTAGTCTCTGCAATGGGTGTCCTAAATCCTCACGTGAAGGATATAAGTGATTTTAAACATAAAATATGGGACCACGTCTATTTGATGTCTGGTTTCGAACTTGATATAGATTCACCATTTGAACCTCCTCAAAAAGATAAGTTTCTTGCTAAACCAAATAAACTTAAACTCAATACCAAGCCAATTAAAGCTACCTGTTATGGTCGTAATATTGAGAACATTATAAATGTTGTAGCGGATATGGAAGATAGTGAGCAGAAGATTGAGATTATCAGGAATCTTGGTATCTATATGCGTCAGCAATATCTTATTTGGAACAAAGATAATGTCTCACAAGAGACCATTTTCCAAGATATGGAGAGACTCTCTGATGGCAGATTAAAAGTACCTGAGGGAGTTAATTTGGGTTCAATTTCTGGCAATTCTTCTCAATTCAAGAGACCGGGTTTGACAAATCTTGATGTATCGAGCAATAATAAGCAAAAGCAGAAGAATAAGGGTAAAAAATGGAAGAAAAATTAGCAATGGGAAAGAAAACGGAAGAAAATAAGACAAAGTTAACTCCAAGGCAGATGCCGGAGGAGGTAAAGATAAAGAGTTCAAGAGTGGTGGCAATCGCTTTTGGACTTCTCTTTCTTGTGTTAGCACTATTTACACTCTTTGCATTGGTTTCTTACATTATATATTGGCCTCAGGATCAGAGTATTCTTCACTCTGCTGAGTCGTTGTTCAAAGGTGGTGATGCCCCAAGAAATTGGTGTGGAAAGTGGGGTTTTGAGTGGGCAAATCTGCTCTATGTTGAGTTGTTTGGAGTAGGATCATTTGCTATTCCATTCCTATTCTTTGGTCTTTCAATATATCTCTTAAAGGTTAAGCGTATCAATCTTGTACGATGGCTTTTTGTAGTTATATTTGGTTCTATAATCGTCTCATTATTAGCCACTTATATTTTTAGCTTCACTTCATTAACCAATAATTTTACAATAGGTGGTTCTTACGGAGAGAGTGTGAATAATTGGATGAAGAGCATTATGGGGCCATTTGGTACAGGTGCTGTATTGATTCTCTTCTTTGCACTATGGCTATTTCTGATTAATAAAAATATCGCACATCGTTTTGACGCCTTCATTGAAAAGACATTCAGGGTGGATCCTGAAGTTGTAGCTGCCAAACTTGCAGCAAAAGAGGAGAAAAAAGCTGCTAAGCTTGCTGCAAAAGAGGAGAAGAGAAAAGGTAAAGAGGAAAAACAAAGAGGTAAGAAGAAAAAGAGAGATGATGAGAGTCCGGTTGGTGAAGATGTCGAAAAAGATAGTACAGATAACACTACAGAAGATGATAACAAGAAGAGTCCTGTGGCTTCAGGCACTGGCGATGATATTCCTTTAGGTGTGGAAGAGGGTCCGGAATGGTTAAGAGATATTCCTGTAGAGGAGCGTAAGAAGTTATTCGATCCAAGACTTGATCTTTCTAAATATGTTTCTCCATCGCTTTCAATCCTCAATGACTATAATGACAAGTGGTTTGATGTGCCTCAGGACGAACTTGAAGAGAAAAAGAAAAAGATTGTAAGGGCATTACAAACCTATAAAGTCTCTGTTGATTCAATCACAGCAAGTGTAGGTCCTACAGTTACTCTGTATAAGGTTAAACTTGCAGAGGGTGTGAGAATTGCTCAGGTTAAAAGGTTAGAGGATGATATCGCAATGGTGATGAACTCCAAGGGTGTCAGAGTTGTGCCGTTGTTGGATTCTATCGGTATTGAAGTGCCAAATACAACAACAAGTGTTGTCGCTTTGCGTAAGGTTTTGAGTTCTCAGGCCTTCAAGAATGCGAAAATGGAACTTCCTGTAGCTCTGGGACTTACAGTTAGTAAAGAGCCACTATTTATAGATATTCAGAATATGCCACACCTTCTGATTGCAGGTGCGACAGGTACTGGTAAGTCTGTTGGTTTGAATGCTATAATTGCGTCACTTCTATTAACAAAACATCCTTCGGAGTTGAAATTTGTTATGGTCGATCCGAAGATGGTTGAGTTGGTTTCATACTCTAAATTAAAGAATCACTTCCTGGCAACAGTACCGGGAGAAGAACAGGCAATAATCACTGATACACAGAAGGTTATCTATACTTTGAAATCTCTTTGCGTTGAGATGGATGAACGATATAAACTCCTTTCTGATGCAAATACAAGAAAGATTCAGGACTATAATGAGAAGTTCTTGAAACGTAAACTTAACCCAACCAAGGGACATAAATTCCTTCCATATATTGTTGTGGTGATTGATGAGTTTGCAGATTTGATTTCAACAGCAGGAAGAGATATTGAGGAACCAATTTCTCGTTTGGCAGCTAAGGCAAGAGCTATTGGTATTCACTTGATAATTGCAACGCAACGCCCTACAACGGATGTTATTACAGGTACAATCAAGGCCAATTTCGTTTCTCGTATAGCATTCAAGGTTATGTCAACAATCGACTCAAAAACTATCCTTGATGAAGTTGGTGCAAATAGATTGATAGGAAAGGGAGACCTTTTAGTAAAAGGAATGGGTATAGAGCTTACACGTGCACAATGTGCATTTATTGATACAGAAGAGATTGATAATATTATCGACGCAATTGCATCACAACGAGGATATACTACACCTTACTATCTGCCTGAATATGAGGATCCTAATGAAGGCCCGGGAGGTGCGGTCAGTCTCAGTGACAGAGATCCGCTCTTTGATGAGGTGGCAAGGATGATTGTAGCCAACCAGCAGGGTTCTACATCTATGATTCAAAGAAAGATGAAGTTGGGTTATGCCAGAGCAGGTAGAATCTCGGATGAACTTGAGGCGGCAGGTATTATCGGTCCACTTAGAAATGGTAAACGTGAAGTTCTTGTTTCGGATTTAGATCAGTTGGAACAGATTTTATCCGGACTCAATTAGCACGAATTTTGCTTCATAATATTTTATGAGGATTTTATTAAATATTATATTACCACTTTTCTTTCTCCCATTTTCATCAAATTCTACTGAGAGTTTTTTGAAAGAGTTGCAGGATGGCCAAGCACGACAACTTGACTTTAGTTACTCATATATGGCTCCTGATGCACCTAAAATGGAGATTTCGGGAGTTGTTACAATACAAGGGGAGTCATATCATATAGAGTTGGTCGATGGCTCTAAATTTATCAGTAATGGTCAGACGCTATGGTATCTTTATGATATGGAGTTGGTTGTATCGAAATTGGATAGTACATCTGTGATTCCATGTCACAATATCTTCAATTTTATAGCGGGAGCTGATTATAAGAAACTCTCAAATGGCAATATCCTTCTACAACGTAAGGATGAGAGTGGTGTGATGCACACATTAAATATTGTGAAGCTGACTGATGTGGAGAAGAGAGATGCATCTTTCTTCTCAATAGATGTGAATTCTCTTGATGAAGATATCTATGTTGTTTATCAATAGACTGATTATCAAATAATTATATAAGGTCTGATTGCTCAAACACCTCAATTATTGATGGAAATGTATTCTCAAGATATTGAGGTAATTCTCTCTCTTTGATCCAGGCGACTTTAGTGATATTCTCCTCAATTTGGGGAGTTGGCTCTATCTCTGAGTTACATAACATCTTGTACCAATGAGTCTTTTTTAAAATTGCCTCGTTGTTGAGGTGGTATGTGTGCATTGTGATGCAGATAGGTTCGACAAGTGTCAGATTGTCGATTCCAGTCTCCTCCTCGACTTCACGAAGAGCGCACTCATCAATCTTTTCGCCATCCTCTAACTTCCCTTTTGGAAGGTCCCAGATCAGGTTACGGTAGATCATCAGAAACTCTCCGGCAGGATTAGTAACAAGCCCACCACCTGCGTGAATAGTTGTGAATCCTTTCGCAATCGCTTCAAGGGTTTTCTCTTTATCTTCTGTTGGAATAAATAGTCTGGAGAGAGTTGAATGTTCAAATTCGTATGGCAATTTCTGTAGTTCCTCCTGAGTGAGATTTGCCTCAATTAAGATATTTGGCTCATTTAGCGCTGGGTCATCAATGTCGCAAATTGCGATAAATCTCTTCTCAAAATAGATACGATACATACAATTATCCTGTTTTTGCGCCGCAAATATAGTCAAACAGAGTATATTTATTAAAAAAATGCAGAAAAAAATGTGATAATGTTAAAATATATTATCTAAATTTGTGCGTAAAATGGCTATATGGTGTCATAAACGGTGTATCATCTTGACAATCAATATGTCTAAAAGTAAATTTTTTATAATTTTTGTCCTTTCGAGTTTATTATTTTGTGGCAATCTTTATGGAAAGGATGTTAGGGATTCTGTCCAGATATATTTCAGATCTGGTCGGGCGGGTATTGATTTGTCTATTGGTAACAATAGGGTAATATTGAATCGTATTGAAGATAGTCTTCAAACAAGTTATGCCGACTCTGTTTATACATTAAAATCAGTTACAATTATTGGTGGTGCTTCTCCTGAGGGAAGTGTTTCGATTAATCAGATTTTGTCTGAGAAGCGTGCAAATGTACTATTCAACTATTTGTCAAAATATGGTTTGGTAGAGGCTCCGACAAAGAACTTTATATATCTTGGCCGAGACTATCAGGGTTTGTTAGATTTGGTAAGAGAGGATAGTAATGTGCCATACCGTGATGAAGTTATAGATCTTCTTGAAGATATTATTATTAAATCTAAGGATAAGAGTATTTCTCAAGATAGTCATTATTATAGATTGAGGAATTTGAGAAAGGGAAAGCCATATCGTTATATGTTTAAACATCATTTTCCAGAATTGCGTTCATCTCGATTGATACTGGAATATGAGAAGATATGGAATCCTATTCGTTTGGCCCCTGTGGTGTATAATACTGATGTTCAGGCAGTTATGCTTGACACTCCAAAGGTTTATGTGCCACTTCCAATCCCAATTGAGAAGGAATTACCTCCACCTCCATTCTATATGGCTCTTAAAACCAATATGCTTAACGACCTTTTACTAACACCTAATGTCGGAGTTGAATTTTATTTAGGAAAGAATTGGTCAGCGACATTGAATTGGAAGTATGCGTGGTGGAATAATAAAGATAGATCTTGGCACTGGAGAAATTATGGTGGAGATTTAGCTGTAAGAAGATGGTTTGGAAAATTGGCAAATGAAAAGCCGTTAACAGGTCATCACGCTGGACTATATGCTTCTGCTTTTACTCACGATTTCCTAATTACGGAAAGAGGTTATATGGCAGGAAAACCAACAGGAAATATATTTGATAGAGCAAACTTTGCTGTAGGTTTAGAATATGGTTATTCATTGCCTATAGCAAGTCGCCTTAACATTGACTTCTCACTTGGAGTGGGATATATGTGGGGCAAGTACTATGAATATAAGCTAATTGATGACTGCTTCGTATGGCAGGCAACTAAGAATCGTCGTTACTTCGGACCTACCAAAGCTGAGATATCACTTATCTGGCTAATTGGTCGTGGTAATGTAAATGAGGGGGGAAGATGATGAGAAGATATCTATACATATTAGTTGCAATATTACTCATCTCATCGTGTAATCACTATGATTTGTGTTTCCACCACCCTCATACTGCAAGGGCGAGAATAAATGTTGATTGGTCAAAGTTTGACAAGGAGGTCCCTACAGGAATGACAGTGATGGTCTATCCTGATACAGGCGGAAAACCTTATACTTTGCTTACAAACAATATCAATTATGTTCTTGCCGACTTGGAAGCAGGTACTTATAACACTTTGGTTTATAATCAAAGTGCAAGTGAATATGCCTCTGTGCTATTCACAGGAATGGAATCATATCACACTGCGACTATTGCTGCAAAAGAGTATAAGTCTCGTTGGTATAGTTCTCGCTCTGAATTGGAGAAAATTGCAATGCAACCAGAGTGGGTGGGAGTAGATGCAAAGACCGGAGCAGTTGTAACACCTGAAATGGTGAGAATCACAGGAGAAGAGAATTTTGCCAGTATAACTCAGAAGGGTGAGGCAAAAACGGAGTTTGTTATCGCATCACATATCGCACACAATATAATCCATACTGTTAATGTGAAGGTTCACCTTAATGCAGTCTATAACCTTAGATCAGCACGTGCCTCACTTACAGGTATGGCAGCTGAGTATAAATTCTCAATAGATGAGACTACCGAGGATAAGGTGACACACTTACAGGAGTCTTGGGCTTTGGTAAGAGATAAAGTCGATCCAACTAAGGGTTATATAACAGCAAAATTTAAGTGTTTAGGTCTCCCTATTACTCACACCTCTCAACCTGATGATAATGAATTTGTTCTATCACTACTATTGGTGGATGATACTACTGTTATGGATTTTCCATTCAAGGTTGGTTCAAAGTTGCAAAAGGTATATAATGAGAAGGGTGAGTATGTTCTGGAACTTAATCTGGAACTATGGATAGAAGAACCACTTCCGGATGTAAAACCATCTGATTCCGGAGAGAGTGGATTTAATGCAACGGTTGACGATTGGGGAGAAGAAGAGAAAGTAGAAATAGAGATATAATATTGAATTAATAACTAACTAAAATTTGGGTTATAAACAATTAAGTATACACTTCATTTGTGTATAAGTAATTGGAAATCAAAAATATGGACTGTTGCGTTGTGAAACGACTTTTTGTGCAAAAACCTCTTGACCCACAATTTTTCTCTTTGCGTGTAGTCTTCTATGTAGTATAGATTAAGTATAATTAAGATAAAAAATCACTTTTTGTGATACATCTTATCAAAAAAAGTATTACCTTTATACATTGAAATTGAGTGACTTGGGCTATTAATAACTTTTTGGCGACATACCGCAATGCTGTGAACTGCACCTCTTGTGCAGTCGTTGCACCACTTTGGCCATAAAATATGCTTTAACAGATAAGAGTGAATAGTTATTCATTGACATACAGCCATTTTAAAGGATACGGGAACCCACAAGTTTCTGCAAAATATTTGATGAATAATTTGGTTATGTGCAAAAATCGTGTAAACACACATTCTTATCGCGCGTATTTTACAAATTATTTTCTGAATATAAAAGAGTTAGCAAAGTCGATTTTAGGCACTTTGACTCCAGATAACAGGCGTTTCCAGCAGGTATATAATGTACCTTTTGGAAACGCTGTTTTTATATCTGTTGATTCTATTCAGAAAGAGAGTAATAAGATAGAATTTTCAAATTTTAGAAATCCGAAAACATGAAATACATAGCCACTGCCCTTTTGGTTTTGATGACCATAACTTTTATTGTATGCGGTATCCTTTTGTGGAAGCGCCGTAAGGAGCCCAATGACCATTCACGCACTATTCAGGCGTTGTTCTGTTGGGTGTCGGCACTATTTACCACGATGTTTATTTTCCGTACTTGGGCGGGGACTACTACGGCTGACGGAGCATTCTTGGAGCCGGAGCACATCTTTGTTCCCATTTTCATTCAGATGTGCTTTTTCCTCTATCCTTTGGAGGTGATACAGTCCACAATCAGCCGCACCAAGCTTTATGCACTGCTGTTTTCTCCTTTGTTGTTATTGGTGTTTGTGGGTATGTGTGCCGGGATTGAGTTCACTCCGATATACACCTATTCCGACTTGTGGACACATGTCGGGGAGTTCAATGTGCTGTTCCGACTGTTTTCCCTTGTGGTGATGTTGTTCTATGGCTTTACGCTTCTCCTCGTGCCGTATGATTGGCGCAGGTGCAGTGCAAGCAAGCGTCTTATCCGTATTTATGCTACGGGATTCTGTCTGATAGGATGTATGTATTTTGCCTTACAGATAACCCACAACTATTGGTTTGTTCTCGGACATCAGGTGGTATGGTTGGCTTTCTTTGTGCTCATCACTTACTTTGAATTGAGAGAACGCCTGCTTCCTTCGGAGTCTTGGACTATGCCTGAAACCAATGATAGTGTTCCGGTGTCTGAGGAGAAAGGGCTTTGGGATAGAATCATCACGGCACTTGATAACGAAGAGAAATGGCGTGAAGCCAGTTTGAACTTGAATACGCTGTCCGACTACTTGAAATCCAATCGTACCTATGTGGGTGATGCCGTGAAGCAGAATACAGGTTTGACATTCAATGAGTATATCAACAAACGCAGAGTGAACTATATTGTAGAGCAATTGAAGCGTAATCCTGAGACGAGTTTACCAAAGTTGTTTGCTTATGTAGGATACAATCAGCGTACTACAGCGGTCAGGAATTTCCAGAAAATTACAGGTGTCACACCTGCTGAATTCATAGAAAGCATCAAGCAATAAAAGGGTCTGAATTTCGACTAAACGGGCGGTTTGTAGATTTGCACACCGCTTTTGTAGATTTGCACGCAGAATTGCAATTTTGCACGAATCGCATTGTAATAATGCTCTGCCGATAATTTTCCCATATATTCTTTTATACATAACTTTACACCCAAATCTGTGCCTGCCTTCAACGCCTCTGCAAAAATGCGGGAGTGGTTGAAGCGTGGAGATATAAGTGTGCAATAATATAGCAATAACAATAAAAACATTAACAACAATGAAGACTTTCAGAATGATTGGAATGGCCCTGGTGGCTGTGATGCTCAGCTTTACGATGAGCAGTTGTGACAACGACGATGACGAGGTGAATCCTTACAAGGATTATCCGCAGCTGATTGTGGGACAGTGGTTTGACTTTACTCCCGAGTCTAGTATCTTTTTGAACATAAAGGCTGATGGAACATATAACCTTATCGGTTATGATAATAGAGAAGATGCTTGGGGATGGATGTCACATCAAGGAGAATATAGGTTAGAAGGCAACAAATTTATTTGGCCTTCAAAAAAAGACCCAAGCAGATTGGCCACTGAAGAGATTGAGGTGACAGCGAATAAGATGATTATGCGAACATCAATTGGTGATAAGGTTCATTACCGTGTACAGAACTCTTTTGACATCAAAGGTAACTATACCTATCTTAATGCAGCAGCAAAGGTAGTGCCCGCAGAGGGTGAAACCGCTTTGCAGTTGCCAGAGGGTTTTCTCTTCAATGGTGAGAACACTATCCCGGTAGAGAGTCTGAATGGCGAACGCATTATCGATGCTTGATTTCAGAGCCGTACTTTCAAAACTGCTATACGCATTTTACTCGTCGGAAAATGGATTTAACCACAACCTCCATGTAGTCTTCTATGTAGGATTTCGCAATTTTCGTAAAAACAAACACTGAAAATCAATCAGTTAAAAACAAAAAGCATAGTCCGTTAAGACTACCCTTATTTGTTTATAAACCAACACCTTATATACATTTTATAGTGTATACTTAAATGTTTACAACCTTTTAAATATTTAAATAGATGAAAAAATTTTTCTTATTAGGTATCATCGCCTTTGCTGCTTTGTCGGTGACAAGTTGTACAAAAGATGAAGTAATTGAGATTATGCCTCAAGAAGCAATTGAATTTGGCACCTATCTTGGACACGATGTTCAATCTAGAGGTGTAGTTTTGGATAACTCTAATTTCAACCAATTTGGTGTATTTGCCTCATATACTGATGGTGAATGGAATGCAAATTCTCCAATTAACTTTATGTTTAACCAAGTAGTTAATAAAAGTGGTAACAATTGGACATATTCTCCATTGAAGTATTGGCCAGCAGATCAATCTTATAAAGTATCTTTCTTTGCTTATGCTCCTTATGCAGCATCAGATAATGGTATCTCACTTGTAACAGAAAAAACTGGTGCAGGTGCTCCACAAATTCTTTACACAATCAACGATAGCAACTTGGGAAAAATGGCTGATTTCGTTGCTGATGTTCAAATAAACCACTCAAAAGACGAAAACATTGAGTCAGGAATAGACCAAGTTGATGAAAATGTTACCTTCTCTTTGAAGCACGAATTAACACGTGTAAATATCCTAGCAAAACTGGACAGAGATGCTTTTGGTCCTAATGATGTCGCAAACAAGACTAAAGTTAATATCAAAAGTGTAGAGTTTACAGGTTCTAAAGATCTATTTGCATCTAAAGGTACCTACACATTCGCAACTGAGAATGATAAAAGAGGTACTTGGCAAACAACTCCAACTCAAGATGGAGATACTATAAATCTTGCCTCTATACTTAATGCACAAGTAGATACTTATTTGTCCCCTTATACAATATCAGGTGTAAGTGTTGGAACTACAACCGCTGTTCCTTTGTTCAAAAATGCTGAATATCTATTCCTTATCCCTGTAGCAGGTGAAACTGGTTTGGCTACAGCCGGTGATGTTAAGATGAAAATTGCCTACGATATAGTAACAGTGGATAGCGCAGTTTATAGTGGCTATACAGCTACTCCTGCTGTTAAGGAGATCTCTTTACCTGTTGGAGCTCTTAAACAAGGTTGGGCATACCTATATACACTTACGTTTGGTTTGAATGAAATCGTTCTTTCTGCAGAAGTTAGTGATTGGAGTACTGCTGGACCTGAAGAAGATGTTGATTGGGATGATGTAGATTTTATACAACAATAACACAGACAATTAGTCTGTAAATTCTATGGCTATGAGGGACTGAACCCCCTCATAGCTCCAAATAATATTAATTGATAATAATGGCAATGTACAAAGATATATTACGTGTAATGTGGAGGGTTCTTACACTTTCGGGAATACTTCTCTTTATATCCTGTGAAAACGGAGTAGAGGAGGCGAGCTCCTCTTATGTCTCTTTTGAAATTGCCAATTCTCAGGATTGGAACGAAGTAACTAAAGGTCAGGAATTGAATAATGTGACTCTTCGTTCAAGTGGATTTGGAGTGCTTGCATACTATACAGAAGATGATGATTGGTCTCAAGCAGCTTTTGCCACACCTAATTTTATGAATAATACCAGGGTAACATCCTCAAATTCAGGAAAATCCTGGCAATATGCACCATTGAAATATTGGCCACATAACCAGAAAGATAAGGTTACATTTTTTGCCTATGCTCCATATAATGGGAATTTGGCAGGCGGTGATGTGAGTGGATCAAAAGTTGATTTTGAAATAGCTCAAGATGTTGATAATCAGAAAGATATATCTTGGAGTAACTCGTCAACAATGAATCTTAACAAAAATGTGAATGCAGTTAATTTCACATTCAGACACGCATTAGCTCGTATCGGTTTTGCAGTAAAAGCTTCAGCAGATGCCGTCTCACCATTGAGAGAGGAGATAACAATGACCATCAAAAAGGTAACTATTGGTTATGGTGCCGGTGCTACCGGGGGATTTTATACATCGGGCACATTGGATTTGAATAACACTACCAATACCCCTGCGTGGAGTTCAATCAGTGGTTCAACATCATTTTCTCTTGATCCTGCAAACTTTGTAGGTAATAGCTCTTCAGGTTTTGCTCTGACAAGTGAAAATAGCTCTGAGACCCAGAGACTCAATAGAGATGATGCCTATATAATGGTCCTTCCTCAAGACTTTTCATCCAATGGCTTCAGACTATTTGTAGAGTATGAGGTATCACTTTTGAGTAAAAATCAGTCTGTAGATTATCATACATATACAAATAGAGGTTTTGCTGATGTTAAACTCAATTTAGAAGCTAATAAAACATACATTATCTATATCAATACCGACCTTAAGAGTATTTCTATAGATGATATAAGCATTACTCAATGGGATGAAGATGGAGGTAGTGTGGTAATACCCGGAATTGTTCCTGAAATTTAATTGATTATGAAGGTTAGGTTTATATATTTTGGAATTGTATTGATGACGCTCGTCTCTTGCTTTGAGATTGAGAATGTTCCATCTGTACAACAAAAAATTGAAGTTGAAGTTGATGATGTGCAATCAACGAAAACTCGCGCTTTGCTGTTGGATAATAAAGATGATATTATCAATCAGGGAGAGTTTGCTCTTAATGCCTATCTGAAAAGTGGTGGAGAGTACTTCACAAATACGTGGGTTTACTATTTTAAGCCGGATGATGGTGCTGCACGTTGGAGATTTCGTGATCAGGTTAATCCAAATAATCTGATAAATTTCTATTGGCCTAATGATAATAAGTTGAATTTTTTGGCATATATACCGAGAGAACTCTCAAATCTGAACGAAAGTGCTTGTAGTGTAACGAATTTAACTTATGTAGCATCTTCTGGAGTCCAATTTACAGCTGCAATGCCCGCTGTGATAGAGGACAAAACAGAAGCTGAGAGAGAAGCCGAGAATTCAAAATCGGAGTTTGTTTATGCAACTCGCCTTGATCAAGGCAAAAATGATGGTTCTGTAAAATTGAGATTTGTACACCCATTTGCTGCTATAAAATTCAGATTACAACAATCTCATCGTGATTTGACAATTAACAATATCTCTTTGCACGGACTTAATACTTCAGGAAATTTCTCCAGCAATGAGGATACATATGCCAGATATAACAATGGTGCGAATCCTGATCAGGATTATATAACCGTAGATAATTGGACATTAACAGGTACTCCGGGAGATTTTAAAATTAATCTATCAAAGAGTGTCCCTTATGATGTCAACTATCAATCACAGATTGGTGGCCCTTATGTTGTGATTCCTCAACAATTGAATTCTGGTAGTAAAGATGTCAAAATAAGTGTTAATTACACTTGGAACCATGAGACAGTAACATCCCCACAAATTAGTATATCCACTTCAAATGTGCCTTCTTGGCTGCCTGGTAAAATTTATACCTACATTCTCGATTTAGGAGATAATAAGGAGGAGATTCTATTTAGAGTTGTGGTTGAAGAGTGGGATAAGGGTGAAGATGATGATTATGAAAATAATTATGATGTGAAATAATATGAAAAGATTTATATATATCATATTTGCTGCATTGTTGATTACAAGTTGCGAGATTGAGAAACCTGAATTGGAAGGTTCTCCAATCTATCTTTCAGTTGTTACTGAAGATAGTGAGGTTACTCGAGCTCCATACGGCTTTACAATTCCAAATGATACAGAGGATGGCATCCTTCATACGGCAATTTGGGCAACCTCATTCAGAGAGGGAACAGCTGGATCATATATTTTCAACTTTTCCAATCCGAATCCACCTTTGAATGGAAAGAATGGTACAGGAGCAAATGAGGGACAGGTTGCAATTCACGCTACAGCAGATTTCGATTCAGGTTATCCTCAGTTGTTGGATCAGGCAGTATATCCAAAAGCTGGAACACCTGTATTCTTTGTTGGCTTTCACCCTCAGAATGGTTGGAGTAACGAATCTGATGTAAAATATGCAGAATTCACATATAATGGCTCTCAAGATGTAATGTTTGCCCCTCGTCGTGAGGGAAAATATGCTATAACTGGGACAGAGACTTTGGTATTTGATACTCCTCAGTTGAAATTTTGGCATCTTTTGACTTGGATGAAAATCAAAATGGTGGCAGAGAGCGAAGAGGTTCTTGATGCTTGGGGAAAGGTTACCGATATCAAGATTACAAGTAATAATCAACTAAAGGTTGATGTAAGCAGAGAGGATGATGAGATAAGTAGTGTTATCAATACTGATATTGTTTCATACTATAGTAGTGCTTCTCACGATGGTCTGTTGCCACTTTACGCTACAGGAAGTGACGATATTTTCCCTGGCTCTGCAGGGTATGAATTAGAATATTTATCGCCTGAAATAAAGGCACCGGTTGAAGTTGCTTACGTATTATGTTCTCCTGTTGAGGCAAAGAGTACAGATGTAGTAGATGGCGTCGATGTAGAGGTGGCAGAGTATGTACTCCACATTGAAACAGAACATAGAAAAGTGCAATTACCTATCGATTTAAGAAAGAATGCTTCAACACACTATACAGGCAGTACGCGAGCAAAATGTTTTACTTTAAATCTTACATTCCAAATGGGTAATACAATTGTCGTAACTGCTGACGTTGATGACTGGAAATTAGGTGGAACAAGTAATGTGGAGGTGTAATAGCAGATAGATATGAATAGAATAATGAGATATATTTTTGTAGCACTATTGATGACAACAGTTGTTGCTTGTGAAATAGATGGTCCTGATGTAGAGAGGGGAGCAATCTCTCTTATAGCAGATGTAGCTTCTCACGATAGTTCACCAATGGTTAGAGGTTCTGTCTATACTGGAACTTCTGCCGTAGGAATGACTGCATCTGTATGGTTTTCTACAACAAGTGGTCAATATATTGATAATCAGACACCTGTTGCACCTACATTTTTGCCATATCGTGCGACAGTTAAATATGAGAGTAATCCAACAACTGTTTATGTCAACCCGGCAACTATGGAGAACCCTCTTTCATATCCAACATCTGGAGATGATGTTTACTGTGTAGGACTTTATCCACAAGCGGGCTGGTCAAGCAGTGATGGAAAGAGTGTTACTCATACTATTGACGGTACAACTGACATAATGTTCGCTGAGCAAATTTCTGGTTCGTGGCAAACTCCATTTACCAATCAAACATATAAACACCTTCTGACTTGGTTAAAATTTGAGGTTCGTGTAACCACTTCGGAGGCCATTAGTCAATGGGGTACTTTGAAGAATATGAGTGTTATAAATTCTCATAATACGGTAGATATTATATTTCCGCAAACTCCTGGTAATAAATCAGTTATAGATTTTGTGGGTGCAGAGCAAGAGTTGGTTGTAATGAGTGGTGAACAAGATCTTACCATTACTGCGGAGAATGTTGGTTGGCTTCTTTGTTCTCCTTGCACAGAATTTAAGTTAAAAATAACAACTTCAGAGGTTGAGAATAAGGAGGTTATGGTTTCCTTATACGATCTGGAAGGCAATAAAATTACAGACCCTCAAGATGCTGTAGGTAAATTATTTATTATCAATCTCTATTTTAAATCATTTAATGATATTGATGCTACTTGTAGTCTTATTCCTTGGAATGAGCAAAATGTAGATTTAGTAGATAACCAATAGAATGAGAACTTTATCTAAATATGTTTTAATAGTTGTACTTACTACTGTGCTATTTCTCTTTGGAGGTTGTGTCGAGGACAACCTAACGAAGGTAGAGCTTCAGCATTGTGACCATATCTCTTTCTCAGCATCTATTACTGCAGATACGCGTTCAGACGCAGGAGAGGGATTTTCTTCCTATTTAAGTATAAGAGAGGAGGAGTGGCCATTAACAAGTTACTCTGCAGAGACAAAAGCTACAACTATTAACTCTCTCGAGGGTTTAAGTGTGGGAATGTATGCACATACCTATACATCATCAACCTGGGGGAGCCGTGTTATGGATGGGAATCTCTACAAGTTCATAAATAAAGAGGTGATGGAGGCCGAAGATGAACTCGTCTATTGGGATAATACTACTGTATCCTCATCAGATGTGCTTCGAGTTTATGGATATGCCCCTTATGATTTAGGTACAAATGCAGTTATCGCCAATAAAGATGATTCAACTACAATCACTTATACTGTTCCCGAGTCTGTGGCAGATCAAAAGGATATTATTGCAACAGATATCAAGGAGGTGCCAAGTGATTATCAACAAAATATTCCATTGACCTTCCAACACATCCTGACAGGAATCAGATTCAAGGCGGGATTTGCCTGTACAGTAAAGAGTCTTAAGGTGGAGGGTGTTAATAATAGTGGTATCTACACAATTGGAGATGTGTGGAAGAATCAATCTGGTACACAGAGTTTTACACTTCCAATACCATCAGCAGGAAAGAGTTGTGCTGAGGGTGGATATATCACAGGAGAAGATGAAATTCTTATGATGATTCCACAACAACTCCCATCGGGAGCAAAGGTAGTAATGACCTATAGCGATGGAAGTGGAGATGCTACTATAAGTGCATCTTTAGAAGGGATGAAGTGGGAATCGGGAGCAATGATAACCTATACATTACATAAAGATCGTCAGGAGGATTATGTATATTTCGACCTTTATGCCGGTAATGTCTCGATTACTCCTACATCATATTCAGGTTATGTATTTGTAAATGGTACAGTAAGAAATATTTCCAAGAGTTGGGACCCTGCAGAAATCTCAGAAAACGATTATCATTATTATGTTTATCAATCCACAGAGGCCAATAAGAGCCAATATGGTTATGAGAACGAAGCTGCCTTTACAAATGGAATCTGCCGAATTCCAAAATATGAACCCGTTAAGGTTGGAAATAAACTTTGGAGTGATTATATCACCAATAATCAAAGTGTTGAGGATGTGATTGAGATGTGGGATGATGGAAAATATATCAGAAGTGATGGCGCAGATGCGCCTAATGAGCAACATATCGGAATAGCTGCAGTGCGTGATGTAGGACGTACTCATACAAAAAATTATATAAAAATAACCGGAGAAGGAGCTACGAATTATAAATTAACCATCGATAATATCTACTCTGTAATTCAGCAGAGTGAGAATCGTAATAGGACAAAAGGTGGAATATCTTATATTCCTAAAGGTAATACTACATTGACTGTCAATCTGTTGGGTGATAATAGAATGGGTTGTCTTCATATTGATACCAATAAATCGGACAAAATCATTTTTGAGGGAACAGGATCACTCACAGTGGCGAATACAGATTTCCTAACAAAATATTATACAGGCCCTGGTGGAGATAATTATTATGGAAGTACCGAACCTGGTTATATCAGCAATCATAGAAATTCTGCGATAGGAAATAATACAGGTGGAGATGGACATATGTATGGTCTTTACATCAATAGTGGAGTTATTTTTGCCGGGACTACAAAAGTGGAAAATAGTTCTGCCTTGGGAGGTGGAGGTAATGGATATGGACAAGTTTTTATAAATGGAGGTAAGGTTACTGCAGTTGCAACAACCACAGGTACTGCGATTGGTGGAGGTATTGGCTTTACGGATGTAGGTGGTCCTGGTGAGGTACATATTACCGGTGGAAGTATTTATGCTTACAATTTTGCCACAAGATGGGGAATCCCAAGCTCAGCAATAGGTGGAGGAGGATCCAGACTGAATATCGGAAAAGAGGGTACAGTAAATATATCCGGAGGTTATGTATATGCATTTTCAGCATTAGGTACAGCCATCGGTGGTGGAAGTAGTCAGACAAAAGAGGGAGGTAGTGCTGATATTACTATTACCGGTGGACACATAATAGCAAGGAGTGATGTCAGTGCAAGTATCGGTGGTGGTACAGGAGGCACAGGAAAGGCATCAAATGGCTCTCCAGCTTATGGTGGATCGGCGATAATTAAAATCAGCGGTAATCCTACAATACGTACCGGCTCTGTAGGTGGAGGAAAGACAAATAATCCATCTGGAAAGATAGGTCACGCAGATATTACAGTTCAAGGTGGAGATATCTCTGCTCAGTTTGTAATGGCTGGTGGTGCGGATGTGAATAAAAAATCATCCTTTAAGATGAATGGAGGTGTTATCAGTAGTAGTGATGTTGATAATAAAGAGTTTTTCCACGTAGTTAAAAACGGTGGAGCTGTTTATATGGAGGATGGTAACTTTGAGATGACTGCTGGTACAATTACCGAGTGTTCTGCCGAAGAGGGAGGAGCTGTATATATTGCAAAGAGTTCAAATGCTATTGATATACCTACTTTCAATATGAGTGGTGGTTCAATACAGAATTGTGAGTCAGAATCGAATGGAGGTGCTGTTTCCCTTAAAGTGGGTGAGGTAACTATGACAGGTGGTAAAATTACAGAGAATCTTGCTCGTAATGGAAATGGTGGAGGTATTTACATCGAGGCAGGAGACTTTATGATGTCAGGAAGTGCCGAGGTTTCAAACAATTCAGCTCTTCACAGATCTCAAGCAATAAGCAATACCGGGAATGGCGGAGGAATCTATGTAACCTCCTCTACCGGCAGTGTAAATGTGACTGTAAATAGTGGTAAAGTTCAATATAATTCCTGCGACCAAAAAGGTGGCGGTATCTGTGTAGATATGTCAGAAAGTGACGCAAGTGTAGCGGCGGCAATCATAAAGATTGGCAATGGCATAACAGGCCCTGATATTATTAATAATAAGGCTGTTCTTTATGGAGGAGGTCTTTATGCAGAGGGAGTAAATGCAGAAATTACCATTGATGGAGGAAGTATCAAGAATAACAGGACAGCAAACTATGTTCCTAATGAGGATGTTGCAAATGAGAAGGGAACAGTTATTTTGGAAGATGGAGATGTAACACACGTTGAGGTTATATTCGACTTAAATACAACAGACCCTACAGCAACAGTAACACCTTCAGTACAAAAGATTGTAACAGCTACCAATAGTTTCTTGGTAGCTCCGACACCAACCAGATCGATGTATAACTTTGTTGGATGGAATAGTCGAAAAGATGGAATGGGAACAACATATACTACCGGCTCTCCAATGAACCTTAAAGAGAATCTTACTCTTTACGCTCAATGGCAGTCGCAATAGTTATTTCGTCATTCCCGAGCTCGTCTCGGGAATCTGTTTCAAAGCATTCTTTATGGTATAAAATTAGTATATTGCTATTATTTTCCAGAAATAATCATTATATTTGCTAAAATAGTTTAATTAGGATTATTATGGAATCAATAGAATACAACGTAGCACGAGCTTTATTGGACATCAAAGCAGTGCAATTAAGACCACACGAACCATTTACTTGGGCATCAGGTTGGAAATCACCTATTTATTGCGATAATAGGAAGATTCTTTCTTATCCAGAGGTTAGAAAAACAATCGCTGACTACCTCGTTCACACTGTAGAGGAGTATTTCAAAGATGTTGATGTAATTGCAGGTGTAGCAACCGGTGCAATTGCTTTGGGTATTATGGTGGCAGAAAGAATGAACAAACCATTTGTATATGTTCGTCCAAAGGCAAAGAACCACGGTATGTGTGCGCAGGTTGAGGGTTATCTTCCTGAAAACTCTCGTGTTGTGGTTATAGAGGATCTGATTTCTACAGGTGGAAGCAGTTTGTCTGCTGTTGATGCCTTATCTAAAGCAGGAGCAGAAGTCTTAGGTATGGTTGCAATTTTCTCTTACAATTTTGCAAAGGCAAGAAAGAGTTGTGAAGATGCAAATGTAGTTCTTTATACACTTTCTAATTACGATGCTTTGGTAGAGGAGGCAGTTAAATGCAACTACATATCAGAGGATGTTGTGGAAGTTTTGAAAGAGTGGCGTTTTAGACCTGATACTTGGGGACAAGAGTAATATGGCAACACAACATATCGTAGGAAGGGTTGTTAATGTAAAGAGATCATCTTACGACCTTTTTAACGCCCTTTCTAATATTCGAAATTTTGAGCATTATATTCCTGCCGACAAGCGTGAAATGGTCACTATAGGGGAGGATTATGCTACAGTTACATATCAGGGAGTTGAGTTGGGAGCAAAGTTGGTTGAGAAGGTACCATTCTCAAGAATTGTGATAGGAGATTTGGATGGAAAGCCATTTCCATTCACTTTTGCCATTATTATGGAAGAGCAATTTGATGGTACAACCAATGTGCATCTTGAACTTGATGCCGAACTTAATGTAATGATGAAGATGCTCCTTGGAAATAAATTGCAAGGAGTTATAGATAAGATTACTGACCAATTAGAAGCGGCTGCAAACGGACAGATGCCAACAATGTAGTATGGAACTGAGTAATGTCTATGTGAGGAATATTTATTCCGAGTTTTTGAAGGATAAAGCAGATATTCTGCTCTGTTCCCTTGCATTGGAGCCATTGACTTCAATCAGAAGGAACCCATCAAAAATTGAACAGGGACGTTTCAGAGAGATTTTTGGAGAGGATGTAGTTGAGTGGTGTGAAGATGGAGTTTATCTACCGGAAAGACCATCATTTACACACGATCCTCTTTTTCATTCAGGTACATACTATGTACAAGAGGCGGGATCTATGTTTGTAGGCCATATAGTAAAGCATCTCTTAAAAGATTTAGACCAGGACCTTACAGTTTTGGATCTTTGTGCTGCACCGGGAGGAAAGAGTACTGATTTGCTTTCCGTCTTGCCAAAAAGTTCATTACTTGTTGCAAATGAGGTGATTAAGAGTCGCTGTCCAATTTTGGCTGAAAATGTTGCTAAATGGGGTTATTCAAATGTTGTTGTTACCAACAACGATCCGCGTGATTTTTCTAAATTAACCTCTCTCTTTGATATTGTAGTGGTTGATGCTCCTTGCTCAGGAGAGGGAATGTTTAGAAAAGATTCTGAGGCGATAGAGCAGTGGTCAGAAGATAATGTTGAATTATGTGTGGCGAGACAGAAGAGAATATTGGCTGATGTCTGGCCATCGTTAAAGGAGGGAGGGTATCTTTTATACTCAACTTGTACCTTTAACAGTCACGAGAATGATGATAATGTAGAGTGGATTATCAATGAATTGGGTGCAGAGATTGTCGAAATTCCATCATTTGAGTCTATTTTGCGGACAAATATGAGTGGATATCAATTTGCACCAGGTCTTACTAAGAGTGAGGGCTTTTTCGTGGCAGTATTAAGAAAAGTTTCTTCTGATGGAGAGACTATTAAATTTAAGAGTCAAAAGGGTGGTGTTAAGAGTGATGTCTCAATTAACTACTTGAATGATAATTACTTATACAAGTTAAAAGGAGAGATTGTAAAGGCCTATCCTATGGATTTGTATCAGAGAATGATAAATATTGAGTCTCTGTTACATTCAGTTCACTCAGGTATTGCAGTTGCCACACAAAAGGGGAAGGATTTTATTCCTCAGGCAGATTTAGCACTTGCAATTGATTTCAAAAGGGGATTATTTCCTGAGGTTGAGTTGAGCAAAGAGGATGCAATTAAGTTCTTATCAAAGGAGAATTTACTTTTTAGAGATGCTCCGCTGGGCTATTTACTACTTACCTATCTTTCTCAGCCTCTGGGCTTTGTTAAAAATTTGGGAAATAGGAGTAATAATCTCCACCCTATGGCAAGAAGAATTAGAAATGTACAATAACATTAATATTAACAATTAATATAAACAATTATGGGAAAATTTGAAGTTAAAACAAGAAAAGATGGCCAATTCCAATTTAATCTAAAAGCATCTAATGGCCAAATTATCCTAACAAGTGAAGCATACAAAACAAAAGCAGCTTGCTTGAATGGTATCGAGTCTGTTAAGAAGAATTCTCAAGATGAGAAGAGATTTGAGAAGACTCAATCAGAAAGTGGTAAATTCCATTTCAACCTAAAAGCTACTAACGGTCAAGTTATCGGTAGCAGCCAAATGTATGCAAGTGAAGCTTCTTGTGATAACGGTATTCAATCTGTTGCTAAGAATGCTCCTGATGCAGAAGTAGTTGAAGTTGAATAATTTATAATATATTTGGGCGATTGATGGGGGAGTTGTATCCCATTGACGCCCTTTTTTTATAACCATTAATAAATAGAATATGAAAAGAGTATTTTTCCTTTTATCAATCTTTCTAATGGTTTCTTGTGCGCCAAAGGTTGATAACCAATATAGTGTTGCTGTGAGTGTTGACGGTGATGCTTCTCAATTGACAAGCCAAACAGTGATTCTGGCAACAGGTCTTAAAGGAAATGTTGTTGCTGATACACTTGCTTTAGTTGATGGTAAATGTACATTTGAGGGTGTTGTTGAACATCCAAATTACTATTCACTCTATCTTGAAGGATCTCAAAGACCATTGACAAGAATTTTTGTGGAAAGCGATGATTATACTGTAACAATCAATGCAGAAAATCCTCAAGATGTTGTTGTTGAGGGTGGCGCAATTCAATCATTCATCAATAGTTTTGGTCAAAAGAGTGATGAGTTGTATCATGCATACAAATTAGATTCTCTTACAAAGGGTTATCCAACAGCTTCTGATGAGCAAAAGGAACAAATTCAAGAGGTTTATGCAAAATGGCAATCAGAATGTGATTCTATTCAAAACGCTTATTTGATTGCAAATCCAACATCTCCTTATACTTTGTCAACAATTATTCAGGATCTTTCAATGCTATCTTATGAGGAGTTAGTTGAGAAGTTTGCTCCATTTGAAGGCCTTCCTGAATATGAAAATCACCCTTCAGCTGTTGAAATCAAGAGAGTAATTGCTTTGGTGAAGTCACTTCAGCCAGGAGAACAAGCTCCTGATTTTGAACAAAATGACCCTAATGGAAAACCAATTAAATTCTCAGATATCTATTCAAAGAATAAGGTTACTATGATAGATTTCTGGGCAAGTTGGTGTAGTCCTTGTCGTCAATTCAATCCTGACTTGGTGAAAATCTATAAAAAGTACCACAAAAAAGGTTTTGAAATTTTAGGCGTATCAATGGATACTAAGCACGATGCTTGGGTAAAAGCTATTAAGGATGATAAACTTACCTGGCCAAATGTTTCAGACTTAAATGGTTGGGATAATGTTGTGGGTGCTGCTTATTATGTAAGGTATATTCCACAAAACATTATTGTTGACCAAACTGGAAAAATTATAGGTCGTCAAGTAGAGAAAGATCAATTAGATGCATTTCTTGCAGAGCATCTTAAATAGAACTCCGTAGAGTAATTTTTCTAATTGTAAAAAAAATTCACGAGCCCTATCCATCACTGGAGTAGGGCTCGCTACTTAACCTAAACTTAAACTATGAAAAACTTCAATTATTTAAGTTGCAATTATTATGCCATTCGGCATTTATATTTTTCTGATTTTTGCAAATTTTAATAATAGAACCTTTTTCCCACTTCCATCAAAATTTACAACTATCTTCTTACTTGCTCCACTATCTTCTACGGAGATAATAGTTCCTTCTCCAAATCTATCGTGTTCAATTCTCATACCAGCTGCTACATCATCAACATTACTATCTGGTACAAAGTTCTCTGTGGCAGCTCTTTTAGGTGAGAACTGAGGTTTAAGCGGCTCAAAATGCTCCTCTTTAATAGTGCGTTGCGGAGCAGTTTTTCGCTCTTCGTATCTATTACCATAGTATTCTCTGTTGTAAGTTGAATTACCTCTATTGCGGTTGAATCCAAATTGAGTCCTGCTATGGTTATCTTCCTGATAATCACCACTTTGTGTGAAAATATTGCCATATAAATCCTCCTCAATATCCCTTTCAAAGTATTTAGCACCCACCTCTCTGATAAATCGGCTTGGAGGATTATTTACGTGCTTACCCCACTTCATTCTGGAGCGTGCGTGAGACATTGTTACACCATTTTGAGCTCTGGTTATGGCTACATAGCACAATCTTCTCTCCTCTTGTAAATCCTTCTCACTTATTCCGGCAGTAGGGAAGAGATTCTCCTCCATACCTACAATATAGACATAAGGGAATTCCAGACCTTTTGAAGAGTGTATTGTCATAAGAGTAACTTTATTGGAGTTCTCTTCATCGTCGCTTCCTCTGTCAATATCACTAAGAAGAGTAACATTTTCCATATAATTGGCGAGAGTAACGCTCATATCCACATCTTCAATACCATCTTCTTGCAATAATTCTCTTTGGTCTATCTCATCATCCTGATAAAGTTTAACACTGTTTAGCAATTCATCAATATTTTGAAGACGTGATTGTCCTTCAATCGAGTTATCACTCTTTAATGAAAGATAATAACCGGAGATATTTGTAATATCAACAGCCATAGCATAGGCATCAGCAGTGGTGACTTTTTCGCTTAATTCAAGTATCAATTTTGCGAAAGTTGTCATTTTAGAGATGGTCGCAGCTCTGAGTCCATACGGCAGTAACTTATTGACATCCAAAAATATAGCATCAAATAGTGAGCAACCCTCTCTCTTGGCGCACTCCTCCAGACGGGCGATAGATGTATCTCCAATTCCCCTTGCAGGAACATTTATGACTCTCTTAAAGGCCTCATTATCCTTGTTATTTATAACCAAACGGAAATAAGATAACAGATCTTTTACCTCGGCTCTGTCGTAGAATGAGTGTCCTGCATAGATTCTGTATGGAATGTTGCGCTTTCTAAGTGCCTCCTCGATTGCTCTGGATTGTGCATTTGTTCTATATAGGATTGTGAAATCACTATATGGCGATTTGGTTTGATATATTCTGTTCAGGATAGATGAAACCACCATAAATCCCTCTTCCATATCGTTTTGAGCCGTTAATAACTCAATTTTATCCCCTTTATTACCCTCTGAAAAGCACTCCTTTTTGAGTCGGTTACTATTCTTTGAAATCAAAGAGTTGGCCGCTTCTACAATGGTTTGAGTCGATCTGTAGTTCTGCTCCAACTTGAATACATTTGCTGTCGGATAATCCTTTTTGAAGTTGAGGATATTCTCAACGACTGCTCCTCTAAATGCATAGATGCTTTGGGAGTCATCACCTACTACGCAAATGTTTTGGTGTTTTTCGGCCAACCTCTTGAGAATCAGGTATTGAGAACTGTTAGTATCTTGATACTCATCTACAAATATGTAGCTGAAACGCTCTCTTACCTCCTTTAAAGCATCTGGAAAATCTCTAAAAAGGATGTTTGTGTAAAGTAGAATATCATCAAAATCCATAGCAGAGGACTCTTTGCACTTCTGGCTATAGAGTTTATAGATATTGCATATTTGTCCTTTCTTGTTTTGAACATCCTGACTTACCAAAGTTGCGTTATTGATGTATCCAGCACTTGTAATGAGATTGTTTTTAGCCAATGATATTCTTGAAAGAACCTCATTTGGCTTATAAACCTTATCATCTAATTGCAACTCCTTGATACAATTCTTAATTGCACTCTTTGAGTCACTGGTATCATAAATTGTGAAATCTTTGGAGAAGCCCAGCAGGTGCGCATAATCTCTAAGAAATCTTATAAACACAGAGTGAAAAGTGCCCATATAAATTCTTCTGGCAGCTCTTCCTCCTACAAGATTACCAATACGTTCCTTCATTTCAGATGCCGCCTTTTTTGTGAAAGTTAGGGCTAAAATTCTTGAAGGATCGCAACCTAAATTTATAACATTAGCAATTCTGCAAGTCAATACTCTTGTCTTGCCACTTCCTGCCCCTGCAATAATGAGCGAGGCCCCATCTACACACTTGACAGCTTCAAGTTGAGCGCTGTTAAGTCCACTAAAAATATTACTATTTTGAATTGTCATAATGTTGCAAAACTAATTAGTAATTATCTAATAACAAAAGAGTATTAAAACATTTTTTTACAATAAATATGATTATATTTGCACCGCATTGAATTCAATTAAATAAAAAGATAATGTCGGATAACATTAGAATTAAAAAGGGGCTTAATATTCCCATCAGTGGTGCGGCCTCACGTTCTGTAAACAAAGAGGTATTCTCTGATGTTGTCGCAATCAAACCAACAGACTTCAGAGGGATTGTTCCTAAAATGAAGGTAAAAGAGGGAGAAACCGTTAAGGCGGGAACTATCCTTTTTGCTGATAAGGCAAATCCTCAAATCCAATTCGCATCGCCTTGTAGTGGCGTTGTGGAGGCGGTTGTGCGCGGTGAAAAGAGAAAACTGCTGTCTGTTAGAATTAAGGCAGACAAGGAGATCGACTACATTAAGTTTGATATTCCAAAGGAGTTGACAAACGAAAATGTAAAAGATTTGCTTCTACAAAGTGGATTGTGGTGTGCTATTAAACAGCGCCCATACGGTATTGTCGCTAATCCGGATACTACCCCAAAATCTATCTTTATTTCGGGTTTCAACACTGCTCCATTGGCAGCGGATCTTGATTTTGTTCTTCAAAACGAATTTGAAGCATTACAAGCAGGTATTAATGCTTTGTCAAAATTGACAGCAGGTGGAGTTCACTTGTCAATCTGTGATGGTTGCTATGCAAATGCTAACCTTAACAAATTACAAGGTGTTATTCAACACAAAGTGAGCGGACCTCACCCTGCAGGTAATGTGGGAGTGCAAATTAACCACATCTCTCCAATTGCTAAAGGTGATATTATCTGGACAGTTGATCTTCACTTGGTGGCAACTATTGGTAAACTATTTACTAAAGGTATCTACGATGCATCTCAATTAGTTGCTGTTGTAGGTCCTGCAGTTAAGACTCCAACCTATGTTAAGGGTATTCAAGGTATGCAGATTAGTACTGTTAAATATCTTGCAGATGAGTCTAAGGGTACTTTGCGCTATATCAGTGGTGATGTTTTGACAGGTGAAAATGTTGGTGTTGATGGTTTCTTGGGATTCTACAAAAATCAAATCACAGTGCTTCCAGAGGGTGATTACTATGAGATGTTTGGTTGGGTTAAACCATTCAGATCTAAGAAATTCTCATTCTCTCACACCTATCCATCATTCCTATGCTCAAAGAAGAGATACAATATGGATACAAACCTAAATGGTGGTGTTAGAGCATTTGTTATGTCGGATGTTTATGGAAAAGTTCTTCCAATGGATATTTATCCAACATATCTGTTCAAAGCTGCTCTTGCTAAAGATCTTGAAAAGATGGAACAACTTGGTATCTACGAAGTTATCGAAGAGGATATCGCACTTTGCGAATATGTTTGTCCATCAAAAATTGAAATTCAAAAGATCATTAGCGATGGTATTGATTTAATGATTAAAGAAATGGCATAATTGGAATTGTTATGGGATTAAGAAAAATTGTTGACAATATTAAACCTACATTTTCTAAAGGTGGAAAATTAGGATTCTTACACTCGACATTCGATGCATTCGAGACATTCCTATTTGTGCCTAATACAGTCACAAAACGTGGTGCTCACGTAAGGGATTGCGTCGATTTGAAACGTATTATGATTATCGTTGTTCTTGCCCTTGTTCCATCACTACTATTTGGTATTTGGAATATTGGTTATCAACATAGTCTTGCGTCAGGCGGTGATATGGGTTTCTGGGCTATGATCTGGTATGGTATCCTAAAAATCCTTCCTCTATACCTTGTTTCTTATATTGTTGGTCTTGGTATTGAGTTTATTTCAGCTCAAATTAAAGGACACGAAGTAAATGAGGGTTATCTTGTTTCAGGTATGATTATTCCTTTGATTATGCCTGTAAATGTTCCTCTATGGATGTTGGCTCTTGCAGTAATCTTTGCTGTTATTATTGGTAAAGAGATCTTTGGTGGAACAGGTATGAACATTTGGAATCCTGCACTTCTTGCACGTGCATTCTTGTTCTTTGCTTATCCAAGCCATATGTCTGGTGACAAAGTTTGGGTAGCCGGTGTTGATGGTTATACAGGTGCAACACCTTTAGCACAAGCTGCTGCAGGTGAACAACTTCCAAGTGTTATGGAGATGGTAATCGGTACAATTCCTGGCGCTATCGGTGAGACTTCAGTAATCGCTATCCTGATTGGTGCAGTTATTTTGATTGCAACAGGTGTAGCAAGTTGGAAAATTATGGTTTCAGCCGTTATCGGTGGTCTATTTGTAGGTGGTATCGCAAACCTTTGCGGCGCAGAGGGTTCATATTTGGCACTACCTTGTTGGCAACACCTTGTAATGGGTGGTTTCCTATTTGGTGCTGTATTTATGGCAACCGACCCTGTAACTTCAGCTCAAACTGAAAAAGGTAAGTGGATTTATGGTTTCCTTGTAGGAGCTGTAGCAATCGTTATTCGTCTATTCAATGCAGGTTATCCTGAAGGTATGATGTTGGCTATCCTGTTGATGAATACATTTGCTCCACTAATTGACCATTACGTTGTTAATTCAAATATCAAAAAACGTATGAGGAGGGCATAATATGAATACAAATAGTAATACTTATACAGTTATATATTCTGTACTCCTTACTTTGGTTGTAGCTGCAGTTCTTGCTTTTGTATCTTCTTCATTGAGAGGCAGACAAAACGAGAATATTGCAACTGAGAAGAAACAGAGTATTCTAAAATCAGCGGCTTTGGGTTTGGAAAAACCTGAGAGTGAATCACTTAACTCTTACATTGACAAACTTTACAAAGAGTATATCGTTGATGAGTTCGTTCTAAATACTAAAGGTGAAAAGCTTGATAATGAGAATGTAGATTTGAAAGCTCAATATGATATTATGAGACAAATCACATCTGCAAAGGATCAAACTAAAGCTGAAGCTTTGAAAGAGAAACTTCGCTTGCCTGTCTTCGTTTGTTCGAAAGAGGGTAAGACTTTGAATATTTTCCCTTGTTATGGTGCTGGCCTATGGGGCCCAATCTGGGGATATATCGCAGTAGAGGATGATTTCAATACCATTTATGGTGTTGCATTTGACCACAAAGGCGAAACTCCTGGTTTGGGTGCTGAGATTGCAGCTGATAAATTCACAGCTCAATTTAAAGGCAAAAAACTTTACGATGCAGATGGAAACTTCGTTTCTGTAGCTATCGTAAAGGGAGGCGGACAACAAGATAATCCAAATGGTGTTGATGCTGTATCGGGTGGTACAATTACAAGTTCTGCCCTTCAAAAGACAATTGCAAGTTGGTTTGCACAGTATTCAGCATATTTTGAAGTTGCAAGAGCTGCTAAAGTAGAGGTTCCTGCTGCTGTTGAAGGTGAAGAATTAGAAACAATTGCTTCAAGCGAAGAATAGGAGGTGAATATGAATAAAGAGATCTTTACTAAACCGCTATTCAAGGGTAACCCTATTTCGGTCCTTGTATTGGGTATATGTTCAGCTTTGGCTGTTACTGTTCAGTTAGAAGGTGCTTTGGTTATGGCTCTTTCTGTGACATTTGTAACTGCATTTTCAAGCTTGATTATATCATTAATGCGAAATACAATTCCTAATCGTATTCGTATTATTGTTCAGTTGGTTGTAGTTGCTATGTTCGTAATCTTGATTGACCAGGTGCTAAAAGCATTTGCATATCAAGTAAGTAAGCAACTTTCAGTTTATATCGGTTTGATTATTACAAACTGTATTATTATGGGTCGTATTGAGGCCTTTGCATTGGGTAATAAACCTTTTGCTTCATTTGTTGATGGTATAGCAAATGGCTTGGGTTATGGAATTATTTTGGTGATTGTAGCATTCTTCCGTGAATTGTTCGGTTCAGGAACTATCCTTGGTTACCAAATCATCCCACAAAATTGGTATATTGCTAATGGCGGTTTCTACGAAAATAATGGTTTAATGATTCTTCCTCCGATGGCTTTGATCCTACTTGGATGTGTAATCTGGGTACAAAGAGCTATTCAAAAGGATTTACAAGAAAAATAGAAAGTTATGGCAGATTATATTAGCTTATTTATAAAGTCAATATTTGTTGACAATATGGTCTTCGCATTCTTCCTTGGAATGTGTTCATATCTTGCTGTGTCAAAGAGTGTTAAGACCGCAACAGGATTAGGACTTGCCGTAATTTTCGTTTTGGCCGTTACAGTCCCAATCAACTTCTTGTTGAATAAATATATCCTTCAACCAGGTGCACTTGCTTGGTTGGGTGAAGCTTATGCAAATGTAGATTTGAGCTTCTTGAGTTATATCGTATTTATTGCGGTTATCGCTTGTTTCGTTCAAATCGTTGAGATGGTAGTAGAGAAATTTGCTCCTGCATTGTATGCTTCTTTGGGTATCTTCTTGCCTCTAATCGCTGTAAACTGTGCAATCCTTGGTGGTTCATTGTTTATGCAAGAGAGAGGATATGCTAACATCGGTGAGGCATTCACATTTGGTTTAGGTTCAGGTGTGGGTTGGTTCCTTGCTATTGTAGCAATTGCTGCTATTAGAGAAAAACTTGCATACTCAGATGTTCCAAAACCACTTCGTGGCTTAGGTATCTCATTCATTATCACTGGTTTGATGGGTATTGCATTTATGAGTTTTATGGGTATTCAATTGTAGGAGGATAGAGTTATGAATTTAGTATTAGTTACAGTAATCAGCGCAGTTGTTGCGACTGTTGCCCTTATCCTTCTTTTAGTTGCAGTTTTACTATTTGCAAAGAGCAAATTGGTAAAATCAGGTAAGGTAAAAATTGATATCAATAATGGTACAAAAGAGTTGGAGGTAAATACAGGTTCTAACCTTCTTAACACTCTTGCAGAACATAAACTATTCCTTCCATCAGCTTGTGGTGGTAAAGGTAGTTGCGGTCAATGTAAGTGTCAGGTTGTAGAGGGTGGTGGAACAATCCTTCCTACAGAAACAGGTTTCTTCACACGTAAACAAATTCTTAATAACTGGCGTCTTGGTTGTCAGGTTAAGGTTAAAAACGATATGAAGATTGTAGTTCCTGATTCAGTTCTTAGCATTAAGAAGTGGGAATGTGAAGTTATCTCTAACAACAATGTTGCTACATTTATTAAGGAATTCTGTGTTAAAATTCCTGATGGAGAGACTCTAAACTATCGTTCAGGTGGATATATCCAAGTGGATGTTCCTGCAATGACAGTAGATTATAAAGATTTCGATATCGATCCTCAATATCGTGCTGACTGGGAAAAGATGAAGATGTTCGACCTTAAGATGGTCAATCCTACTCCAACCCTAAGAGCTTACTCTATGGCTACTTATCCAGCTGAGGGCAATATCATTAAACTTAATGTTCGTATTGCAACTCCTCCGTTTGATAGAGCTAAGGGAGGGTTTATGGATGTAAACCCAGGTATCTGTTCTTCATACATCTATTCACTAAAACCTGGTGATAAGGTGATGATTTCAGGTCCTTACGGTGAATTCTTTATCCCTGAGGATGCACCAGAAGATCAAGAATTTATCTTCATCGGTGGTGGTGCTGGTATGGCTCCAATGCGTTCTCACATTATGCATTTGTTCAAAACTGAAAAGACTAAACGTAAAGTTAGCTTCTGGTATGGCGCTCGTTCTTTGAAAGAGGCCTTCTATTTGGAAGATTATGCAGCACTTGAAGCTGAGTTCCCTAACTTCAAATTCAATCTTGCTCTTGATAATCCACTTCCAGAGGATAATTGGACAGGTTACAAAGGATTCATTCACCAAGTTCTTTATGATAACTACTTGAAGAACCACGAAAATCCTGAGGATGCACTTTATCTAATGTGCGGACCTCCAATGATGGTTAAGTCTGTTGAAAATATGCTTGATAGTCTTGGTGTTCCACCAGAGAGCATTTTGTTCGACAACTTCGGTGGTTAGTCTTTGACTAAATATCTTAAACCCCTCCGGATTCTCATTTGAGAACTCTTCCCGGAGGGTTTTTTTTATTCTCACTCCGGCAACAACACTTCAAAGATTGCGTCATTCCTGCAGCAACACTTCAAATATTTTGTCATTCCTGCGACACCAGTCGCGGGAATCTGTTTCCCCCTGGCACGCCTAACAGATTGCCGTGCTTCGCACAGCAATGACGAAGAATGTTCAGATTGCCGGCTTCGCCAGCAATGACGAAAAATGTTCAGATTGCCGTGCTTTGCACAGCAATGACGAAGAATGTTCAGATTGCCGGCTTCGCACAGCAATGACATTTCGATATCGTCATTCCCGAGCTTGCCTCGGGAATCTGTTCCTTCCACCTGGCACACCCAATCCTTGCTAGAGTGCGTTCTGAGGCATATAACCCGTTCCAGGTGGAAACGCATCCATACCCACCTGGAGCACCTAACCCTTGTTAGAGTGCATTCTGAGGTACATCACCCGCCCAGGTGGCAATGCTTACCCTTCCACCTGGCACATCTAACCCTTGTTAGAGTGCATTCTGAGGCACATCACCCGCCCCAGGTGGCAATGCTTACCCTTCCACCTGGCACATCTAACCCTTGTTAGAGTGCATTCTGAGGCACATCACCCGTTCCAGGTGGCACAATAGATTGCCGGCTACGCCAGCAATGACGGTATGAGCTTAAAGGAATTCTAATTCGATAGAGCTTTTTTATTATAACTTTTTGTCGTATCTTTGAGAAAATGGATAAAACTATGGTAGATAAATATATAAGACCTGATTTTTTAAAAGCAGGAGATACTATAGGAGTTGTGGCCTTTGCCTCGGTGGTCTCTCAGCAGCAGAAATTGTCACGTTGGAGAGAGATTTTTGAATCCTGGGGTTTGAAAGTCAAGGAGAGTGATCATCTTTATGATTCATATGTGGGAGAGTTATCTGCACCAGATAAGGATAGAGCCTCAGATTTTATGAAATTCCTTTTAGATGATGAAATTAAGGCAATAATTTCATTTAGAGGAGGTTATGGCTCTATGCGTACTCTTTCTATTATGGATTTTGAGCAAATTAAAAATCATCCGAAGTGGATTGTAGGATTTAGCGATATAACTGCCCTCCATTGTGCAATTCAAAAATGTGGAGTAGAGTCTATTCTCGGTTCTATGCCAAGTACAATTCTCAAATTTGCCGAAGAACCAAACAATCCTGATTTGGCAAAGTCTGTTGAATCTTTGCGTTGCGCACTCTTTGGTGAGGAACAGAAATTTGATGCAAAACCTCATAAATATAATCGCCCCGGAGTTGCTTCAGGACGTTTGGTGGGAGGTAATTTGACACTTTTTCGTAGTACTGTAGGTACGAAGTATGAAAATCACCTTGATGAAGATTCGATACTCCTTTTAGAGGATGTCGATGAGGTATTGTATGTTATCGACAGAAAGATGTTATCACTTCAGGAGGGAGGTTTCTTCTCACGTGCTAAGGGAATTATCATTGGACAATTTACCGATACTCAAAGAGAAGAGGTCTGGGGATGCAGTGCCTATGACCTTATAAATGATTATATGAGTAAGTTGGATATCCCTGTTGCCTTTGGTTTCTCATCAGGACACGAACACCCAAACTATAGTCTCTATTTAGGTAGGGAGGTTAAATTTGTGGTTGATGAAGAGGGCTCTCGTTTAGAATTCATTTAAATAATATATTAATAATCAAATAATTATAGCTATGAGTCAAGATAAAAAAGTTAGAATTGAAAGTGACTTGCTCGGATCAAGAGAGATTCCGGCAGATGCACTATATGGAGTACAGACACTTCGCGGAGTTGAAAATTTTCCAATCAGCCACTTCCATTTGAATGAGTATCCTCTATTTATAAAGGGATTAGCAATTACAAAAATGGGAGCAGCTGCCGCAAACTACGAATTGGGATTGCTCTCTGATGAACTTTACAATGCTATTATGCAAGCTTGTGATGAGGTGGCAGAGGGAAAACACGACAAAGAGTTTCCTGTTGATATGATTCAAGGTGGTGCTGGAACCACAACAAATATGAATGCCAATGAGGTAATTGCAAACCGTGCTCTTCAAATTATGGGCTACGAGTGTGGTGACTTCAAACACTGCTCTCCAAATGATGATGTAAACTGCTCGCAATCTACAAACGACGCCTATCCGACAGCAGCACATATTGGTCTATATTATACTAACATTGAATTAGTTAAGCATCTTGAAATGCTAGTAGAGAGTTTCAGGGCAAAATCAAAAGAGTTCGCAAATGTTATTAAAATGGGGCGTACTCAGTTGCAAGATGCAGTCCCTATGACATTGGGACAGACATTTGGCGGTTTTGCCTCTGTTTTGGAAGATGAGATCAAGAATCTTAACTATGCTGCAGAGGAATTTCTTACTGTAAATATGGGTGCAACAGCCATTGGCACAGGTATTTGTGCAGAGCCAGGATATGCCGAGAAGTGTGTTGCAGCTTTAAGTCGTCTGACCGGCTTGAATTTCAAATTATCAGCTGATTTGGTTGGTGCTACCTCAGATACAACATCCCTTGTTGGTTATTCAGGTGCAATGCGTCGCCTTGCTGTGAAGATAAGTAAAATTTCAAATGATTTGAGATTGCTTTCAAGTGGTCCTCGTTGTGGTTTAGGTGAGTTCAATCTTCCTCCTATGCAACCTGGTTCATCAATTATGCCAGGTAAGGTAAATCCTGTAATTCCAGAAGTTATGAGTCAAATTGCTTACAAGGTTATTGGAAATGATGTTTGTGTGGCAATGGCAGGTGAGGCATCTCAAATGGAGCTTAATGCAATGGAACCGGTAATGGTTCAAAGTTGTTTCGAGAGTGCTGAGATTTTGATGAATGGATTTGACACATTGAGAATCAGATGCGTTGATGGCATCACTGCAAATGAAGATCGTTGTCGTGAGTATGTTCATAATAGTATTGGAATAGTTACAGCTCTAAATCCTATTATTGGATATAAGAATTCAACAAAAATTGCCAAAGAGGCCCTTGAAACAGGTCGTGGCGTATATGAACTAATCCTTGAACATCAAGTGCTTACAAAAGAGGAGTTGGATACAATTCTTGCTCCTGAAAATATGATTCGTCCAGTAAAATTAGATATAAAACCAAGAAAATAGATATGGCTGACGAGAAGATAATATTTTCGATGAATGGTGTGGGTAAAATTTTACCCAATAGTAACAGAGTTATTTTAAAAGATATTTACCTGTCATTCTTTTATGGTGCTAAAATTGGTATCATCGGTTTGAATGGTTCAGGTAAATCTACCTTGATGAAGATTATTGCAGGTATTGAGAAATCTTATCAAGGCGAAGTAGTTTGGGCTCCCGGATATAGTGTGGGATATCTTGAGCAGGAGCCGCAAATGGATGAAAATAAGACAGTTAGAGAGGTTGTCGAAGAGGGTGTTCAAGAGGTTGTCGATCTTATGAAAGAGTACGAGGCAGTGAATCTTAAATTTGCTGAACCGATGAGTGACGATGAAATGAACAAACTTATTGAGTACCAGGGAGAGTTGACAGATAAGATTGACCAACATAATGGTTGGGATTTGGACTCTAAACTTGAGAGAGCAATGGATGCTCTTATGTGTCCAGATTCAGATATGTTAGTGAAAAATCTGAGTGGTGGTGAGCGTCGTAGAGTTGCTCTTTGTCGTCTTCTTCTTCAAGAACCGGATGTGCTTCTTCTAGATGAGCCAACCAACCACCTTGATACAGAGAGTATTCAATGGCTTGAAGCGCACCTTCAACAATATAAAGGAACAGTTATCGCCGTTACTCACGATAGATATTTCCTTGATAATGTTGCTGGTTGGATTCTTGAACTTGATAGAGGAGAGGGTATTCCTTGGAAAGGTAACTACTCATCTTGGCTTGATCAGAAAGCTCGCAGATTGGAGATGGAAGAGAAGCAAGAGAGCAAGCGTCGCAAGACTCTTGAGAGAGAGTTGGAGTGGGTTAGAATGGCTCCAAAAGCTCGTCACGCTAAGTCAAAGGCGAGATTGTCATCTTATGAGAGAATGTTGAACGAGGATGGAAAGCAGAAAGAGGAGAAACTGGAAATTTTCATTCCGAATGGACCACGTTTGGGTACAAATGTTATTGAAGCTATTGATGTAACAAAGGCATTCGGTGATAAAGTTCTATATGAAGGTTTGAACTTTAAATTACCACCTGCAGGTATCGTTGGCGTAATCGGACCTAATGGTGCAGGTAAAACTACTCTTTTCCGTCTTATTATGGGTTATGACCAACCAAATAAGGGAACATTTACAGTTGGTGATACAGTTCAGATTGCCTATGTTGACCAACAACATAAGCAAATTGATCCAGATAAGTCTGTATATGAGACAATCGCAGAGAATTCTGAATTTATCAAACTTGGAAATAAGGAGGTTAATGCACGTGCATATATTTCACGTTTTAACTTCTCAGGTGCAGATCAGGGTAAACTTTGCGGTGTGTTGAGTGGTGGTGAGAGAAATAGACTTCACTTAGCTCTAACACTAAAGGAAAATGCAAATGTGCTTCTACTGGATGAGCCAACTAACGACGTGGATGTCAATACAATACGAGCTTTAGAAGAGGGCTTGGAAAACTTTGCAGGTTGCGCTGTTGTAATCTCCCACGACCGTTGGTTCTTGGATCGTATCTGTACACATATTCTCGCTTTCGAGGGTGATTCCAAAGTATATTTCTTTGAGGGAACATACTCAGAATATGAAGAGAATAAGAAGATGCGTCTTGGAAATGTTGAACCAAAACGTTTCAAGTATAAAAAACTTATGGAATAGTTGAATAGGGGAGAGAGTATTACTCTTTTATCGAGTTATACCTCTCTCTTATTATTTGATTTATATACTCCTGAAATTCAGGTGTAATTATAGTTATGTCGGAATAGAGTCCCATCACAAAGCGGCCTATACCGACATAATTTGATACAAGGGTATCCAATTTCCAGTGATTATTATCAATCCTATGAATATCTCTTGTGGATAGTGGGTACTCCTCTGTAAGTAGATTGTATGACAAAACACCGAGAATTAATTGTACTCTGTGTTGTTCATAACCGGAAATTCTGAAAATATCGATATATCCTTTGCGATGATGCTCCTCATATTCCCACTCTTTGTTTAATATCTCAACTTTTTCAATACGGGCAGTGTTGAATAGTTTATTTAATTGAGAATCAGGTTCATAGCACCAAATCTGCACATAATTTGTCGTAAATCCGAATGGCTCTACCAATCTGTCTGAAACCCTGTCTGTGTGAGAAGATGAGTAATTATGAAGAATTACCTGTTGTTTAGTGGTGATGGCCTCAATTATTGCATTTGTATTGACAGAATTAGCCCTGTCAACTACGCAATCAGCCATTGATGTACAATTATAAACAGAGGATAATTTTTTTCTGAGATTTTGCTTGAGGATATTTGTGTTGTCAAGTCCCTCTATTAATTGATTGACAATATGTGCCTCCTCATCAGTAAAGTGGATCAACTGTGAAATATCTCGAAAGTATCTGCTCTCTCTTCCGAGTTTATAGATACCTCCATTTTTGTGGATAATAACGAAGCCGGCATCCTTAAAGGTCTCAATATAACGGTATATGCTTCTCCTTGAGAGATCAAGTTTTTCGGCTATCTCATCGATTGTGTAATCTGTATTCCCCGTCATTAGTTTCATCAAACGGAGAACTCTTTCAATTTTCGGTTGATCCATAACTCTATCCTTTATTAAGAATTACTCTCTCTTCTTAACAGGATCACAAGTTACTCCAACACCCAATTTTTTAAACACTTTGGCATCAACCTCGCTAATCATCACAGTGCAGTGCATTTGACATCCATTAAGGCGAGGTAGTTGGTCTAATGCATTTTTGCAATTATCATCGTGGTTGCTAAGAAGGGAGATTGCTACCAAAACCTCATCAGTGTGAAGTTGCGGATTCTTGCCGTGAAGATATTCAACTTTTGTCTTCTGAATAGGTTCAATTAGCTTCTCAGGAATCATTTTCACAGAGTGATCAATTCCTGCCAGGTGCTTTATGGCATTGAGTATCAACGCAGAACAAGGACCTAATAGCTCACTCGAACGTGCTGTGATTATTGTGCCGTCGTGCAATTCTATAGCAGCAGCTTCAACTCCAGCAAGCTCTTTTCTCTCACGTGCTGCAACTGTAGTTTTGCGGAATTCAGTTGTGATTTTTGCCTGTTTTAGTAGAAGAGAAATTTTATTTACCTCATTTTCATTGTCTCCTTTATCAGCCAGTTCTCCCAAAGCATAATAATATCGTCTGATCATCTCATCTCGAGCGGCATCGCAACAAACATCCTCATCACTCATACAGAAACCGATCATATTTACACCCATATCAGTAGGAGATTTATATGGACTCTCTCCATAAATACCCTCAAACAGAGCATTCAAAACAGGGAAAATCTCAATATCACGATTGTAATTTACAGTAATATTACCATAAGCCTCCAAATGGAACGGGTCAATCATATTGACATCGTTAAGATCCGCTGTTGCAGATTCATAAGCCATATTTATTGGGTGTTTAAGAGGAAGATTCCATACTGGGAATGTCTCGAATTTTGCATAACCTGCTTTGATATTTCTCTTATTTTCGTGATAAAGTTGACTTAAACATACAGCCATTTTTCCGCTACCAGGACCAGGAGCTGTAACAACAACAAGTGGACGAGAGGTCTTAACATAGTCGTTCTTACCAAAACCCTCGTCAGAGTCGATAAGTGATACGTTGTGTGGGTAGCCCTCGATTGTGTAGTGATAATAAACTTTGATTCCCAAACGTTGAAGACGAGATTTATAGGCATCTGCACTAGACTGACCATTATAGTGAGTGATTACAATACCATTCACAAGAAAACCAAGATTTTCAAACTCAGTACGTAATCTCAAAATGTCTTCATCGTAAGTAATACCCAAATCACCTCTTGTTTTATTCTTTTCGATGTCTATTGCGCTGATAACCAATAGAATCTCGGAATAATCACGTAGTTGCTTAAGCATCTGCAACTTACTATCTGGCTGAAAACCAGGTAGTACACGACTAGCGTGATGGTCATCAAATAATTTTCCACCAAATTCCAGGTATAGTTTATTACCGAACTGATTAATGCGTTCAAGAATCTTTTCAGATTGAATTTTGAGATACTTCTCGTTATCGAAGCCCACTTTCATATTTAAGTCCACAATTAGTTATTATGGGATACAAAACTAACTTTTTTACACTTTAGAACAAAGTAAAAATGAATTTTTTTTATGATAGAAAAAATCATTTACTTTGTGCGATAACAAATTATATCATTATTATATATCAGTTATTGACCTTTTTTTATGAAGCGGATACTATTCTTTTTTGCACTCTTACTAGCGAGTATTACTACATACGCTCAGACTATTATCAGTTATGATATGATAAGCAGCAACTTAAATGTTGATTTGGAATTTATTGTAGTAGATTCTAAGAGTGAGGAACCTATTCCTTGGGCATCTGCCTATGTTATCCCAGTCGGGGATACAACCATTACAAGTTTTGCCATCTCAGACCAAAAAGGAAAAATAGTATTAGAGGATGTACCTGCAGGCAAATATACTCTTAACATAGAAATGATTGGTTATTATCCATATCAAAAAGAGCACGAATTTAAAAGGTGGCAAGAGGGCTTAGGAACAATAAAACTTGAGGAGAATCCGGAAATGATAGATGCAGCTACTATTTCCGCTGTTGGTAATCCTATTGAGGTAAAGAATGACACTATTATTTATAATGCAACCTCTTTTATGGTAGGCGAGAATGATATGCTCGATGAGTTACTTAAGAAAATGCCAGGTATGGAGGTGGGCGAAGATGGAACTGTAAAGGTCAATGGAGAAGCTGTAGATAAAATAACAGTAGGTGGTAAGACCTTTTTCTTCAATGACCCTACCGTAGCGTTGAAGAATCTACCTGCCAAGATTGTCAATAAAATCAAAGTAATGGATAAAGTAAAGGATGAAGTTGCTTTTACAGGTGTTTCAACGCAGGATGATAGGGAGAAGGTAATGGATATTGAACTAAAACAGGAATATACTAAGGGGTGGTTTGGAAATGCCAAAATAGGGGCAGGAGCATCTATAACACCTGATAGAAAGAATGAATTGGTAGAGGATGGTAAATTCCTGTATAATGGGAATGCGTTGGTTACCGGTTATACAGAAAAAGATCAGATAGTGGCAATAGGAAATGGATATAATGTGGTGGATTATGGTAGCGGTGTTGTTGCTATGTTTATTTATAATGTGAATGGTATGGCAAAGGATGAGTATTCCAAACTTGGCGGACTTATGACCAGCGCTCAAGGTGGTCTCAATTATAACACTGACAGGATTGATAATATGGAATCGACAATGTCTGCTATTTACAAACACAATACAAAAAATTCTCAAAGAGTCTCTTCCAGGATTTCATTCCAGCCTTCTGGTGAGAATCTATATACTGATACCAAATTCTCAGGATATGGCTTTGAGGATGGTATAAATGCCAATATCGAATTCAAAAACAAATCGCGAGATAAATTTATTTTCCAGATCAAACCAGGTTTCAGCTATTCGAATAATAAGGCCTATACATCTAATATTACTCAAACTTATAATCAGAATGAGACCTTGAATAAATCTACATCTGAAGTTAACTCATTCAATAACAAATATTTAGCCAATGGATTTCTTTCCTTGGGTGTAAAAGATTTTGGAAAGAAGAGAAGATCTCTGACATTAAATATTAGTTATGATATTAGTGAGCAGGATGGTCAAAAAAGAGAAAAGAGCTTGATTGAATATAGTACATCCAAAGATGTGCGAGATCTTGATTATGATGTTAATGGTGAATATTATGGATTGACCGGATACTTGGGATATATAGAGCCCATAGGAGAAAAATGGCTTCTAAGGGGTTCCGCATTAAGTATCTACCAATATGGAAATCAACAGGAAATTGCCTATAATCAGGAGAGTGTTGTGGATTATTACTCTTCATTATCAAAAAATAATTATTTCAATGAGAGACTTGAACTGCTCCTTCAATACAATAATGATACTACAAATATCCAATTTGGTATGACCGGAGATATGATACGAAATGAGATTGTAGCAAAATCTATGGGAGTGGAGTCTGTAACTGGTGATGATGAGTGGCTTATGAATTGGTCTCCTTTCCTTAATTACAGATATAATTTCGGAAGCTCTAATTTTGTGATTTATTATCGTGGATCTTCCAATATGCTCTCCGGAGATAAGATTATACCTGCTATTGATGTGTCAAACCCAATTCAGATAGAGGCCGGTAATATATATCTTAAGCCAACATTTGGCAATAATATGACTCTTTCTTACAGATTTAATAATAAGAAAACATTCTCATATTTAAGTATTAGCAGTCATGGAAGTATGACAAACAACCCTATAGTCTCTGCAAGTTGGTATGATAAAGAGGGTGTGCGTTATGGTATTCCGGTAAATTCACTTAAACCGAGTATGAATTTGAGTACTTATATCAATTTTAATCAACCTTTTGGTAAAGAGAGACAATTCTCTGTAGCATTAAATGGTAGGGTTTCATATGATAAAAGTGTAAGTTATCAAGCTGCTGCTGATTTAGAGGGACTTGATTTGGACTCTTTCGATTATTATAGTTTTATAGAGAACTTCTGGGGAAATGAAGATGGTGATCGTTTCTATAGTGGTAAAAGTGGTTTTAAGGAGAGTAATACCAACACCTATAATTGGAGTGGGGCATTGACTTTCAACTATAATGCAGAGAGACTCAACCTATCTCTTTTGGCCAGTACAGCAAACAGAATAACCAAATATTCACTTGATCCTAAAGCAAATCTTAATACTTGGAATAATAGTGTGGCTGGAAATCTTACCTATAAGTCATCCAAAGGATGGGAATTGAAAAATAGGTTGAGTTATCTATTCTATCACGGATATACAAATGGTTATGGAGATCCTTCACTTAAATGGGACTTCTCTTTAGGAAAGAGTATTAAGTCAATGACACTATCCTTTGCTGTAAATGATATATTAAATCAGACAAGGAATCTATCAAGAAGGACCACAGATGAATATACAGAAGATGTCTATTCAAATGTTATTGGCCGTCACTTCTTAATTAGTATCTCATTTAATTTTGGCAAGATGAATGCCAAAAAGAACTCCAAGGTTGAGAGTGCAATGTGGAATATGATGTACTAAACCTCAAACTATTTAAATTGTAATCCACTAACAACTGTCAAAGGGGACACTTCAAAATACCCGTCATTTCCGACTTGATACAACATTTTCGTCATTCCCGAACTTGTTTCGGGAATCTGTTTCAATGGTGTGCTCAACAGATTGCCGGCTTCGCCAGCAATGACAGTAGTGTGGCTTAGTCAGCAATGACGTTTCGATATCGTCATTCCCGAACTTGAGACAACATTTTTGTCATTCCCGAACTTGAGACAACATTTTTGTCATTCCCGACTTGAGACAACATTTTCGTCATTCCCGAACTTGTTTCGGGAATCTGTTTCAATGGTGTGCTCAACAGATTGCCGGCTTCGCCAGCAATGACGGTAGTGTGGCTTAGTCAGTAATGACGGTAGTGTGGCTTCGCCAGCAATGACGGCAATGTAAGAATAAAAAAAGACGAGAAATGTTCGTTTCTCGTCTTTGTGCTCCCTCAGGGTCTCGAACCCTGGACCCCAACATTAAGAGTGTCGTGCTCTACCAACTGAGCTAAGGAAGCGTTTGGGCTGCAAATGTAAGAAATTTTTCTATTATCCAAAATAGTTTTCCTCTTTTTTTCTCTTTGTTGCGATTTAATCTCAGATTGTAACTATTTTTTACTATTGAAGGGTAATATCCTATTGCTTTTGTTATTAACTTTACAAGATATTATTAAAAATCATAAAATAGACAGATATGTTTACTGAAGATAAAAAGCTATATGTAGCGCATTGTAATAAGGGGCCAATCTATATGAATGGAAATATGGCCAACAGACACGGATTGATAGCAGGAGCAACAGGTACTGGAAAGACAGTTACTCTTCAAGTATTGGCGGAAACTTTTTCTCAAGCTGGTGTCCCTTGTTTGATGACAGACATTAAGGGAGACTTGTCTGGCGTTAGTCAAGCAGGTGGTCTAAATGGCTTTATATCAAAGAGATGCGAGGAATTCGGTATTCAGAATCCAGAGTTTAAGGGCTCAAATGTTCGCTTCTTTGATATCTTCGGCAAATTGGGTGTTCCGATGCGTTCAACAATATCTTCTATGGGGCCACAACTTTTGGCCAGATTGCTTGAGTTGAATGAAACTCAAACAGGTATATTAAACATTGTATTCAAAATTGCTGATGATCAAGGTTTATTGCTTATAGACCTTAAAGATTTACGTATGATGTTGGATTTTGTGGCAAAGAATAGCGATGAGTTCATAACAGAGTATGGAAATATATCTGCTGCAAGTGTGGGAGCAATCCAACGTTCGTTATTGGTTTTAGAGAATCAAGGTGCAGAAAAATTCTTTGGAGAGCCCGAATTCAATATTATGGATTTAATTCAGACAGAGAATGGTAAGGGTGTTTTGAATATTATTTGTGCAGATGAGTTGATGTTAAATCCAAAACTCTACTCTACATTTATGTTATGGCTTCTTTCAGAGTTATACAGCGAATTGCCAGAAGAGGGTGATATGCTATTCCCAAAATTGGTATTCTTTGTGGATGAAGCACACCTTTTGTTTGATGGCACAAGTAAAGCACTTGAAGATAAAATTGAGCAGGTAGTCAGATTGATTCGTTCCAAAGGTGTAGGTGTATATTTCATAACACAGACTCCAAATGATATACCTGAGTCTATCTTAGGTCAGTTGGGAAATAGGGTACAACACGCTCTGAGAGCTTTTACTCCTAAAGATTTGAAAGCAGTTAGGGCTGCAGCACAGACATTTAGAGCAAATCCTGAATTCAAGACAGAAGATGCAATTACACAATTGGGTACAGGTGAGGCACTTGTCTCTTTCCTTGATGAGGATGGAGCACCTCAGATTGTTGAAATGGCAAAAATCCTATTCCCATTGAGCCAAATTGGGGCAATTACTCAGGAACAGCGTGATGAAATTCAGGCAAACCTTCCTGCAGATATTAAAAAGTATTATGAATATTTTGACAGAGAGAGTGCATACGAGAAACTTTCAGATCTATATAAAAAGGCCGAGGAGGCAGCCTTAGCTGAGGTAGAGGAAGAGGAGATTATGAAGGCAGAACAAGAGGCGAAGAAAGCGAAGAAGGAGAAGAAGAGCATTTCTCGAACAATACTTGGAACTATGATTGGTGCTGCGGCAACAAGTTTTGCACGTAGTCTTGGTACTAATATTGCCAAATCAATCTCCGGTTCAGCTACAAGAAAAACCACTTCAAAGAGTACATCAAAAACAAATACAACCAAAGGCAAAGTTGCTTCAACTATCTCAAAATCAGCAAAGAAGGGTATTGAGAGCGCAACAAGAAGTGCCTTTAATACAATTTTGAAAGAGTTCTTAAAATAATGGTACCAAATATTAGATTACAGGTTCCAGAGGGGGAGAGTAAAATCCTCCTCCACTCTTGTTGTGCTCCCTGTTCATCAGCGATTTTAGAGGCGCTTTTGAATAATGGGATAACTCCTGTAATTTACTATTATAACCCAAATATATATCCACAAGAGGAGTACGAAATCAGAAAGGCAGAGAATAAAAGATATGCTGAGTCTCTTGGTGTGGAGTTCATAGATGGAGATTATAATTATGAAGAGTGGCGAGAGTGTGCCATCGGTTTGGAAAGTGAGCCAGAGAGAGGAGGAAGATGCTACAAGTGTTTTTTAAAGCGACTTACATCCTCAGCAGAGATAGCTTCAAAACTTGGTATTAAGGTGATAACTACCACTTTAGCATCTTCTAGGTGGAAAGATTTCAATCAAATAATAGCAGCAGGAAGGGCTGCTTGTGAAGCTATTCCCAATGTTGTCTTTTGGGAACAAAATTGGCGAAAAGGGGGATTGTATGATCGTAGAAACGAACTTCTAAAGGAACTTAAATTCTACAATCAGCAATATTGTGGTTGCGAATTCTCCAGAGGTAAACTTTAATTAATAAAGCGAGTTTATACTCCTTGCTCAATCATCATAAGTGTTAAAAAACCAATCAGAAGTGCGTATGTCGCCATCTTCTGGTGTCCGTGTGAGTGGGTTTCAGGTATCATTTCATCACTTACAATGTAAAGCATACAACCTCCAGCGAATGCCAACATTATTGGTAAAAATGTTTGCGAAACTGCTCCCATTGCATAACCTATCCAAACACCAACTACCTCAAGCAGTGCAATAGCAAATGATATTGCCAAAGTTCTCTTTTTACTCACTCCTGCTATAAGTAGGGGAGTTATAATAACCATTGCTTCAGGAATATTTTGAAAAGAGATACCAATCGTTACAGATAGTGCATTCGTGAGATCCTCTGAGTTAAATCCTACACCGGCAGCAATTCCCTCTGGGAGTTTGTGAATAGCGATTGCCATTACAAAGAGAAGAACTTTGTTAAGACTGGCATTGCTCTTATGTTCTTCAGCATCAAGCCCTGTAATTGTGTGTAAATGAGGCGTTACTGCATCCAATACATTTAAGAAAAGCGCACCTATCATCACTCCTGCAACTACAAGTAGCCATCCAAAGTTGTTGTTAATAACATTCGCCCCCTCCATTGCAGGAACTATCAAACCAAGAATTGCCGCAGCCAACATCATACCTGCGCAAAATCCTAAAATAGTGTCATTCCACTTGTGAGGAACCTTCTTGATTCCAAATCCTAATAGTGCACCTAATATAGTAGAGCCGCACAATCCGGCGGCAGATATCCATACGTAATTCATATCAAATAAAATTTACTGCAAACATAGTAAAATTGATAAAAAATATTAAAAAAATTCTTGTTGTGACAGAAGTTGACACAAATTGACTATTTCTTTGCACTTAAATAAAAGAGTTAAATTTTAAAAATTGATGATATGTTAGTTTCGGTTATTGCAATTATTGGATTAGGTGCTATGGCAATTGAAAAATATTTTGCTGGTTAAATTGTTGTTTTTTGTGTTTTTTTTGTTTTTGTGATTTTTTGCTTTTTGAGTTTGGGTTTTTCATAATTTTTTGGTTTTTGGTACTGCGAACGCTCTTTATTCAACTGATAAATTTTTTGGTAACTCTTAAAAGAGTGCAACAGCTAAATATATACCCGATTATTACTCACTTGATAATCAGTCAGTAGCAGTACTTTTTTTGCGGATTTAATATCAAATTATATAAACACTTTTATAATAAAATAGATTTAGAACGATTTATGAGACTTCGCCGAGAGAATGGTGTGGATTATATCCCTGTATATATGACTATGTTCTTGTAAAGAATTGAGCCGACTAATAAACAATATTCAACAGCAAAAAATACATCATTGCTGGGCGCAGATTCCCTCCGTCATTGCTGGGCGAAGATTCTCTCCGTCATTGCTGGGCGCAGCCCGGCAATCTGTTAGGTGTGCCAGATGGAACATAGATTCCCGCGACTTGCGTCGGAGGAATGACGAAGAGGAACAGATTCCCGAAGCAAGTTCGGGAATGACTAATATTGTAACGTCATTGCTGGGCGAAGCCCGGCAATCTGTTATTCTTTCACCTCATTGCTGTACTAAAGTTTCCTGCAATGTAGTATAAATTAAACGATTAATACTTTGTTATAAAATAAATAAGGAGGATTAATAATGGGAATAATTTTTTTATTGGCGTTTATCATTTTAAGCATAAACACCTTAACAGGTGGTAGTGATAAATGGTTAAACTAAAAACACAGTTGTGAATTGCATTCAATTTTGTATCTTTGATTTGTAGACAACATCAACGTAATTTTGCAACATCAAAACAGCAAGCGTATGACAGACCAAGAATTTGAAAGAATTTGGGCGGAAGTTGAAGCCCGCAACGAGCGACAGGCAGCAGAATGGGAAGCACTGCCCGAGGAGGAGAAAGAACGTATCTTCTTGGAGTTTACTTCTGACCCCGCCAATGAGCGTATCGCAGGTTACCGAATGGAACGATACAAAGGTGCGGACGGGGAATGGGTGTATAAGACTGTTTCAGACCTTGAAGACGAAGAAGAACCCCGCACTGATAAGAACGGGGTTATGCACTTCTAAATTTCAGTGAGATAGAAAACATAGCTACCGTCTTCAATTTCCAATTTATCAAATCTAAATTCGTTGTGAATTGCATTCAATTTTGTATTTTTAATTTGTAGACAACATCTTTAGTTTTATTCGTTTATTCACAATAAAGATTATTCCGTTGTGAAAACACTTAAGGCGGGACTTCGGTCTCGCTTTTTTTATTTACATCACGTCATTGCTGTGCGCAGATTCCCTCCATCATTACTGTGCGCAGATTCCCTCCGTCATTGCTGGGCGCAGCCCGGCAATCTATTGGGTGTGCCAGATGGAAGGGTGAGTGTTTCCACCTGGATCGGGTAATGTGCCTCAGAACGCACTCTAGCAAGGATTGGGTGTGCCAGATGGAAGGAACAGATTCCCGAAGCAATTTCGGGAATGACTGAAAAGAGTGCATCGCAGGAATGATTGAAAAGAGTGCATCGCAAGAATGAGTGAAAAGCTAACCCCTATGAATACTGGAAAAACTGATACAACCTATGATCGATTTAAAACACTATTTTTGAAACCGACTTTTTTCATTTATTGATATTTTCTACCTTTGTGTAATCTTCATAACATTAATTATAGAAAATAATGAAAACTCGACTAAAACTATTGGGACTACTGGCGTTTTTGTCACTTAGTTCGGCATCACTTCTGAATGCACAAAATTCCACAAATCCTCCATTAAGAATTACTCGCGGAGGTGTTGATACCATCTATTCTGCTAATCATATTGTGCTCGGAGTGACATCTCCAAATGCAAAAGTGACTGTAAATGGTGAGGGTGTCAAAGTTTATAAAACAGGTAGCTTTGGATGGCAAGGCAACTTGAATATTGGTGATAATGAATTGAGAATCAGCTCAATAGTTGATGGAAAAATCTCTACAAAGATCCTAAATATCTATAGAAGTACAGCTCCAGCGCGTCGTCCTGTAAGAGAGGAACCAAAATATGAACTTATTGATACAACATTTATTGTTGAGACACTTGAAGGTGCATATTTTAACTATGGAGATGGCACAGATCGTTTAGGTGGAGCAAAGGTTAGTTTTCTTGATGAGGGAATTCCTTTGAAAGTTGTTCAAGAGTATGCAAATCTCTATAAAGTTCAGGTATCACAAAACAGATACTATCATATTCCGAAATCTTATGTTGAACCTTCAGACAAGGAGATAAAATTGGTCAACTCAGGAAATTGGAGATTGACAGGAGGCGAAGATAGAGATAGATTGACAATCTCTCTTGGTGCGCATCTTCCTTATGTTGTACGTCAGGAGTTGGATCCTAATGCAATCATAGTTGATATCTTCGGTGCAAGATGTAACAGTAACTGGCTTACACAAAAGGAGCCATTCGGAATAGTGGATTATATTGATTTAGAGCAAGTTGAGTATGATGTGCTAAGAGTAAAAATCGTTTTGAAATCTCGTTCTTGGGGTACAAGAATATCATATGACAGAGGCGGAAATCTCTCAATTGTAATGAAGCATGCTCCTGCACCTACCCTTGAGGGAATGACAATCGGAGTTGATGCTGGTCACGGTGGACCAAGATCTAATGGTGCTATTAGTATTAGTGGTTTGAAAGAGAAGGATCTAAATCTTGATATGGCTTATCTCTTGAAAAAAGAGCTTGAGAATAGGGGAGCTAAGGTGGTGTTAAGTCGTGCTAAAGATGTTGATGTGCCTATGGATGAGCGTAAAAAGTGCTTCATCGATGCAGATGCCGATATCGTAGTATCAATCCACTGTAACGCAGGAGGAAGTCCGTTTGCAGTAATGGGAGCCAGCACTTATTATAAATGGATTCATAATCGCGACCTTGCTTTGGCCGTTCTTAAACGTATTAAAGAGTTGGATGGTGTGGGTGACTTCGGCTTGGTTGGCAACTTTAATTTCTCTCTTAATGCGCCTATAGAGTTCCCGAACATATTGGTAGAGACTCAATTCCTTAGCAATCTTCCTGATGAAGAGCGCATTGCAGATCCTGCATTCCGTAAAGCAATGATGATAAAAGTAGTTGATGGAATTGAGGATTATCTAAAGTTACAAGAGTAGATTTTTAACAAATAGAGGATTATCTTTTCAAAAAGTGTAAAAATTTTTTGGAAAGATAATTTTTTTGTTCATCTTTGCGGTGTATTACAACACTAATACACTAATAAATTAAAATTATGATCGAGGTAAACAAAATTTCATTCAGTTATGGTAAGTCATTGGTCTTAAAGGATATCTCTTTTCAATTAGAGGATGGTAAAATTTATGGTCTTTTAGGCGAAAATGGTGTTGGAAAAACCACTTTACTTACCCTGTTGTCTGGCTTAAAGGTTTGCCAGGAAGGTACTATTAATGTTGATGGCTTCAAACCTTTTGATAGAAAGCCATCATTTCTCTCAAACCAATACTTCCTTTCAGACGATGTGGCACCTGTCAATATGAGTGCTATAGCATTTGCAAAGAATTATGGAAAGTTTTGGGTAAACTTCAGTTTAGATAAGTTCAAAGAGATAATGCAACTTTTTGACAATGACCTTAATCAAAATATGAGTAAAATGTCTGCGGGTCAGTTGAAAAAGAGTTACATCGCCTTTGCTTTAGCTTGTAACTGTAAATATCTCTATATGGATGAGCCAACAAATGGTCTTGATATCCCATCTAAAGCACTATTTAGAAAGGCACTTTTACAGTATGTTTCAGAAGATTCAACAGTTCTCATTTCTACACACCAAGTGCGTGATTTAGAGAATGTTATAGATCCGATTATCATACTTGACAATAAAGATGTCCTACTAAATGCGACTGTTGATGAGATTTCGCAGAAACTATATTTTGACTACTCAAACACACTTAAGGATAATGCTTTATACAAAGAGATAACTCCTGGTGGTAGCGTTCAAGTGCTTGTAAATCAAGATGGTGCTGATAGTAAGGTCAATCTAGAAGCACTCTTCAATGCTGTTCAGGCAAATAAAACAATGATTAAAGAGATGTTTAACAATAAATAGGTTTAGTTATGTCAGATATTTTTAATTTCAAACGTTTTGGAAATTTCTTTGTCAGTGATTTCAAGAGGTGTCTCGCCAATTATGGACTTTCGTTACTGATTTTATCATTGACCGGTCTTATGGCCTATCTAATTACCATATTTGTTAGTTTGATTTTTGGCTTCGGATATAATGTTCCCGGAATTGCTGAGCGATGGGTAATTTTAGCATTTGCCTTTGTTATAATGGCACTGACAATACCGGCTAAATGTTACGGCTATATAACAAATAAAAGAAGTGGTTCTGCATATACTTTATTGCCGGTATCTTCTATGGAGAAATTGATTTCAATGCTATTGAATACAGCAATTATTATTCCGGCAATATTTATAATTGTATATGTATCAATAGATTATGTGATTTTTCTTTTAGACCCGAATGTCACTGTTCCTCTATTTACTACAGAAATTGTTGATTTTATCTCCCAAGTGAAGTTTGTGACAGAGGGGACAGAGGTTGAATCATTTACCAACCCATTCGCTCAAATAGATGATCATATAATATTGATGTCTACATTTCTTCTTGGTGCTATTTGTTTCAAACGTGCGAAAGTTGCACGAACTATTTTAGTAATAATAGTTGTTTCATCAATACTCGGCTCTATTGTCGGACCGATAATCTATCATAGTATTGATATGACAACACTTACAGAGGAGCAGATAGCATTGTCTGTTTTTAATAATGTTGATAAATTTGTCTTAATTGACATTATTAGTGATATACTTATGTTGATTGCTTTAGTCTGGGGACTTTTCTATCGAATAAAAACCATTAAATATTAGTATTATGGAATTTGTAGATAACAAACCGATTTATATCCAGATTTATGACTCTATCTGTGAAAAAATACTCTCAGGTGAGTACATAGAAGAGAGTCGTATCCCTTCAGTGAGGGAGATGGGTGGGGAAATTGGAGTTAATCCGAATACCATAATGAGGAGTTATGAGAAACTATCTTATGAGGGGATAATTTTCAATAAAAGAGGTACAGGATACTTCGTGTCTGCTGATGCGAGAGAGAATATTCTGGCGGCACAAAGAAGAGAGTTTATCGAAAATGAACTACCATTAATTAAAAAGAGAATAAAATTGTTAGGTATTGATATCTCTGAACTTTGCAAGTAATGTTTTTTTTCATACTTTTGTCAATCAAGGTAAACTAATATAACATTATGAAAAAAATTAAAGTTTTAATTATCTCTTTGATAGCTTCACTGGGGCTTGTCTCTTGTGGCTTAATGAATTTCTCAACTATGGATGTAACTGTGTTTGGTCAGGTTACAGATAATGAAGGTAATCCTATCGACTCAATCGTTGTTTCATTAAATATCGCGATTGATGGATATACTATATCAGCTATCACCGCAGAAGATGGTACATTTACTATCTCGGAATATGGAGTTCCTTATGTAGACATCCTTTATCTAACTGCCCGCGATTTTGATGGAGAAAAGAATGGCGGTTATTTTAAAGAGCAAACAATCACAGGAAAACTTACCCTTTTCGAAGAGGGAGAGGATAATCACAAAGGACACTTTGTGTGCCGTGATGCTTTGATTACATTAACAAAACAATAGAGTTATTATGGATTTTACCGGAAGGAATAAAGCAATAGATATCATCAGGGCATTAACAATGACCCTGATGATTTTCGTGAATGACCTATGGACAATTGAGTATCCAAAATGGTTGGGTCACGCAGGTATGAATGAGGATTATTTAGGCCTCTCTGATATCGTTTTCCCTTGTTTCTTGTTTGTTGTCGGTATGTCAATACCGTATGCATTAGAGAATGCTTTCAAGAAGGGAAGAACTGGTGTTCAAGTTGCTTCACATATCTTGACAAGAACTTTGGCATTGATTGTAATGGGTATTATGCTACAGAATACAGGAAACATTGCTCCTGAAGTTGGTATAGCAAAGCCTGTTTATAAACTTTTGGTTTTGGCCTCTTTCTTCTTGATATGGAATATTTATCCTCGAACTGAGAACAAGAACAGAAGATTACTTTACAAAGTATTAAAGTATGTAGGCGTTGCTCTGCTTATCTTTATGATTGTAATTTATGTAGATCCAAAGGGTAATCTTATCAGAGCCGGATGGTGGGGCATTTTAGGTCTTATCGGATGGACATATTTGGTTTGTGCATTTATCTATTACTTTGTTCGCACCGACCTTAAGAAACTAATCTTAATGTGGGCTATCTTCTTGGTATGGAGTATGTTGAGATGTAAGTTGACTGCATCAGGAGAACCTCTTTTGAATATCCCTCAGAATAATGCTCTTTATACAGTAACTGATCAGATTTTGAATATCGGTACAGGAGCTCACGGCGCATTGACTATGGGTGGTATTATTCTCTCTGTGACTGAATTGAAACTTAGAGATAAGAAGATTCCATTTGTTGCTTTCACAACAATTGTTGCTGCAATTCTTGCATTGGGAGGTCTTATCACTAATAATTTCTGGATTATTTCGAAGATTCAGGCAACAGCACCTTGGGTACTATATAGCTCAGCAATAGCAGTATTCCTATATGGAGTTATAGTTTGGCTTGTATCTAAAGGTAAGGCATCTTGGTTCAAGTTTATTGCACCTGCAGGTGAGGCAACCTTGACTTGTTATCTTGTGCCTACAATTCTTGGTAATATCTTTATGTTATTTGGAATATCACAAATTAGACCAGAGTGGTGTCATAGCGGATTTTTAGGAATCCTCTCTTGCATCATCTTCTCGTTGGTTTGCGTAGGCCTTACTTGGTGTATGAATAAACTTTACCTTAAGTTGAAAGTCTGATAATATCAGAGGCATATATTAAAGGGGATGACTAAAAAGTAAATTAGTCATCCCCTTTTTGTTAGGAGGCTGAATGAAAATATACTTTTCATTCAGCCTCTTTTTTACCCTTTATGATAAAAAAACATCTTCCACAATATAGCGGAAGATGTTTTGATATTTATCTACTATTATAGATTATCCTACGAAATGGAAGTGTGGACCAAAGCGTTCGAAAGCAGCTCTATCCAACTCTTCACGAGCATCAGGGTGAGCAACACTAATGATAAGTTTGGCTCTCTCTTGAAGAGATTTTCCATATAGATTAACTGCACCATATTCAGTAACGAACCAGTGGATGTGGTTTCTTGTAGTAACAACACCTGCACCTGGAGTTAAAATAGGAGAGATTTTACTTACACCTTTGTTAGTAGCCGATGGCATTGCAATGATTGCTTTACCACCTTGAGAAAGTGAAGCACCATAGATGAAGTCAATTTGACCACCAACACCTGAATAGAATTTAGTTCCAAGTGAGTCTGCACAGACTTGACCAGTGATATCAACTTGAAGAGCTGAGTTGATAGCTGTTACCTTAGGGTTCTTTGCAATTACGAATGGATCGTTAGTATATCCAACATCCATCATAGCTACCATTGGATTATCATCAATAAAGTCGTAGCACTCTTGTGATCCCATTAGGAATGTAGATACCATTTTACCCTTGTCAATAGCTTTGTTTGCACCGTTAATAACCCCTTTTTCAACAAGAGGAAGAACGCCATCAGCGAACATTTCAGTGTGGATACCAAGGTTTTTATGGTTGCCAAGTTGAGCAAGAACTGCATTAGGAATAGCACCGATACCCATTTGAAGAGTTGCACCATCTTCAATTAGATTAGCACAATTGATACCGATTGCCTTTTCGATTTCTGATGGTTCAGTGAAGTGAGCAGGTTCAAGAACAGCGTCATCTTCAACGAAGTAGTCAATCATACTTAGAGGAATCATAGCGTCACCCCAAGATCTTGGAACGTGTTTGTTAACAACTGCGATAACCACTCTTGCACATTCGATTGCAGCCAAAGTAGCATCAACTGAAGTACCTAATGATACATAACCGTGTTTGTCTGGAGTAGAAACTTGAATCATTGCCACATCGCAAGGAAGAGCACCTGAACGATAAAGTTTTTGAGTTTCGCTTAGGAAGATTGGAATGTAGTCAGCATAACCTGCTTGAACATTTTTACGAACATTACCTCCAACGAAAAATGCTTGGTGGAAGAAAATTCCTTCGTACTTAGCGTCAGTGTAAGGAGCTTGTCCCTCTGTGTGAAGGTGGTGAATTCTTACATCTCTCAACTCTCCAGCATCGCCTCTGCGACAAAGAGCTTCAATCAAAACTTTAGGAGCACTTGCAACGCTACTAAAATGAATATGGTCGCCTGATTTAACGACTTTAACGGCCTCATCGGCACTAACAAAATGGATATTTTTGTTCATTTTTATAAAATTATGATAATTGATTCAAATAATCTTCAAATGTAGGATTTTTTTTGTATTAAATGTAATAATTTGTTCATAATTAATTTTTTAACCTCTTCTTAAGACAAGTAAATAAAATTAGTTCTATCTTTGTCCGCTTAATATTAACAATTTGAAATATAAAGAGATGGATAGAGAACGTCAGATGAAAGCTTTCGCTCACCTGCTTGATATTATGGATGAGTTGAGAGAAAAATGTCCTTGGGATAGAGAGCAGACTACCGAATCTTTGCGCCCATTAACAATTGAAGAGACCTACGAATTGAGTGAGGCAATTTTGGCAAGTGATGATAAAAATATTGCTAAAGAGTTGGGTGATATATTGTTACATATTGTCTTCTATGCAAAAATAGGAGAGGAGAAGGGGTTGTTTGATATAGTTGACGTGATTGATATGCTCTGTACAAAACTGGTATATCGCCATCCACACGTATTCTCTGAGACAAAAGTTGCTGATGCCGGTGAGGTTATCCAAAACTGGGAACAATTGAAAACTAAAGAGAAAGATGGAAATAAGACAGTTCTTTCAGGTGTGCCGGCACATCTTCCACCTCTTGTTAAGGCCTATAGAATGCAGGATAAAGCACGTGCCGTAGGTTTTGATTGGGATAAGAAAGAGGATGTTTGGGATAAGGTTAAAGAGGAGATTGGTGAATTTCAATCAGAGTTACAACACCTTGATACAAGCAATCCTGATTCTGTAAATAAGGCACAAGGAGAGTTAGGTGATCTTCTATTCTCACTTGTAAATGCTTCAAGATTATATGATCTAAATCCTGATACAGCTCTTGAGACAACTTGTCTTAAGTTCAAGAATCGCTTTACATACTTGGAATTGGCTGCCCGTAAGGATGGGTTGACATTTGCTGACATGAATCTTGAGCAGATGGATAAGTATTGGGATGAGGCAAAAGAGAAGGGTTTGTAGTATATGGGAAATTGGATAGAGCGTACACAACTACTTGTTGGTGAGGATGTTATAAAGATATTCTCAGAGTTCTCTGTGGCTGTAGTTGGTCTTGGAGGAGTGGGTGCTTATGCAGCAGAGATGTTGGTGCGTTCTGGCATAGGAAATATATTAATTTTAGATTCTGATGCAGTAAGTATAACAAATAAAAACAGGCAGTTGCTTGCTTTGGAATCTACCCTTGGTCATCAAAAGAGTGAGGTAATGGCACAACGGTTAAAGGATATAAATCCACAACTTAATTTGACAGTTATAGATGAATATCTTACACCGGAAAATGTTGAGGAGCTCCTATCTCCTCATAAAATTGATTTTTTGGTTGATGCAATTGATACACTCTCTCCAAAATTGGCTTTGATATCATATTGCGTTAATCATAAGTTACCACTTATTTCATCAATGGGGGCAGGGGCAAAATTTGATGCTACAAAAATTAAAATAGCAGATATCTCAAAATCTTTTAACTGCCCATTGGCATACATTATCAGAAAAAAGTTGCGTAAGATGGGTATTAGTAAGGGTTTTAAGGTGGTCTTTTCAGAAGAGTTGCCTCAAAGAGATGCTATTATAGAGATGGAAGAGAGGAATAAAAAGTCTCAAGTTGGTACAATTTCCTACCTTCCTGCTGCATTCGGATTAATATGTGCTCAAGGAGTAATTGAATATATTCTAAAAAATTGCGTATCTTCGCAGGTTGAATAAATAAAAGTTTTATGGCAGAACACAGCTTATTAGAGAAATTATCAGGAATTAACGAAAAATTTGAAACTTTATCAGGACAATTGTCTGATCCTGAGGTAATTGCTGATATGAAAAAATATGTCCAACTTAATAAAGAGTATAAGGAGTTGGAGCCAATCGTCGAGGCGGGTAATAAATATCGCAAGATGATTGAAAATTTAGAGGGAGCAAAGGAGATTTTGTCAAAGGAGAAGGATGAGGAGTTGAGAGAGATGGCAAAAGAGGAGGTTGCGGAGATAGAGTCTCAATTACCTGATATGGAAGAGAATATCAAACTTCTATTGATTCCTGCAGATCCACAAGATAGTAAAAATGCTATCATTGAGATTAGAGGTGGTACAGGTGGAGATGAGGCAGCAATTTTTGCCGGTGACCTGTTTAGAATGTATGCTAAGTTCTGCGAAAAGAGAAATTGGAAACTTGAGGTAACAAGTCAATCTGAGGGCGCTGCAGGTGGTTTCAAAGAGATGATTTGTAAAGTTTCAGGTGAGGGAGTTTATGGTGTGTTAAAGTATGAGAGTGGTGTTCACCGTGTGCAACGTGTGCCTCAAACAGAGACACAAGGTCGTGTACATACATCTGCTGCATCAGTAGTTGTGCTTCCAGAGGCTGATGAGTTTGATATTGAATTGAATATGAACGATATCCGTAAAGATACATTCTGTTCATCAGGTCCTGGGGGACAATCTGTAAATACAACATATTCAGCTATCCGTTTGACTCACATTCCTTCAGGTTTGGTGGTTCAATGTCAGGATGAAAAGTCTCAATTAAAGAACTTTGATAAAGCTCTTGCAGAGTTGAGAACTCGTCTTTACAATATGGAGTATGAAAAGTATCTTAATGAGATGTCATCAAAGAGAAAGACTATGGTTTCTACAGGTGACCGTTCAGCTAAAATTCGTACCTACAACTATCCTCAATCTCGTGTAACAGATCACCGTATCAACTACACAATGTATAATCTCCCTGTATTTATGGATGGTGCAATCCAAGAGGTGATAGATCAACTTCAAATTGCTGAAAATGCTGAGAGATTAAAAGCTGCTACAGAGTAATAATAACTCTTTCCACAATATAAGTGAGCATTACCGTCATTGCTGGGCAAAGCCCGGCAATCTGTAATAGATTCCCGAAGCAAGTTCGGGAATGACGGATATTTGGAATATGTTGAGGGAATGACGGATGTTTGGAGTATTCTATTCCCGAGGAGCTCCTTGATAGACAATCTCTCCACCATTGGCACCGGCATCAGGCCCAAGTTCAATCTCCCAATCGGCAGATTTGATGACATCCAGATTATGCTCAACCACAATGATTGTGTGTCCCTTGTCAACTAATGCGTTGAATGAGGTTAAGAGTTTATTGATGTCGTGGAAGTGAAGTCCTGTTGTAGGTTCATCAAATATGAAGAGTATATTTTCTCGTTTAGAACTATTCTCTTTACCCAGGAAGTAAGCCAATTTCACGCGTTGGCTCTCTCCACCACTGAATGAACTACTACTTTGACCAAGTTTTACATAAGAGAGTCCGACATCCTGGAGAGGTTGTAATTTTTCTGCAATTCTCTTCGCAAGTGGCTCTTTTTGAGCAGAGAAGAAATCAATGGCATCATCTACACTCATATCAAGTACATCGCTGATACTCTTCCCTTTATATTTAACTTCCAGTATATCAGGTAGGAATCTCTTACCGTTACAAGCAGAACAAGTCATAACAACATCTGCCATAAATTGCATTTCTACTCTGATAATGCCCTCTCCCTGACACTCAGGACATCTTCCTCCATCAATGTTAAAAGAGAAATGGGAGTGTCCATAATTGTTCATTTTAGCGTATGGCTGATCTGAGAAGATCTTTCTAATATCATCATAAACCTTAAGGTATGTAACAGGATTTGATCTTGCACTCTTTCCAATAGGATTTTGGTCAACATATTCAACAGATGTAATTTTATCTAAATTCCCATCTAATCTTTTCATTAAACCAGGTTTATCGCCAACCATATTGATATGTCTGTTAAGGGCTGGGTAGAGTGTATCTCCAACTAATGAACTCTTTCCGGAACCAGAGACTCCTGTTACTACAGTTATACAGTGCAATGGGAACTTTACATCGATATTCTTTAAGTTATTGTGCATAGCACCAATAATATCAATACTTGTACTCCATTTTCTGCGTTTAGATCCGAAATTGATACTTCTAATCCCACTTAAATAATCGATTGTCAAGGAGTTAGCGCTCTCGCTACGATCTGCCTCACCTTTGGATAATTTTTCCAGATAGCCATTGACATCTCCATTGTAAACAATCTCTCCTCCATTTATACCGGCTCTTGGACCGATATCTATCAGGTAATCTGCGCTCCTTATAATCTGTTCATCGTGTTCCACAACCACAACGGTATTTCCTAAATCTCTTAACTTTTTGAGAACGGAAATAAGTCGTTGAGTATCTCTGTTATGTAGTCCGACACTTGGTTCATCAAGAATGTATAGTGCACCGACTAAGTTGTTGCCTAATGAACTGACAAGGTTAATGCGTTGACTTTCACCACCTGAAAGAGTGTTAGACCTTCTATCCAATGTTAAGTACGACAATCCAACCGAGATAATATATTCTAATCGTAGTAAAATCTCATCAATTGCCTTTTTACCAACAGTATAGTCATATTGGTCCAACTCCAGATTTTTGAAGAAGTCATATAGGTCAGAGATACTCATTGACATAATCTCGCCAATATTCTTCCCTCCAATTTTAACCCAAGATGCCTCTTTTCTCAATCTTGATCCTTCACACTCAGAGCAGGTGGTCTTCCCTGAATATCTGGCAAGAAGATATTTATATTGAATTTTATATCTATTCTCTTCTACCCAATTAAAGAATGGTGTAATACCTACAAAGAAATCATTACCATTCCATAGAGTATCTTTCTGCTCTTTAGTCAATTGATTGTATGGCTTATGAATAGGGAAGTCAAATTTATAAGCAGACATTATCAACTCCTCTTTGAACTTCTTCATTACCTCTCCACGCCAACACATAATTGCATCTTCATAGATACTTAGAGTTGGGTCAGGAACAACCAAAGATTCATCAATACCCACAATTTTGCCAAATCCGCCACATTTTGGACAAGCTCCCAGTGGGTTATTGAAGTTAAACATCATCTCATTTGGCTCTTCAAATATAATCCCATCTGCCTTGAAAATAGATGAAAACTCCTTGAATTGATTATTTAAGTGGATATATATTTCACCATTTCCAACCTTGAAAGCACTTTGGACTGAATCAAGTATGCGAGAGATATTGTCATCATCATCATTTGGAGAAACTCTGTCAATCAGTAGCCAAATGTTTGAATATGAGATATTTGCAGAGTCTTGCAAAAACTGGTCTATCCTTAGTAAATGAGCAGGATTTCCATCGTTATGAGAGATAAGAATTCTCGAGTATCCATCCTCTTTATAGGTTAAAAGATCCTCAATCAGCGAACCATCTCTGCTACTTCCAATTTTTGTAAGTATGTATACATAGTCGCAATCCTTATGTGAGATAATATATTCACAAACACTTTTGGCAGTATCGCATTTAACCTCCTCTCCGCTAATAGGTGAGTATGTTTTGCCAATTTTAGCAAAAAGTAACTTTAAGTAGTCATAAATATCTGTACTTGAAGCAACTGTTGAGCGAGGATTGGAAGTATTAACCTTCTGACCAATAGCAATTGCAGGTGGAATCCCCGTAATAGAGTCAACAGCTGGTTTAGATAACCTTCCTAAAAACTGACGACTGAAAGATGATATACTCTCAGCAAACCTTCTTTGACCTTCAGCATAAAGGGTATCAAAAGCGAGAGAAGATTTGCCACTACCGGAAACTCCTGTGATGACAGTCAATTTGTTGCGAGGAATAGCTATATCTATCCCCTTCAGGTTATTGGCTCTTGCCCCCTTTATGGTAATAAAGTTATCCATAATTAACGACTACTTCTTGTTACATTATAAACACCTTTTAATCTTTTCAATGCTTGAATAATCTTATCCAACTCCTGATTGCTTGGTACTGAGATAGTTATAGAGATATCTTGTGCACCTCTATTCTTATCAAGTATGGCAAAAGATCTGATTGAAACCTTAAATGCATTAATTGTCTCAATTACCTTATTGCTAATAAACTCCTCTCCATTAAATGAAACTCTTAGTGATGTTTGGAAACTGGTGCTGTTTACATTTTGGTTCCATTTAACCTTTTGAATTCGATATGGATAGTTGTCAATCAGTCTTGATGCATTAGGACAGGATATTCTGTGAATTTTAATACCACCTTTTGTGGAGATAAATCCAAAGACATCATCACCATAAATTGGATTACAACACTTTGCAAGTGTATAATCGAGGTTTTTAACTCCAGATCCAATCACCAAGTAGTCATTATTTTTCTTTCTCTCTTCTCCTCTATCAACAAACTCTTTGCTTATTGTCGGCGCTGTTTCCGGACGAGAATTATTCTCCTTGGTAACAAAATCCTTTATCTCTGAAATATCAATGGTGCCTGTGCCTATTGCGGCGTATAACTCATTGAGACTGCTATATTTATGCTTTTTCTGGAAAACAGTGAGTTCTTCATCAGTAATCTCAAGTTTCCAGTTTTTCATTCTTCGAGAAACCAGTTCTTTACCAATTTCAGCGAGTTTGAACTCCTCTTCTTTGATTTTTTGCTTGATTTTACTGCGGGCTTTTGAAGTAACAACGAAGTTAAGCCAATCTTGTGAAGGCTTCTGGTTGCTACTCTTCATTATTTCAATCACATCTCCTGTATTCAGCTTTTCTCTGATTGAGACCTGCTTTCCATTAATTCTTCCTCCGGAACACTTAATTCCAAGGTTAGTATGGATATCAAATGCAAAATCAAGAAGAGATGCTCCCGCAGGTAATCTCCTTAAGTCGCCATCTGGAGTGAAGACAAAGACCTCATTTGGAGCATAGGTCTCCATTTCGCCATCTCCTAACGATTCTGGGCTCTCAAGAATAGTTCTAACCTTTCCCAACCACTCATCCAACGAATTGTCTCTTGCCATTCCCTTATAGAGCCAGTGTGCTGCGTTTCCCTTTTCAGCCGCATAATCCATCCTTTCAGAGCGAATCTGAACCTCAATTGCTGCTCCATCTTTATTGGTTACAGTGGTGTGAAGAGACTCATATCCATTGGCTTTAGGATTGCTTATCCAGTCTCTAAGTCGCTTAGTGTCAGGGATATACTCTTCAGTCACAAGTGAATAAATCTTCCAGCACAAATCTTTCTCCTTCTCAATTGGGGCATCTATGATAAAGCGTATAGCAAATACATCGTAAACACCCTCAAATGGTACCTTTTGCGCCTGCATCTTCTTCCATATTGAGTATGCAGATTTTGTCCTTGCTTTAAGGGTATATTTTATCCCCTCTTTGTCAATTTTATCTTTAAGAGGATTGATGAATGATTTGACCAATTCATCTCTATCCTTTTGAGTAGTCTTTAATTTATTGGTAATAGCCCGGTATTGTTCAGGTTCATTATATTTGAAAGCCAACTCCTCCAACTCATTTTTTATACCATATAACCCTAATTTGTGGGCCAAAGGCATATAGAGAAACATTGTTTCAGTAACTTTTTTCATCTGACTTGACTTCTTAATCAAATCGATGTTACGCATCACCTCCAATCTGTCGGCAAGTTTAATAAGAGTAACTCTTGGATCTTTAGAGTAGGAGATAATCAGTTTTCTATAGTTTTCTGCCTCCAATTTTGTGTCATTTGGATTGATCATTGCAATTTTATTCAATCCAATGACCATATCCTTAATCTCCTTTGAGTAATCACTCTCAATGCTATCTAAAAGTTCAGGTTTGAACCTTGTCGCTTCGTGAATAAAGAGAGTAATAACAGAAGTGGCTCCCAATCCTAAGTCAAAACATACAATTTCAGCGACTCCAATAGGGTGTTCTATAAATGGTTTGCCATTACCACGAGTCATATCTTTCACAGCATCTTCAGTTAGCTGGAATGATTTGATAATCAACTCTTTATCTTGTTCAGATTGGTAGCTTTCCGCAATCCTAACAACTCTTTTATTTATATTATCTCTCATTTTCTCTTCTCCAATACTTTCTTTAATGCATTCATTTCATCTCTTGCTCTGGCAGCTGCAATAAAATCCAATTGAGCAGCAGCCTCTTCCATCCTTCTCTTGGCCTCTTTAATTGCCTCGTGAAGCTCTTTAGGTGTCATATATGCCACGATTGGGTCATTAACAATTGTATTTTCATTAATTTCATACTCTTGTTGATAATTCTTGGCAGCATATAGTAAATTCTTACTCTTGGTCTCTATCTGAATAGGTGTAATATTGTTGGCAATATTGTACTCCTGTTGCTTTTTTCTTCGGCGGTTTGTCTCATCAATAGTTCTCTGCATTGAGCCGGTAATTGTATCTGCATACATAATCACCTTGCCATTCACATTTCGTGCCGCTCGTCCCGCAGTTTGAGTCAAAGATCGGTCTGATCTGAGGAATCCCTCCTTGTCGGCATCCAGTATAGCTACCAAAGAGACGCTTGGGATATCCAATCCCTCTCTCAGAAGGTTAACTCCCACCAAAGTGTCAAATAGTCCTGCTTTGAAATTTTCAATAATCTCAACTCTCTCCATTGTCTCAACATCAGAGTGAATGTATCGACATCGGATTCCAACCTTCGTTAGATATTTCTCCAACTCCTCTGCCATTCGCTTTGTGAGGGTTGTAACCAGGACTCTCTCATCAAGTTCACATCTTTTGCGAATCTCCTCCAGCAGGTCATCAATCTGATTAGCAGTAGGTCTTACAACAATTTCAGGATCAAGCAATCCGGTTGGTCTTACAACCTGTTCAACAATAAGTCCTTGAGAATCTTCAAATTCATAATCTCCCGGTGTTGCACTAACATAGAGTCGTTGTCCTATAATTGCTTCAAATTCATCAAACTTAAGTGGACGATTGTCGGCTGCAGCAGGGAGACGGAATCCATAATCAATCAAGGTGTGTTTTCTGGAGCTATCTCCACCGTACATTGCCCTTACCTGAGGGAGAGTCACGTGACTCTCATCAATAAATGTGATAAAGTCATCAGGGAAGAAATCTATCAGACAGAATGGTCTCATACCTGCTTTTCTCCCATCAAAATATCTTGAATAGTTCTCAATTCCTGGGCAATATCCTAACTCCTTAATCATCTCCATATCATACTCAACTCTTCCCTTAAGGCGTTTGGCCTCATACGCTTTACCTATCTCTTCAAAGAACTTGATCTGTTCACACAAATCATCCTGTATATTGTGAATTGCCTTTGTAATTCTCTCTTTCGTGGTTACAAAATTGTTGGCAGGGAAAATAGATATTTGGTTTAGATACTCCAGGGTTGCTCCACTTATCGGGTCAATCATCTCTATGCTTTCGATTTCATCTCCAAAAAATATCACCCTGCAACCATAATCTCCATAAGCCAGATAAATATCTACACAATCACCCTTCACTCTGAATGTGCCTCTCTTAAAGTCACTCTCATTTCTTGAATATAGTGCATCTACCAGAGAGTAGAGAAACTTGGTGCGACTGATACGATCTCCTCGCTCTATTTTGATAGTGGTAGAGTGGAAGTCTTCAGGATTTCCAATTCCGTAAAGGCAAGATACTGAGGAGACTACGATGACATCTCTTCTCCCTGAAAGTAGCGCTGATGTCGCACTCAGACGCATCTTCTCTATTTCGTCATTAATACTTAAATCCTTCTCGATATATGTGTCAGTTGTAGGTATATATGCCTCTGGCTGATAATAATCGTAGTACGAGACAAAGTATTCAACAGCATTCTCAGGGAAAAATGACTTGAACTCACTATAAAGCTGAGCTGCAAGTGTTTTATTATGACTCAAAATTAGAGCCGGACGATTCATTTTTTCGATAACATTGGCCATAGTAAAGGTCTTACCACTACCTGTAACTCCAAGTAGGGTGGCAGACTTTACACCTTGTGACAATGCACTGCATATCTGCTCAATGGCCTCAGGTTGGTCTCCTGTGGGGCGATATGGGGAATGAATCTTGAAATCCACAGTAAAATTATCGTAAAATTAGTTGGCGAGTAAAACCGTAAATTAGGAGTATTCTCTTTTTAAGTGATGGAAAATCAATGATTTCCAAGTCATCAGTAGCTTTATATGTGTGATGATGAAATCCGGAAGTAAAGAGAATGGCTGGGATACCTCTTTTATAAAATGTATAGTTGTCAGACATCTTATAAGCCATTTCAGTAAAGTTTTTACTTCCATAAAATGTAAAATCAATACACATATCTAAGTTTTGACGAATATTTATACGTCTTATATCCATTTTGTACTCTGAGGTCATAAATCTATCTCCCAAGATAAGGATATACTCATCAAGAGATGTCGGTGGAACAAGTTTAGAACCAATAATGTCCATATTTATGACGCACTTTATTTTGCGTTTGGGGATTGTCAGATTTTTAAGAAAGTATTCAGAACCGGCAAAATTGTACTCTTTTCCATCAACGGCAACGAAGAGGATATTTTTTTTGAGATTCTTCTCCTTTCTCTTCATCTCTGAAAAGAGCTTTGATAGAGTGATAAGGGCAGCTACACCAGAGGCATTATCATCAGCACCATTGTAGATAACATCACCAATTTTACCTATATGGTCATAATGGGCGCAGATAATAATATACTCGTCAGATTTTGTATTGCTGGGAAGATAACCAATTATATTTCTGAAGATTGTAGTATCCTTTCGAAAGCTCTGTGTGTATGTAGATCTTTTATATGTAGATATACCATTATTTCTGAAAGATTCAATAATTGTATGCTCGGCCATCATATTGCCTATAGTTCCTGAGCATCGTCCCTCAGTCCTGTCATCAGCAAGACTTATTATTAAATCTTTAAGTCTATCTGTACTCACCATTTGGGCATACTCTTTGAATTCCTTTGTTTGCGCAGATGCAACAAAGAGTGGAAAAAGAGCAAAAATGATAAGTGTCAGAGTTTTTTTCATCATTAAATTTTTATCAACTTACAAAAATACCTAATTTTGTTAAATTATTGCATATTGAGGTGACAATGAAGCGAAGATTTATACTATTTTTATTAATCCTATCCTTGGTCTCAGTCAAGGTTGAGGCACAATATAATAGAACTCAATTCCTCTTCAGAGGGAGAGAGGCGCTTATTGATGGAAAGTACTCTTTGGCGATAGAGCATTTCAATATTCTGACAAGATTAGACCCCACTTTCTACGATGGATACTATTTCAGAGGTATTGCAAAGTATAATCTTGGAGATTTTGTTGGGGCTAAAATGGATTTCGATCAAGCAATAAATTTGAATCCCATACATACGCAGGCATATCACTACAGAGCTATCACATTGAGTCGCCTGGGTGAATATGAAAAGGCGTTGGATGATTTGGCAAATGCAGTGGATTTGCGTCCCGGATATGTTGGACTCTACTATAGCAGAGGAGTGACATACTTCGTTTCTCAACAGTTTGATAAGGCAGTTGAAGATTTCAATAAATTTATAAAACAAGTGCCAGATGATCCCGGAGCTTACCTTAACAGAGGTGCTTCATATCTTTTCCTGGGAGATACTTTGAGTGCTGTAAGGGATTATAACACAGCGATTAAACTTGACAGACACGATTCAGAAGGGTATGTGAGAAGGTCAAGAATATATGCCCAGCAGGGGAAAACAAATGAGGCGATTGCAGATTTGAACTCAGCTCTCTCAATTGATTCAACCAATACATTAGCATATTTTAACAGAGGATTACTTCATTTTGAGGCCAATAATATTGCACAGGCACTTGAGGATATGAATAGTGTTCTGAAAGAGGAGCCGGGTAATGCATTAACGCTATACAATAGAGCATTGATTAAGGCAAAAATAGAGGATTGGAGTGGATCATTGGCCGATCTTGATAGAGTAATAGATATAAATCCTGAGAATGTCCTTGCACTTTTCAATAGAGCTGCAATATTCCTTGAAATGGAGAGATACAGAGATGCAATTGCAGATTACACAAGGGCAATTGAACTCTATCCGGACTTTGCGAAGGCATATATGAACCGCTCTTATGCAAAGAATAAGTTGGGACAATATAAATCTGCCAGAGAGGACTATGTTACAGCAAATAAAAAGGTGCAAGAGTATATGGCAAAGAATGCCTCTTCTGAGAATGGAGTCTTCTCTGATACCACTAAGCAGTATGACAATCTGATAGCCCTTGATGCAGATTTTGCAAAGAAAGATTTTAATAATGAACTTTTACAGCATCGCGAGGTAAATATAAAATTGAAATCTCTTTACAAATTTGTTCCGACTCAGCAAAGTATTAGCTTTATGGTTGATACTGAACGCTTTAAGTTCCCTAAGCTTGACTCCTTTATTGACTCTTTGCCAATCAATATGGAGTTCTCAGCTGTGAAGGATTTCTACTCATCATTTGATGAAATTAAGACAGTAAACAGCTCTGTTATGGAGGAGAGAGATACATATAACCTATTTGCAAAGGCGATTGTGGAGACAAGTAACAGGCAGTTTAATACAGCATTGGTTTGTTATAACGAAGCAATAGAGAAGGATAGTGATAATCCATTTTTGTATATCAACAGAAGTGCTTTGAATGCCGATATGATTGATTTTGTATCATCTATGGATAATAGTGTTCAGGTACTCTCTTTGGAGCATACAAATACTACAAAGACAGTTGTAAGGGAGTCTGTGGAGAGAAATTATGACTATTCGGTTGCAATAAATGATTTGAAAAGGGCTCAGGAACTATACCCTGATTTCCCATATATCTATTATAATCTGGCTAATCTGTATTGTCTCTCAAGTGATTTGACATCTGCAATTACCAATTACAATAAAGCTCTTGAACTCTACTCTAATATACCTGAGGCATACTACAATAGGGGATTGGTTCTAATCTATCTAAAGGATAAAGAGAAGGGGTGTATCGACCTGAGCAAAGCTGGTGAGCTTGGCGTAAGTGATGCATATAGCGTCATTAAGAAGTATTGCAAGAACGACGAACTCGATTAGTTGTAGTAACTATCTCTTTTTCACCTTCTTAGCTTTTCTTTTTACCTTATTGTTTGCTATTAGATAGTTGAGATAATCCACAGTTTCATCTCGCTGAATATATCTTGTCGCTATAAAGAGAACAATAATGGTTATTGTTGGGAATAGTGAAAAGATTGTGAATGAATATACATCTTTAAGCATAAAGAAGTGATAGACGATAAATGCCTGAAAGGCAAAGAGAATGAGCATACATATCGTGCAGACTCTTCTTTGCAGATGAAAGTATTTATGATAGAATTGTGCAATAATTGTGAGTGCAAATGTCACAATAGTAAAGACAAGATATTGCTGGTTTTCTAAAAAAGATATACTTTCTCGCTCCATTTTACCGGTAATCTCATTTGGAACCATTGTGTAGCATAAATCTGTAAATAATAGCGTACCTGTAAGCAGGGTTGCGAGAATAATTATCCAAGTCTGTGCTCTTTTGAACATAATATGAATCATTTGTTTAGGCAAAAATAGAAATAATTTATAAATTTGAGTTTGTATTTATTTAAAAGTAAGATATATGGGAAGAATACCTGAATCAGAATTGATTATTAATAGCGATGGGAGTGTATTCCATCTACATCTTCGTCCTGAGCAACTTGCTGATACAGTGATATTGGTGGGAGATCAGGGAAGAGTTGATATTGTGGCCTCTTTCTTTGATGAAGGTTCTATTGAAGTTGATTTACAATCACGTGAATTTCATACAATTACGGGAAAATATAATGGTAAGAGAATATCTGCAATTTCTACAGGTATAGGTCCTGACAATATCGATATTGTGATGACTGAACTTGATGCTTTGGTAAATGTTGATTTTGAAACACGTATGGAAAAAGCAGAAAAGAGGTCGCTTACAATATTGAGAATTGGTACTTGTGGTGCAGTTCAGCCAGAAATTCCGCTTGGCGGATTTATTTTCTCTCAAATGTCATTGGGATTTGATGGCCTTTTGAATTGGTATAAGGATAGAGATAAGGTTGCCTGCAAAGAGATAGAAGAGGCATTTGTTAAACATATGGATTGGCCTCAGAGAATAGGACGACCTTATTTTGTAGAGTCCGCACCAGAGTTAATTGAACGCTTTAAGGATAGCACTATCAAGGGTTTGACAATGTCTGCGCCGGGATTTTATGGTCCGCAGGGAAGATGTGTCAGACTAACTCCAGCTATTGACGATTTGATAATGAAATTAGAGCAGTTCCGTTTTGAGGATTGGAAAGTTACAAATATCGAGATGGAGAGTTCTGCATTAGTCTCTTTAGCGACACTAATGGGGCATAAAGCTGCCACAGTTTGTTGCGCGATAGCCAATAGATATGCAAAAGAGAGTCAGCCGGATTATAAACCATTTATACATAGATTGGTTAAATTGTCTCTTGATAATTTGACAAAATAATGAGTGAAGAGCTTTCATATCTTATAAATCTGCTTGGTGATGATGATCCATACGTGGCAAATGCCGTAGTCCCTCCAATTGTTGAAGAGGGACCATCTGTTTTGCCTCTCATAAGGCAAAGGATTCAGAATGTCAACAATAAAACAGAGAAATCGAATTTGCGACGGATGTATGGCGTGATATGGGATGAATTGATAATCAATGAGTTCCAAGAGTTGGTGGAGTCTAAATGCGATAATTTGTCCGAATGGGTTGAGTTATTGTCTGCTCTTGCCTTTGGAGATAAATTTGATAGAGCACAATACAAAAAATCTTTGGATATGGACTTCAATTCTCTCTATGAGGGTGAAGCTCTTACTTTTTTGACAGATATTGAAATCCTTAACAGATTCAATTATCAGTTCATTTATGACATCCGTTACATACAGGTCAGAGTATTAAATGGTTTGACTCCAGAACGTCTGAAGGATCTCTATAATCTTAGTATTGTAAGTGCTACGCACGAGGGGGCTGTGAGTGCTATTGAAATTATCTATCTGATTCAAGCTCAACTTTGTCAGTTGCCATTTTATCCAGAGATTACAAGCGGAGGATTGAATTTGATTTTTGCGAGGAGTGAGGATATCTCTTTCTTAGTAAGAGTAGGTGATTTAGAGCTCCAAAAGTATGAAAGAGGATTCGAAAAATGTAATAAGTTACAATACACCATTAAATCATTTAATTATTTCGCCAACAGTCTCTTAGCTTTTTTTGCGAGCAGGGGAGATAATATTAAAAAAAGTGCTATTGAGAGGATGTTGGAAATAGTCAATAAGTTGAAATAGGGATGGGCGTAAATATATTTATAGCCAAGAGGTTGAGTAGTGATGGACGCTCAGGCAAGAGGTTAAGTGCAATTAGCAATACCATTGCCTGGATATCTATTGCAATAAGTATATTGGTCATCTTTATAGCATTGGCTGTGCTTTCCGGCTTCAAAAAGGAGATTAATCATAAGATATCAGGTTTTTCAGGGGATATTCACCTCAATAAAGTTGGAGTAGATTACAGAAGTGATGCCTCTCCAATCAGCAAAAATATCTCATACCTCTCTAAAATTGATTCTCTTGAATCTGTAGATAGAATTTCGCCGGTAAGTTATCGTTCTGGTATTATTAAGACTGATGAGAATATTCAGGGATTGCTCTTTAAAGGGGTTGATTCAACTTACAATTTTGATTTCTTTGAGAGTGCATTAGTCGAGGGTACATTGCCTGATTTTAGTCATAGAACTTCCAATAAGATATTGATTTCCAAACGATTGGCTCAAATGATGAGCTATAAAGTTGGAGATGAAGTTGTGGCATATTATGTTGGAGATAATGTAAAAATAAGGAAATATGAGGTGTGTGGCCTCTACGATATTCAGTTTGAAAATATTGATAAGACTCTTGCTATTGTAGATTCACGACATATCCGTAATCTTAATGGATGGGATAAGGATGATGTTTCAAGTTTTGAAATTACACTTGCAAAGGGGGCTGATCTCTTCTTTACAACTGAAGAAATTTTTAACATTATCTATGAATATCAGAGCGAAGATGATCCTCACATTTTGCCCACAACTATCGAGAGAGAGTATCAGACTCTATTCGATTGGCTACATCTGTTAGATTTCAATGTGGCAATAATCATTATTCTTATGATAGCTGTGGCTGGATTCAATATGATTTCATCACTCTTGATTATCCTTTTTGAGAAGATCTCTATGATTGGTCTCTTAAAGTCTATGGGTATGACAACAAAAAATATTTGTGGAGTATTTCTTTATCGTTCAATGTATATTGTAGGTAAAGGTATCTTCTGGGGCAATGTGGTGGCTCTAATATGTTATTTCGTCCAGAAATATACTCACCTTATTAAACTCTCTCCGGAGAACTATTTTGTTGATTTTGTACCTATGGATATCTCTCTTTGGACTGTACTGTTGCTGAATATCTTCTCAGTTCTCGTTATAATGCTGATTCTCTCACTATCATCGATTTTCGTAGCGAGGGTAAGTCCATCTAAAGCGATGAGTGTTAATTAATTATCTTACAGTAGTAGTCGCATCTTTTTAATACCTCTTCTACATATTTTTTTGTCTCATCACCACGGAAATCAGGCATATATTGGAAGCAGGTTACCACTGAATCCCATTGATTGTATGGGATATTGTGCTCTTTTGCAACATCTATACAGTTATCTATTCGTCCCTCACCTGCATTATATGCTGCAAGTGTAAATTTGATAATGTTGAGAGAATCAAACTGATACCTTTTATAGATGTTGGATAGTCGTTGAAGATGCAGAGCTCCGGCTTTAATATTCATCTCTGGATCGTAGATATTGTTAATATCATAATATTGTGCAGTTGAGCTTTTAATCTGCATCAATCCCAACGCATCTCTTGATGATTGAGCTCCCATTGAGAAGCGGGACTCTTGATAAACAACAGATGTAAGTAGTCTCCAGTCCCAACCAATGAATTTACTATACTTCTTAATCAACTCATCGTAAGGGGATAACCTGTTTACATCCAAATCTACCAGGGCGTAGTTTTTAATATTGAAACTTCGTAAATAATTGGATTTCAATCGTTTATATTCATTTGTGCGAGAGTATGATGTAATCCACATATTTATGCCATCTAATAGATGTTTGTCATCTGCACGAACAATCCAACAATCTTTTCCGGCGGTAGGAATACTCTTGACAAACTGTTTTTCATAACTCTCTGGAATGGAGTCCGCAACAATAATATCAATAGTCCCAACCATAAGACTATCCCAATAATTACTCTTCGGAACAGGAGGTTTTACAGTGATATTGCACTTGTGAGCAGCTCCATACTTTTGGAAAAGTTCATAGTTGAAGCCAATAGCTTTGCCCCTCTTCGAATACATACTTTTATCTAGGAGAATAGTAGCACTATGGGTATGCTCCTCCTGGTGCTGTAAACCCCGTTCACTCACCTTATTTGCTGGGAAAGTGCTAAGAAGAAGTAGTATAATGGTGAATATCAGTTGTTTAATTTCCATTACCTATGTAGAACGGCCAAAATAATCCAAATTTAAACTGTGGCTGAGATCTAATGTAATGATATGCAGAGAAGTAATCTGAAGTTGGCCAATCTTTTGCCCCATTCAGATATTTAACAAATACACAGGCATTTTTCCATTGAACGTTAACAAAGAAATCGATATATGGAGCAGTACCTCCTATAAGTTCAGAGTTTTGGTTGTAGAACTGTCCTAAAGCAGGGTTGTAGGCCTGTTTGTAGTATGCTGTGTGGAAAATTGCATTTGCTCCAATTTGCATAGTCATAACATTCTTAACAACAGGGAATTGTAGATAGTATTTAAGATTTAGCGACAATTTTGGCAGAGGAAGTACCTCCTGATTTGACGACCATTGATATAAAACCCTGTTGTCAAAGTGTACCGGACCAAGATGGAAATTATACTTCAGATAGCCGGAAAGTACACTCATAGGTTCTGAATGCTGACGAATTATAGCTAATGAGTCGTAGTAGATCATATTATCTACAAGAGCATAACCTGCGAATGCTTCAAGGTCAAACTTATCAATTGTAAGTGTTCCCTCAAGTTTCGATTCCGAAATCTTATCGAATGAGTTATTCCAAATATAGTGGTTGGTATAAAGATTATCTGAAAACCAGTCAGGTCTTCTGAGCGAAGTGTGAATTTTACCTGTCAAGTGAATTCCCTCTGGGAAAGGATAGATAGATAGTCTCAACTTTCCATCAAGAGAGAAATCATTTGCATTGTAACCTGCATAGTAATACTTTCCGTTTGCACTCCAATTTATATACTTCTTAAACATTCCGGATGCTCCGGCATAGATATATAGATTGTTGGCATAACTGTTTTTATGTCCACTTGTAAAGTACTTCGGATTGAAGGTGTAATGACTCAATCTCTGATAACCTACACCACCATCGATTTTTGAGATAATCGCATCATTATCAAATGGTTGCAGTCTTATGAAGAGACGATTGTCAAACTGCATAGTGTAGATGGAGTCATTACTAGCATTTTCATTTATAAAGTAGTTCTGATAGAAACTCTTTTGATTAGGATTACTGGTGAAATCATCTGTATATACCTTGCTGTAGGTTGAGTACTCAGTGCTATGTCCCAAATATGCAACAGTGCCTTCTCCGGCAGCAATGGAGTCTGCATTCTTTCTAAAGAAATTCAAAGGTATAGCAAATGATTGGGTAAGGAAGAATGTTCGGCGACACAGATGGTTGTAAGCATTACTTAGATTTACAGGAATCGTTCTTGCATCAAGAATTGTGTCCAAAATCATTGATGGGTCTTGAAGTCCACCATTCTCCTCTCTCTTAACAGTCTGTGCAATATATCCACCATTCATAAGATACTTCTTGCCTAGGTTGTTGATAGTTGCAGAGAATGTTCTGTTGTCCGATTTCTCTCTCATTAACATACCACCACCTCCAAATCTCTCATAAAGTAGATTGAAATTTAAAGATGGATAGAGGTTTTGAGTAGTCATAATCTTGATATTATCCTCCTCTTTCAATTTACCTGCAAAGAGAGTTCCCCAATATGCCAACTCGGTATAAGGTGTCTTTACATTATACATCGGATGGGTGTCAGGGGTATAAGAGTATGAAATATATGGATCAAAAGCAGGGAAGATATCCAACCTCTCTCTCTTGAAATAGTTGTGGTATAGTACCGGCGAACCGGCTACACCGAGATAGGTTGCATCAACATCCTCCTTTTGGAAAGGATACTCTGTAAAGTGGAAATTGTAAGATGTATCAAATTTTTGAACCTCAATATCATTGAAATCTCTAGTGTGAGTCCAGTGTACTAATCTTTTATAGTAGAGAGAATCTGGAAGAGCAAATGTTTCAAGAATACGAGGTGTATTCAATCTGATACTATCCTTTATAGCTTTAGCCTTTGCTCTATCAATGGCCCTTAAATCCTTTTTACGAGGAGCTTCTACCTTATATAAAGATAAGAGAGAGTCAAGTTCTTTTACCAAAAATGAATCAAGTATTACCCCTTGAGAATCCAGAGGTGGATAGTAGGTAGTGTCAATATACTCCGTATAAACTTTCTTTGGTTTAGAACTATCTTGTTGAGTTGTATCTGAAATTGTTTGGATGGTATCAGCTACTGGTTTAGAAACTTGATCTGATACCGGATTATTATTGGCCTGTGTATCTAATTGATTTACAATATTTTGTCGTAAAGAATCAACTCTATTGTCACCCAATGTATCAGCACTTACAACAAGCAGAGTGCTATCCTTTGCTGTTGTTTGTGCATACGACGATGTACTTGCAAAAATAACCATTGCAAGGGCAGTAAGTATATATTTAATAATACTCATTCGCATACAAGGGCGCAAAAATACAAAATTTATGCCTTTAGTCAATAAATACTCCCAATTCTTCCAACTCCTTCAAGCTCTCTTCGTGTCCTTCTGGAGTAATGTATCCAAGCGCTTCAGAGAGAATGTGAACAGTGAAACCATTGTTAATCAAATCTTTACAAGTTTCCTTGATGCAATATTCAGTTGCTATTCCGCTTACAAAGACATTGCGTGTTAATTGACTTTTCAGTGTTTCTCCCTTTGCGTTAATGCCATCAAAACCTGAATATTGCTCCATATCTTTGTTGCAACCCTTGTAATAGATATTCCTCGAGGCATCAGGGCGATTTATTTTGTGTGGAATTGAGTAGAATTCAGATGCAATTTTACCTCCGTGAGTTCCTTCAACGCAGTGTGCTGGCCATATTCCGCCAAAATCCTTAAATGAACAGTGGTTGGCAGGGTGACAGTCGGCAACATAAAGTACCTTCTCTTCCGGATGCTTTCTGATATGTTTAACAGCATTCTTTATCGCTTCCTGAGTGCCATTACAAGCAAGTGATCCATCAATAAAGTCGTAAAGCATATCTACAACCACGTGAGAGTATGATTTTTCAAAATCTCTACTTAGTTCATTTATCTCTGCTACAAGATTGTCTATTATATCCATTTTCACATCATAAAGTTCATCTGAAATATCGACTTTATAGTAGTGAGGGTTAAGGATTCTCTTTTGTGTTTCATCAAATCTGCTGAGATTATCAAGATAGTACTCTTTTTCTTTAGTTAGAGGGATATCTTCCATAACTACAACTCCATTCTTGATAGCTGGTATTTGAAGCTCTTTCCAAGTGTAACTATTTGATTTAAAGGCAGTTCTCTTGGTTTGATCCATCTCATCACGAATAGATATGTTTTTATTATTGGTGATTTTTTGAGAGGTTTTATCTCCTCTGAGACAGGTTACGTCAGCTTCAAATCTTCCATTTACAATAAGTCTATATGTAATTTGGAAACCAGGATTTATCAACTTGATTTTATCTTCCGAGCGTTTAAGTAGTGGCTCATCATCCAATTGAACCAATTTATAGACATTGCCAAAACAAGGGTTGTGTTTGCTTGTTGCAATTGCATCACCCACTCCATAAGCATCAATCTTAGCATTTTGGCGTTCCAAATCTGTAATGATATATTCATCTAACGAGTTGGTGGCAAAGATTTTACACTTAGTAAGTCCTGCATTGTCAAGAGCTTTTCGGCACTCTTGCGACAAATAGGTCAAGTCTCCACTATCCAATCTGACGCCATATCCATATTGATAATTATCATCGATACCATTATTCTTAAATGCCTTTATAGCATTGATAATACCACATTTAAGAGTGTCAAAAGTGTCTATTAAAAGAATAAGACCCTCATTTTTATGAGTCTTGATGTATGTGTCAAATGCCTTGTATTCACCTTCGATTGTGCATCCAAAAGATGTGGTATAGCTATGAGCCATAGTACCACTTGACTCTAATCCGAATTTGCAGGCAGTCAATACATTGGAACTATTGGCACATCCTGCAAGATATGCAGCTTTTCCACCGTGAACGGCAGCCCAAGGTCCGTGAGCTCTGCGTGATCCAAATTCACTTACCGGTTTGTTTGTAGCTCTGGTTACGCGTGATGCTTTTGTAGCAACAGCCATTTGATGGTTCATTATGCAAAGTAGAGGAGTCTCTAAAACCTGAGCTTCAATGATAGGAGCTTTTACAGTGATAATTGGTTCTCTTGGAAAGGCTATCTCTCCCTCTCTCATCGCATAGACATCGCCTGTAAATTTCATATTTGCAAGAAATTCTCGGTACTCTGCGTAATCATCTCCCGGCAGAAACTTTTCAAAGAAACTCGCAGGGGCATTTCCAAGATTTTTAATCATTTCCAATGCCTCTTTAATACCACAAACTACAGCCCAATTGTTGTTATCGGGTGCTTTTCTGAAAAATAGATTGAAAATTGCTATTTTGTCTTTCATTCCACTATCGTAGAATGTTTTGCCCATAGTATACTGATACTTGTCTGAGCAATATGAGATATCGTACATAAATTAAAAATTTAGAACTTCAAATATAAGAAATTTGCTAAATAATAACTAATTTAGCAAAATAATATAGCTTTTATATGACAGGAGAAAAACACGATAAATATATTGATTTAGTGGAGGTTAAGTCCAATGAGATGACTCGGGAGAATGCAAATCTTAATACCGATGCGCCAGCAGGTATGATGATGAAGTTTGCAAGTGAGACCACCAAGTCATTTACAATGGATAGACTTTTGGATAAGAGAGTTGCCAAATGTGTGGAAAAGGGGTATCTGCATATCCACGATTTGGACTACTACCCAACGAGGAGTCTTACTTGTGTGCAGCATCCACTTGATGTAATTCTTGCGAATGGTTTTTTTGCAAATCACGCAGAAAGCAGACCTGCAAAGCGAGTTGAAACTGCCAGCGTGCTATCTTGTATGGCCTTAGAGGCGGCTCAGAATGAGATGCACGGTGGTCAAGCTATTCCAGCTTTCGACTTCTATCTTGCCCCATTTGTGAGAGTTACCTTCAAAGAGGAGCTTAAAATTCTCTCTCAGTTAGAAGAGAGAGATCTCACATACCTCAATGATACGGTTATTGATGACTATATACCAACCTCCCTTGAGGGATTAACTGGTGATGCCCGTCTTGTACAACACGCGATAAATCGTACTGTTAAGCGAGTTCATCAATCTATGGAGGCCTTTATCCATAATATGAATACTATCCATTCAAGAGGAGGTAATCAAGTGGTTTTCAGTTCAATAAACTACGGAACAGATACATCTGCCGAAGGCCGATGTGTGATTAGAGAACTCTTGACAAGTACATACGAAGGTGTTGGTGGTGGAGCCACTGCAATTTTTCCAATACAGATCTGGAAGAAAAAGAGGGGTGTCAGTTATCTCCCTTCAGATAGGAATTATGACCTTTATAAATATGCTTGTAAAGTGGCTGCAAGGAGGTTTTTTCCAAATTTTGTAAATCTGGATGCTCCATATAACAAACACGAAAAGTGGTGTGAAACAGATCCTGAGCGTTATAAATATGAGTTGGCAACAATGGGTTGCAGAACGAGGGTTTTTGAAAATAGATTTGGAGAAAAGAGTTCTATTGGTAGAGGAAATCTCTCTTTTACTTCAATAAATATTGTTCGTCTGGCTATTGAGGTTATGGGTGAAAAGGATTATGAGAAGAGAATAGATGCCTTTTTTGAGAAACTCGAAGATTTACTCGATTTAGCGGCATTTCAACTCAATGAGAGATATAAATTTCAGGCAGATGCGAAGGCAAAACAGTTCCCATTCCTTATGTCTCACTTGTGGGTTGGTGGTGATCAATTAGATCCCGAACAGCCGTTGGGAGATGTGATAAATCAAGGTACTCTTGGAATTGGATTTATAGGTCTTGCCGAGACTTTAATTGCATTGACAGGAAAGCATCACGGAGAGAGTGAATCTTCGCAAGAACTTGGATTACAGATAGTTGAGAGAATGAGACAGAGGGCTTTATACTATTCTGAAAAGTATAATCACAACTATAGTATAATTGCAACGCCTGCAGAGGGATTGTCGGGAAAATTTACATCTAAGGATAGGGCAGAGTTCGGTATTATCGAAGGTGTTACAGATAAAGAGTATTATACCAATTCCAATCATATACCTGTCTATTACAAATGTAGCGCAAGTCATAAGGCGAGAGTTGAGGCACCATATCACGAAAAGACACGTGGAGGCCATATTTTCTATGTGGAACTTGATGGAGATGCGGCTCACAACCCACAGGCAATTATGAATGTTGTCGATTTAATGGATAGGTATGATATTGGTTACTGCTCTGTGAATCACAATAGAAACAGATGTCTCAATTGTGGTTATGAGGATGCCTCGCAAAATCTTAGAGAGTGCCCAAAATGTGGTAGTGACAGAATTGATAGATTACAAAGGATTACCGGGTATCTTGTCGGTAATACAGATAGATGGAATTATGCTAAAAAGGCAGAACTGAGAGATAGAGTATCGCATACTTAGCTTATGAAATTATCAGTATTGAGAGTTGTTTATGATACCATCGTGGATGGTCCTGGATTGCGAACTTCAATTTATTTTGCAGGTTGTACTCACCATTGTAGGGGGTGTCATAATCCAGTGTCGTGGAATGTTAATAATGGTAACTTGATGACAATCAACGAGTTATTGGATGTTGTTCTCGATTCTGATTTCAATAATGTAACCTTTAGTGGAGGAGATCCATTCTATCAGGTTGAGGGTGTTACTCAACTTGCAAAAGAGATAAAATCACATAGCAACAAGACAATCTGGTGCTATAGTGGTTATAGATTTGAAGATATTCTCTCTAATAGTAAATTATCACAACTCCTTACCTACATAGATGTGCTTGTTGACGGTCCCTTTATTGAGGAGCAAAAGGTTGATAACAAGCCATTTGTCGGGAGCTCAAATCAGAGATTGATTGATGTGGCTGCAAGTTTAAGGGAGGGGAGAGCTATCAACTTTGATTTAGAACTTTGATTTCAAATTTTATTATTAGAGTTATTTGTGTTATTTTTGAAAGTTAAATATATTTAGAAAGAGATGATCCACTTAGAAAGACTTTTTGAAGAATATACATCAGAGAAACCTCTAAAAGTTGAGGAGTTGCCTTCATCGGGAAGTAACAGAAGATACTTCAGGTTGTATGGTAAAAATAGAACATTGATTGGAGCCAAAGGTACTTGTGTTGAGGAGAATATTGCCTTCTGGACTATTGCAGACCACTTCTATAAGATGGGTTTGCCTGTTCCTGAGGTATATTCAAAGAGCGATGATCAATACTACTATTTACAAAAAGATTTAGGAGATGATTCACTCTTTAAGGCGGTTTCTGAGGGACGCGAGAGCGGAAATTATAACCATAAAGAGGTTGAGTTGCTTTGCAAAACAATAAAAATGTTGCCAGCATTGCAGTTCAAGGGTGCTGAAGGTTTGGATTTCAACATCTGTTATCCGCAACCTGAATTTGACCGCAGGATGATTTCTTTCGATCTTAACTATTTTAAATACTGCTTCTTAAAGGCAACAGGTATTGAGTTCAATGAGATTCAGTTGGAGGATGAATTCAGTAAAATGTCTGATATTTTAATGAATTGCAATTCAAATAACTTCCTATATAGAGATTTCCAGGCAAGAAATGTGATGTTGGTAGATGGAAATCCATATTTTATTGATTTTCAAGGAGGTAGAAGAGGTCCAATCTATTACGATGTTGCTTCGTTTGTTTGGCAGGCAAAGGCAAAATATTCAGATGCGCTTAGAGAGAAGTTGATTGATGCCTATTTAGAAGCTCTTCAGGAATTTACTCAAGTAAATAGAGAGGAGTTTATGGCAAATCTTCGTCACTTTGTCTTATTCAGGACATTACAAGTGCTTGGAGCTTACGGTTTTAGAGGATATTTTGAGAAGAAACCATATTTCCTTCAAAGTGTACCATATGCAATAGATAACCTTAAAAAATTGTTGAAAGTACCATTCGAAGAGTATCCATATTTAAGTTCTATCTTGTTGGAACTCACTACAATGCGTCAGTTCGCAGATCTAAATCCCGAGCGAAAATTAGAGGTAGAAATATTTAGCTTTGCATTTAAGAAGGGCATTCCTGCTGATACATCAGGTAATGGTGGTGGATATGTATTCGATTGTCGTGCCATTGAGAACCCTGGAAAATATGAACATTACAAGCACTTCACAGGTCTAGATCAAGAGGTTATTGATTTTATTGAAGAAGAGGGTGGTGTTTATAAATTCCTTGATAGTGTCTATTCTTTAGCAGATACCCACGTGAAGAGGTATATTGATCGCAAATTTACACACTTGATGTTTTCGTTTGGATGTACAGGTGGTCAGCACCGTTCTGTATATTGTGCAGAGCATTTAGCTACACACATTGCAAAGAAGTTTGATGTTGATGTACGTCTATGCCATAGAGAAATTGGTGTTCAAAAAGATTTATAATCTATTGTAAATGAAAGCTTTAATCTTTGCTGCAGGTTTAGGAACAAGGTTGCGTCCTTTGACAGATATAACTCCAAAAGCTCTGTTAAAGGTGGATGGTAAACCTATGCTTGAATATCAGATTCTTAAACTTAAGGAGGCGGGATTTACAACTATTGCAATAAATGTCTCACATTTGGCTGAACAGATTGTTGATTTTCTAAAGGAGAATGATAATTTCGGGTTGGATATTAGAATTTCAGATGAAACAGACCTCTTAAGAGATACAGGTGGCGGAATTAGACACGTTTCCAATCCTCTTTATGGTCTTAATGCAGATCAATGGGATGATTCAAAACTGAACGAAGAGCCATTTCTACTTCACAATGTTGACATCTTCTCAAATCTCGATTTGCGAAAATTCTATGAGGAGAATAGTTCCGATAAGGTGATTTCTACTCTACTTGTAAGTGACAGAGTTACAAATAGATACTTGCTTTTTGATGATGATAGTCGTCTTGTGGGTTGGACAAATATTCAGACAGGTGAAGTTAAGTCTCCATTCGGAAAAATAAATCCTGATGATTATAGAAAGTTGGCCTTTGATGGGATTCATCTAATATCTCCAAAAATCTTCCCTTTGATGGCATCTTGGCCTGAGAAGTTCCCGATATTTGATTTTTATCTCTCTATCGCAGCAGAGCATATTGTAAGGGGTGTTGTGGTTGAGAATTTGAAAATTGTTGATATTGGAAAGAAAGAAACACTGGAAAACTTCAACATAAATAATTATATAATCGGATAAATCTATTATCTTTGCGTCTCCTAAATTTTAGTTATGGCTTTTACGAATAATGTTATGATTGTTCGTCACAAATTATTGGCGAACCTTGTAAGACTATGGAAAGACGATAGTTTGGTTGAACAAATTGACCGTTTGCCTTTGGAACTTTCACCAAGAAATGCCAAAGTGATGGGTCGTTGTTGTATTCACAAAGAGAGAGCTATTTGGAAGTATAAATCTTTTCCATTGTTAGGATTTGATATGAGTGATGAGAAAGATGAATTGACTCCACTGTCAAAGTATGCGAAAGAGGCAATTACTCGTGATGTGAATCCTAAGGATAATATTCTTTGTGTTATTGATGAGGCTTGCTCATCTTGTGTGAGAACCAATTATGAGGTAACAAACCTTTGTCGCGGTTGTGTGGCAAGAAGTTGTTATGTAAACTGTCCTAAAGGTGCGATTAGATTCAATTCGCATGGTCAGGCAGAGATTGACCACGATAAATGTATCAGTTGCGGTATCTGTCAGCAAAGTTGTCCATATCACGCAATTGTATATATTCCGGTACCTTGCGAAGATGTTTGCCCGGTTAAGGCCATCAGCAAAGATGAATATGGAGTTGAACATATTGATGATACAAAATGTATTTACTGCGGTAAATGTATCAATGCTTGCCCATTCGGTGCAATTTTTGAGATTTCACAGGTTTTTGATGTTCTAAGTAGAATCAAAGCTGGTAAAAAGGTTGTGGCAATGGTTGCTCCATCTATTCTTTCGCAGTTTAATGTTCCAATTGAGAATGTTTATGGTGCAATTAAACAGTTGGGATTCCACGATGTAGTAGAGGTTTCAGAGGGTGCAATGGTTACAACTGATCTTGAAGCTCACGAATTAGAGGAGAGACTTGAGGCAGGTGAGCAATTTATGACCACATCTTGCTGCCCATCATACGTTCAACTAGCAAAGAAACATATTCTACAGTTGGAAAAATATATCTCAACCACTAAATCTCCTATGTATTACACAGCTGAGATTGTTAAAGAGAGATATCAGGATGTAATAACTGTATTTATTGGTCCTTGTATGGCTAAGAGAAAAGAGGCCAAAGGTACTGAGAATGTAGATTTTACTTTGACATTCGAAGAGCTTGGCTCAATGTTCGATGGTTATGCAATATCTTTGGATGGTGTAGAGCCGTATGTTGTTAAAAATCAATCTGTTAGAGAGGCCTATGGTTTTGCTCAAGCTGGTGGTGTTACCGATGCAGTTAAGGCATTTTTGGATAATAGCAAGTTGAGTGCAACACAAATTTCAAACCTTGATAAGAAGAATATTGGAATGCTTAAGCTCTATGCAAAATTGGGCAAAGCTCCTACTCCATTTGTTGAGGTAATGTCTTGTGCAGGTGGTTGTGTAACAGGTCCTTGTGTCTATACAGCTGTTGATGGCAAAAAGAAACCATTTGCTCCTGAATTGGCAAAAATTGAAGCTACTTACGAAAATACAAGAAAGTAGTCAAATTTATATTTAACATTGAAAAGAAGTCAGATACTGCCGTTAGCTATTCTGCTCGCATTTCTATTTCACGAGTGGTGCGATTATTTAGCTGTAACGTTGCCGTATCTGATTTTTTCTATTTTACTACTCAACTTTACCTCTGTCAATATCAAGAGTTTGAAGCTGATCCATATAAGTAAGATGACTATATGGTTGCTATTGTTCCAGATTGTAGTAAGTTTAGGGGGATATTATTTAATAAACTATCTATTTGATAATGAGATAGTTGCTCAGGGTGTACTGGTGGGAGTACTATGTCCTGTTGCTGCATCATCCGTTGTTATTTCCTGTATACTGGGAGCAAATAGGGAGACTGTAACCACACACGTAATCCTTGGAAATTTAATGGTAGCTGTTGTTGCTCCAATCTACTTCTCCTTTATAGGAGAGCAGCAAAGTATGCCATTTCTGGAATCATTTGTCCTAATTTTGAGAAGAGTATCTCCGATAATTGCCCTTCCTTTCTTCGTGGCTATGCTCCTTCAACTATTTGCAGCTAAGGTAAATAGATTTATCTCGCGTTTTGAACCATACTCACTACATATCTGGGCTGCTGCATTGACTATTACTTTAGGTCAAACAATATCTTTTATAATAGATAATTGGAAAGATAACTTTGATAATATTATTATACTTGGAGCAATTTCGATTGTTTTTTGTGCAATTCAGTTTGGAGTTGGCAAGTTGATAGGCAAGAGGTATGGTGATGTTATTGCCGGAGGTCAGATGTTGGGTCAGAAAAATGTCGCAATGGGAATTTGGATGTCCAATATCTACCTGAATCCAATTGCTTCGGTATTTTTAGCACTTTATTCAGTTTGGCAAAATCTGTTTAATAGTTGGCAACTTCACATAAAGGAAAAAAAATAGTTACCTTTGGGAAAACCTTTAATTATGAAGTTGACAAATAGATTATTTCTTGTTCTTACATTATGGCTTAGTGCCACTATTTTTAATACTCTAAGTGGTCAGGAGGCAATTTTTTCTATAACTACATCTCCATCAGAGCGTACCGACTCTGAAATGAATTTCAGTTGGGCAACAGATACAACTATTAAAAGTGCTACTTTAGAGGTTGCCCCTTTGAAAGATAAGAGGTGGAAAAAGGCGATTACTCGTACTTTTGAGGGTGTTTTGTGTACAACTTATGACAGCATCTACTCAAAGACTAAAAGTGGAGAGAACTTTTATGAAGATGTTGTAATTAATAAGTTTGATGCTAATATTGATGCTCTTAAGTCAGATAAGGATTATAAATATAGGATAATTGCGGGTGGTGATACTACTGAAACCTATTATTTTACCACATCGGGAGCAAAGAGGTGGAGTGCTTGTGTAATTTCAGACTTCCACGCATATTCTCCATTATATCATCGTACTAAGGCCGCTATGGATATGATAGGTGTCGTTGAGGATTTTGAGAAGGGATTTGATTGGATTTTACATCTTGGAGATATTACTGCTTGGGGTGGAAGTTACTCTTTTTGGCAGAACCTATATCTTGAGGAACCGTTTATAAATTATATGTGGGCGGGAGTTAATGGAAATCACGATAATATGACGCGCCAATATGGCCAGTCCAATAAATTCTTCCGCGATGCAGCGGCCTATCCTCGCAATGGATACGAAGGAGAAGAGGGTGTTTGCTACCACTTTAAATATGGTGATGTTCTCTTTGTAATGTTGAATAATGAGAGTATGAGAGACTCTGCAGGATTGGCTGCAGCACAGAGTTGGGTTAAAGATGTCGTTACTAATAATCCATCTCCTTATGTAGTTGTCTGTGAACACTATCAATGGTTTTTCGGAGCTAATGGTAAGGATTCTCAATATGGCAGATGGTCTGAGTTGTTTGATGAATTAGGGGTAAATTTGGCTCTTGCCGGAAATAATCACATCTATATGAGTTCTTATCCATTATATGGTGGAAAAGTAGTTGATAGTCAATCAGGTACAACTTATATTCAAGTAACATCTTCTGATAATGAGAGGGGCTCTGCTTGTGACCTAGATGCTCCACTTGAATATAATTCTGAGAAGATAAAATTCCGCTGGACAGAGGGTCCAAAAACGGTGAGTGCCCTACATCTGAATGTTACACCTAAAAAGATGACAATTACTCTATTAGATCGTAATGGCTCAGTATTAGATCAAACTGAAGTCTTGCCACGTAAAAGGTAAGTGTGAGGAGAGAGTATGTAATGGATTGATGCTCCTATTTCGCCATTCACGAGTTTGTTTTGAGATGCTGTTTTATGCATCTACGTCATTGCTGGCGTAGCCGGCAATCTACTCTACTCCGTCATTGCTGCACGGAGTCCGACAATCTACTCTACTCCGTCATTGCTGCACGGAGTCCGACAATCTACTCTACTTCGTCATTGCTGCACGGAGTGCGGCAATCTATTCCAAGTTTTAGTAATACAGATTTCAGACACAAAAAATCCGTGTAACTATTTGAGCTACACGGATTTAATTGTATTTAGTGGAGAGGCTATTTCACCTCTTCGAAATCAACATCTGTTACTTCTTGATCTTTGTCAGAAGATTGAGAGTTGTTTGCACCAGCACCTGGGTTGAAGCCTGCGCCTTGTGCACCTGCGTTAGGGTCAGCAGCTTGAGCAGCTTTCGCCATATCTTCAGATGCTGCATGCCAAGCATTGTTCAAAGCTTCTGTTGCTGAGTCGATTGCAGCGATGTCGCCAGATTTGTGTGCCTCTTTAAGTTGGCCAAGAGCAGTTTCAATAGCACCCTTCTTGTCAGCTGGGATCTTGTCACCATACTCTTTCAAGTTCTTCTCGCTTTGGAAAATCATTGCGTCAGCAGCATTGATTTTGTCAACTCTCTCTTTAGCAGCTTTGTCGGCAGCTTCGTTAGCTTTTGCCTCATCACGCATTCTCTTGATTTCATCATCACTTAGACCAGAAGATGCCTCAATTCTAATCTTTTGCTCTTTACCTGTAGCTTTATCTTTAGCAGATACATTCAAGATACCATTAGCATCGATATCGAAAGTAACTTCAATTTGAGGAACACCTCTTGGTGCAGGAGTGATACCATCCAAGTGGAAGTTTCCAATAGTCTTATTGTCACGAGCCATTGGTCTTTCACCTTGAAGAACGTGGATCTCTACTGATGGTTGGTTATCACTTGCAGTACTGAATACTTCAGATTTGCGAGTAGGGATAGTTGTATTTGCATCGATAAGTTTTGTCATTACGCCACCTAAAGTTTCGATACCCAATGATAGAGGAGTAACATCCAACAAAAGCACATCCTTAACATCACCAGCAAGAACACCACCTTGAATAGCAGCACCTATAGCTACAACTTCGTCAGGGTTAACACCTTTGCTAGGAACTTTGCCGAAGAACTTCTCAACGATTTGTTGGATAGCAGGGATACGTGTAGATCCACCTACCAACAATACTTCGTCAATTTCAGAAGCTTTCAAACCTGCATCTTGAAGAGCTTTGCGGCAAGGTTCAATTGTTGCTTGAATCAAAGAGTCTGCAAGTTGTTCAAATTTTGCACGTGAAAGAGTTTTAACCAAGTGTTTTGGAACTCCATCAATTGGCATAATGTAAGGCAAGTTGATCTCAGTTGTAGTTTGGCTTGAAAGTTCAATTTTTGCCTTTTCAGCTGCCTCTTTCAATCTTTGAAGAGCCATTGTATCTTTTCTCAAATCTACGCCGCCATTTTCAGCTTTGAATTCTTCTACCAACCAGTCGATAATTACGTGGTCAAAGTCAACACCACCAAGGTGTGTATCACCATTTGTAGATTTAACTTCAAATACGCCATCTCCAAGTTCAAGAATTGAAATATCGAATGTACCACCACCAAGGTCGAATACAGCAATTTTCATATCACTATTCTTCTTGTCAAGACCATATGCCAAAGCAGCTGCAGTTGGTTCGTTGATAATTCTTCTTACCTTTAGTCCTGCAATTTCGCCTGCCTCTTTAGTAGCTTGTCTTTGTGAATCGCTAAAGTATGCAGGAACAGTAATAACTGCCTCTGTAACCTCTTGTCCAAGATAATCTTCTGCAGTTTTTTTCATTTTTTGAAGTACAATAGCAGAAATCTCTTGTGGAGAGTACAATCTTCCATCAATATTTACACGAGCTGTGTTGTTAGCACCTCTTTCTACTTTATAAGGGACACGTGCAATCTCTTTTTGAACTCTGTCGTAAGTTTCACCCATAAATCTCTTGATAGAGAAAATGGTCTTATCAGGGTTTGTAATTGCTTGTCTCTTAGCAGGATCACCAATTTTTCTCTCACCATTGTCAGCAAAAGCAACAATAGATGGAGTAGTTCTTTTACCTTCACTATTAATGATAACAGTAGGTTCGTTACCTTCCATTACGGCAACACAAGAGTTTGTGGTACCAAGGTCAATTCCAATAATTTTTCCCATATTTTTAATTTTTAATTGTTTTCGTTATTAAAATTTCGTTACAATCCAAATAGTAGCTAACATTATGCCAAATTAATCAGACTGACATAGTGTCACGTTGTATAAGTCAACTCTTTTTTGTTTATTTGTACGATAAACATTTATATATGATCTATAAACCTTTAGATAAAGAGTATTTTGACGATATTGCTCAAAGGATTCTGTATGAAGATAATCACCTTTTAATCATAAATAAAAGGGTGGGTGAGATTATCCAGGGTGATAAAACTGGCGATGAACCACTAAGTGAGACACTTAAGAGATTTATTGCTCAACGTGATAATAAACCTGGAAATGTCTTTATGGGAGTGCCACACCGTCTTGACAGACCAGTAAGCGGTATTGCAATTTTTGCAAAAACTTCAAAATCTCTGGAAAGATTGAATGAAAGCTTTCGAGAGGGGCATCTGAAAAAGATTTACTGGGCCTTGGTTTGTGATAAACCATCTTCTGAGAGTGGTGAACTTGAACATTATATGGTCAGAAATGAGAAGCAAAATAAATCATATTGTTATAATCATCAGAAACCTAATTCAAAAAGGGCCCTTCTGAAGTATCGTTTGATAAAGAGTTTTGATAGATACCATCTTCTTGAAGTTGAGTTATTGACAGGAAGACACCATCAAATCAGAGCACAACTCTCAACGATGGGATGTGTAATCAAAGGTGATTTGAAGTATGGTGCGGCCAGATCAAATCGCGATGGAGGGATTAATCTTCATTCAAGAAGTGCAACATTTATACATCCAACCAAAAAAGAGGAGATTTCAGTAACGGCACCGGTATCGTGGCCACCTTTTATAACAGAGTAATATGAATAAAGTTAAATTTTGGATATCAAACGCAAGATCAATATCACTTCCACAGAGTATTTTACCATCCCTGTTGGCAATTTCGTTGGCGGCATTTTTGCCTGAATTCAACCTTTTATTAGCCATTGTTGCTCTATTCGGGATTATCTCAGCCCATTTAGGAATGAATTTGGCTGATGATTATTTCGATTACAAGAAGATGAGTGTAGATTTGAGACGTGAGGTTAATGACGAAGGCCATAAGGCACATTCAGATAAATGTCACTATATTATATCCGGAAAAGCTACAGTTAAAGAACTTGCCTATGCAATTGTCTCTTTTCTTGCTGTTGCGGGGTTGTGTGGCGTTATTGTGATGATTTTCAGTGGAATAGAGGTAGGTATTGTAGCACTTTTAGGACTATTACTCGGTATATCATATTCAGGATGGCCATTCAGACTTTGCTATCACGGTTTGGGAGAATTTGTGATAGGAATTATGTTTGGACCACTTCTAATGATAGGTATGCAGTATGCAGCAAGTGGCACACTTACATTGTCAACAATTCTGCTCTCGATAGCTGTTGGTTTTCTGGTAATCAATATTGTATATACACACTCAATATTGGACTTTAAGGTAGATAAAAAGGCACACAAAGTTACATTTGCAACACTATTGGGTAGTAAAAATAAGCAACTTATATTTTTGGCAATATGCAATATTATACCATTCCTGATAGTAGTGACAGGGGTGATTTTAGGAATATTCCATCCTCTGTATCTGGCAATACTGCCACTATTATTCTTAGGTATCCACCTTGTCAAAAGTATGAAAGCTTTTTTAAATGGAACTCCATATGATACAACTCCTCGAAAATGGATGGGCCCTATGGGGGATTTTGAGAAGTATAAAGCAATTGATATGGATTGGTTCTTAATCCGCTGGCTTCTTGCAAGAAATATTGTGACATTTTTCTGTCTGATATTAATAGTTGTAAATATTATTCTATTGATAATTAAGTAGTTATGAAAAAAATAGGACAATTCTTTTATTTAGTTTGGTGGTATATAAGAACAAGGTTCTTTGGTAAAAAAATTCCACTTCAAACAGTACTTTTTATATCTGATAAGTGTAATCTTGCTTGTAAGCACTGTAGTGTCTATAATAAGACAAATCCACACGTATCAACCTATGCTCAAGTTAAGGAGCATTTGGAATATGCCTATAAACTGGGATCACGTTTTGTCGATTTAGAGGGTGGTGAGGTTATGATATGGAGAGATGGAGATTATAGAATCAACGATTTAATAGACTTGGCAAGAGAGGTTGGTTTCTTCTCAGTTACAATAACAACTAATGCTCAATTACCATTTACAGGTAGCCACGCCGATAGTATTTGGGTAAGTTTGGATGGTTATGGAGAATTTCACGAAGAGATCAGGGGTAAAGGAACATTTGCCCGCTTAGAGAAGAATATCGCAACTGCAGATCATAAACATCTGAGTGTCAATATGGTAGTAAATAAATTGAATTATACTAGTGTTGAGAAGACAATTCAGTATGCAAAGGATAATCCTGCTATTGAGATGATTTCAATTAATTTCTATACACCATTCCCGGGTGCTGAAAATCTAACATTGGATAAGGAGTTGAGACTACAAGTTATTGATAAAGTGATAGAGATGAAGCGTGCAGGATACCCAATAATGAATAGTGTTTCAGGTCTTAAGTTGATGAAACATAATAATTTTAAACGTCGTTGCTGGGTTACTAACTTCATCTATCCGGATGGTAGAAAAGCCGGTTGTGCAGGTGAAGATACAGGTATTTGCGATGATTGCGGTTTGTGTATGGCTGGAGAGATGAATGCGCTTTTCAATTTCAAACCTGACACGATTTTTGCGGGATTAAAACTTAGAATGTAATAATCTTGTATAATGGGTAAAGTTATAACCTTTGGTGAAATAATGTTGCGCCTGGCCACTCCGGGCAATTTAAGATTTGCACAAACAGATAACCTCTCTGCAACTTTTGGCGGAGGGGAGGCAAATGTGGCAGTGTCACTTGCCAATTATGGTATTGAAAGTGAATATGTTACACGTGTTCCTAATAATGATATCGGAAATTGGTGTCTCTCTGAATTGAGAAAACTTGGAGTTTGTGTAGATAATGTTCTTTATGGTGGAGACAGATTGGGTATCTACTATTTGGAAACGGGAGCAATCTCTCGTTCAAGCAAAGTAGTATATGACAGATCTCACTCATCTATCTCGGAAATTAAACCGGGTATGATAAATTGGAAAGAGATTTTTGATGGGGCTACTTGGTTTCATTGGAGTGGAATAACTCCAGCTATCAGTGAGAGTGCTGCAGATGTCTGTTTAGAGGCACTAAAAGTGGCAAAAGAGATGGGGCTTACAATCTCTTGTGATTTGAATTATCGTTCAAAGTTGTGGAAATGGGGCAAGAGTGCTTCAGAAGTAATGCCTGAACTGGTGGAGTATTGCGATATCATAATGGGTAATGAAGAGGATGCAGATAAGGTATTTGGAATTAAGGCAGAAAATTTTGATGCCTCTCGTTCCGGTGCCAATTTCGACCGTTCAAAATTTGAGAATGTTTGTAATGAACTCTCTCATAAATTCCCAAATTCACAAAAGATAGTTTTAACAATCAGAGGATCAATTAATGCTAATCATAATAGCTGGTCGGCAATGCTTTATGATGGTATAAATATTTATAAATCAGCAGAATACGACATAACTCATATAGTTGATAGAGTAGGAGCTGGAGATGCTTTTATGGGTGGTTTAATCTATGGATTGTTGAAGTATGAAGGTAGTCAACAGGCTTTGGACTTTGCTACTGCAGCCTCTTGTTTAAAGCACTCAATTTATGGAGATTTCAACCGCGTAACTGTCGCAGAGGTGGAGTCTCTTATGTCAGGAAATAAATCAGGAAGAGTAAATAGATAAACTATGGCAACTTATTCAAAAATAGAGGTACTACTCAAAATGCACCAGAATAGAGTGATACCTGTCTTTTACAATAGTGATTTAGAGAACTCTAAGAATGTACTTAAGGCCTGCTATAATGGCGGAATAAGGCTTTTTGAGTTTACAAATAGGGGAGATGGTGCTTTGGATATCTTCAAAGAGCTTATGAGTTACGTTCAGAGTGAGTGTCCAGAGATGATTTTGGGTGTGGGTTCAATCGTTGATGCTCCTACAGCTGCTCTGTTTGTTCACTATGGTGCAAACTTCGTTGTTGGACCTTGCTTTAATGAAGAGGTGGCTCGTTTCTGCAACAGGCATCAGATTCTATATACACCTGGCTGTGGCTCAGTTACAGAGATTGGTTATGCTCAAGAGTGTGGCTGTGAATTGGTGAAAATTTTTCCGGCTGCCAGTGTTGGAGGTCCTGCATTTGTGAAAGATGTCTTAGCTCCTATGCCTTGGTCGCTGATTATGGCAACAGGTGCTGTTGAACCAGAAAAAGAAAATTTGCAATCTTGGTTTAAGGCAGGTACATACTGTGTTGGAATGGGATCTAAACTATTTCCCAAAGATGTAATTGCTGCAAAAAACTGGAAATATATTACTGAAAAGTGTGCAGAGGTTCTCTCCTATGTAAAATAGAATCAGACCTTCTGATCTAAGGAGTTACCATTTCTAATCTCTGTTGAGGAGATATTGTAGAGAGGTGCATTAAGAAATTTTACCCTGTAATTATATTGTGGTGAAGTGTACTTTTTGCACTTCTCTTCTATTTCTTCGTAACCTTCTCGAGGATATACCCACACTTCAAACTCATTGAGAAGTTCTTGCCATTTATGCCATCTCTCAATATCATTGAAATTGTCGGCACCCATAATCAGAATATGTTCATTTTCAACCTCTTTTTCTCTGATAATCCTAAGGGTGTTTATTGTATATAGTGGCTTTGGAAGGTGATACTCTATGTCGCTGACTTGAACTTTAAGACCACTTCTCTTGACCGCCTCCCGTAGAGCCACAAGTCTTGCATTTGCCTGATATTCAATGAATTCCTCGTTAGTTAATCCATCAGGATTGTTGTATTGACCCTCTTTGAAAGGGCTATGAGGTGATATTACCAATCTTACAGCATCTACATCGCTATGCTCCAATAAATATTGAATAATTGAAGTGTGGCCTCTATGCAGAGGGTTAAATGAACCGAAGTAGAGAGCAATTTTCATAGTTTATCCAATAAAGTCATTAACAGATTTTGTCGCTTTGGCTATACACTCATCAAGAATGTCATTTACAAGGATAACATCAAACTTATCTGCATCAAGTAGTTCAATTTCTGCTTTTGCAATACGTTTTTCAATTGCCTCCATAGTATCTGTTCCTCGATTTATCAATCTTTCTTTCAATATATCAATTGATGGAACTTTTATAAAAAACGATAGGGCATTCTCTCCAAAAATCCTTTTGAGATTTATTCCACCTTTGACATCAACATCGAATAGTATAATATTCCCTTTGGAGTTGATTCTCTCGATTTCAGATTTAAGGGTACCATAATATGAGCCGCCATATACCTCTTCCCACTCGATAAATTCCTCATTATCAATTCGTTGTTTGAATTCTTCTTTGGTAAAAAAGTAATACTCCTTGCCGTGCTGTTCCTCTCCTCTCGGTTGACGAGATGTGGCAGATATTGAGAATTCCATCTGTGGAAATTGTTCAATCAATCTATTTATGATTGTACTTTTACCTGAACCTGATGGTGCAGAGAAGATAATAACTTTCGGATTTTTGCCCATAATTCTTGTGATTTTCTTTTCAGAACTTACAAATATCTAATTTTAGCAGTTAATAACAAAAAAATTTTTAATTTTGCGGCTCCGATGAAATTATAAACAGACAAAATATTTTATTATGGTATCTTACAAAGATTTAGGTTTAGTAAACTCAAAAGAGCTTTTCGCTAAGGCGATTAATGGCGGTTATGCAATTCCTGCATTCAATTTTAACAATATGGAGCAAATGCAAGCAATTATCCAAGCTTGTGTTGAAACAAAATCTCCAGTAATTCTTCAAGTTTCAAGCGGTGCGCGTAAATATGCTAACCAAACACTTTTGAGATATATGGCTCAAGGTGCTGTTCAATATGCAAAAGAACTTGGTGTAAATATTCCAATCGTTCTTCACTTGGACCACGGTGATTCATTTGAACTTTGCAAATCTTGTATTGAGTATGGTTTCTCATCAGTTATGATTGATGGTTCACACCTTCCATATGATGAAAACGTTGCTCTTACAAAGAAAGTTGTAGATTTTGCTCACCAACACGATGTAACTGTTGAGGGTGAACTTGGAGTTCTTGCAGGTGTTGAGGATGATGTTTGCGCAGAAGAACACACTTATACAAAACCAGAAGAGGTTGAAGATTTCGTTAAGAGAACAGGTGTAGATTCATTGGCAATTTCAATTGGAACATCTCACGGCGCATACAAATTCAAACCTGGTCAAAATCCACAAATTCGTTTGGACATTCTTCGTGAAATTGAAAAACGTATCCCTGGTTTCCCAATCGTTCTTCACGGTTCATCAAGCGTTCCTCAAGATATCGTTGCTGAAATTAACAAATATGGTGGTAAACTAGTTGACTCAATCGGTATTCCTGAAGATCAACTTCGTGAAGCTTCTAAATCTGCAGTTTGCAAAATCAACATCGATAGCGATGGTCGTTTGGCAATGACAGCAGCAATTCGTAAAGTATTCGTAGAAAAACCAGAAGAGTTTGACCCTCGTAAATATTTGGGCCCAGCTCGTGAGAAACTTAAAGAGCTTTACAAACATAAAGTTGTTAACGTACTAGGAAGTAACGATCAAGCGTAGTCTTCATACGATAAAATTAGAAGAGGGTGAATTTGTATTGTTATCAAGTTCGCCCTCTTTTTTATGCAATTATTTATGAAAACTGCTTTCCAATTAGCCAGAAGGCCATTATTATTGATACAATCAAGACAAACCACTTAATAAATTTGCCACCCCACTTAACAGAAACTGCTGAACCTACAACTCCTCCTATAACATTTCCGATGGCGAAAATAATGGCAACAGGCCAGATTATCTCATCATTAAGGGCAAAAACAACCAACGTTACAGGAGTATAAACAGCTACTGCAAATTGCTTAATTCCATTTGCACTTACTAAATCCAAACCAAGAAACATAAATGCTCCAAAAATAATTAGCAGGCCTACTCCTACGTGAGTAAAACCTCCGTAAATGCCTATCAATAAGAAGATTAGCCATTTCCAGATATTAACCTTCTCTATTTCGTCAATTGAGTGGTCGCCTCTGAACTTCTTGTTATCAAGCATCAATAATGCACCAATAAATGGCAACATTACACCCATTGTAATTTCAACGATGTTTTGAGGAAGATATGTGACAAGTTCTGCACCTAAAAATGATCCTAAAGCGATAGGGATGGAGATCTTGATGGCCAAATTCATCTTCAAGAATCCCTTCCTTTTGAAGAATATAGAGGCTGCGGAGTATTGAAGTAGTACTCCGAGTCTTGTCGTTCCATTAGCAACATTGATAGGCATCCCCATTGCCATAAAGAGGGCATAGGAGATGATAGAGGCCATTCCTGCTACGGTATTGATTAATCCTACAAAAAAACCTACAACAACCAAAACTGCAATCATTTCTGGGGTGTCGTAAGGTGTATTTGCCAGAAAATATAGTGTTCTATTAATTAAATCCATCTGTCAAACAAAAATAATAAAAATGTCAAAATGTCGCAAAGAAATGATTGGCAAATAATTTGTTGTATCTTTGCAAGTCATAAAAAAAGGAAAAATTATGAAAAAAAGTAAGAAACAAGAGAATATCGAGAATAAAGAGGTTGTGAATAATGAGGAGCAACAAGAGATAAAAAACGAAGAGGTGGTTGAGGAGTCGGTAGATCCTAAAGAGCAGGAGATAGCTTCGTTGAAGGAGAAGTGTGATAATTTGAATGATAAATATATCCGTATGGCTGCTGAGTATGATAATTACAGAAGACGTACAGCCAAAGAGCGCTTAGATTTGATTGCGACTGCTTCAGAGGACTTCGTGAAGGGTATTTTGCCTGTTCTTGATGATTGTGAGAGAGCGATTGCTACTATCAAAGATTCCGATGATACAGATGCGGCAAAAGAGGGTACTGAATTGATTTACAAGAAATTACTCGATTTCTTAAAATCAAAGGGTGTAGAAAAAATTGCAGCTAAAGGAGTAGATTTTGATACAGATTATCACGAAGCAGTAGCACAGATGCCGGTTCAAGACAAAAAACAAAAAAATAAAGTTTACGACGTTGTACAAGAGGGCTATACCTTGAATGGAAAGGTTATCCGTTATGCGAAGGTAGTCGTGGGCTGTTAATTATAGATATAATATGGCTGAAAAAAGAGATTATTACGAGGTTCTTGGTGTTGAAAAAGGTGCCACTACTGATGAGATTAAGAAGGCTTATCGCAAAGTGGCGATGAAGTATCACCCTGATAAGAATCCTGGAGATAAAGAGGCAGAGGAAAAGTTCAAAGAGGCTGCTGAGGCATACGAGGTTTTAAGTAATGCCGATAAGAGAGCGCGCTACGACCAATTCGGTCACGCCGGAATGGGTGGAGCGGCCGGTGGTGGCTTCAATGGTAACTTCTCAATGGATGATATCTTCTCTCGCTTTGGAGATATCTTTGGCGACTTCTTTGGTGGAGGTTTTGGCGGTGGTAGAGGTCAAGGCAGAAGGGTACAGCGTGGTTCAAATATTAGAATCAAGGTCAAATTGACACTTGAAGAGATTGCTAATGGATGTCAGAAGAGGGTTAAAATAAATAAAGATGTAACTTGTAGCGAGTGTAATGGCAAAGGAGCTGCATCAGAAGCTGATATTAAGACTTGTCCGAAATGTAACGGAAAAGGTACAATTATTCAGGTTGTTCAATCATTCCTTGGTCAGATGCAAACTCAAACAACTTGTCCTAGTTGTCACGGAGAGGGAAAAGTTATATCAAAACCTTGTTCAAAATGTGGCGGAACCGGTCTGGAACGCTCCAAAGAGGAGATTGAATTCAAAATCCCTGCAGGAGTTCAAGAGGGTATGCAGTTGACAATTCAAGGCAAAGGAAATGCTGCTAAAAATGGTGGAATAAATGGTGATCTACTAGTTCTTATTGAAGAGGAGCCACATAAAGAGTTTCAGAGAGATGGCAATGACTTGATTTATACTCTTTTCCTTTCAATTCCAGAGGCAATTTCAGGATGTCAAAAAGTGATTCCTACTGTAAATGGTAAGGTGAAGATTAAGATTGATGCCGGTATTCAATCGGGTAAAGTCTTGAGAATCAGCGGTAAAGGTATTCCAGATATCAATGGCTATGGTACAGGAGATCTTAAAGTTTATGTCCAAGTATGGATTCCTAAAAAATTATCTAAAGAGGACAAAGAGTTGGTTGAAAAGATGCATAAGTCTGAATCTTTCCAGCCAAATCCTGATAAAGATGATTTAAATTTTTTTGAAAGAGTAAGAAGAATGTTTAATTGAATTGGATGAAGATTAAGAGAATTTACTCAATATTATTTGTACAGGTAATCGCACTTTTTGGGTTGTCAGCTCAAGAGGTGCGTTTGCCGTTAGATTTACCCGTATCATTTTCAGGCACCTACGGAGAATTACGTGGTAATCATTTTCACGCAGGGTATGATTTTAGAGTCGGTGGAAGGATAGGTGACCCTATTCATTCTATTAAGGATGGATATATTTCAAGAATATCAATGAGTCCAAGTGGTTATGGCAAAGGTGTATATGTGACACATCTTGATGGTACGTGTGCTGTATATGGCCACTTGTCAGCCTTTACCGACGAGATTGAGAAATTGGTGCGTAAAAAACAGTATGAAGATGAATCATTCTCAGTTAATCTCTATTTTAATCAGAGTACATTTCCTGTAAAAAAGGGAGATGTAATTGGAAAGGTAGGGAATACCGGCTCTTCAGTAGCTCCTCACCTTCATTTGGAGGTTAGGGACGAGAATGGAACTCCATTTGATTTTGTAAATGAGGGTTATTACGATATAAAAGATAATGTACCTCCAATTTTTCAAAGAATTAAGTTCTACTCCTATGTAGATACAACAGGGGTACCTGAAACATCATTCTTGTTAGGGTTTGATGCTCCTACATCATTGAGCAGAGTAATTGAACTTCCAGAGAAGTCTTACATCTGTATTGATGCTGTGGATAAACAGGCAGGAACACCTGGTAGATTGGCTGTAGAACATTATCGTGTCTTACTTGATGGAGAGACAATCTTCGATTTTAAGGTGGGTGAAATGCCATCTTATAAGGGACTTTATATTAAAAGTCTTATAGAGTATGGTGAGAGCTACTATTCAGGAATGGATATGGTAAAAAGTTATGTGGAACCGGGAAATGCTCTAAGAAGTCATATTGAATCGAAAAATAGCGGATTGATTATCTTAGAAGATACACTTGTTCATAAGTTGAGAGTAGAGGTGAGAGATGGACAGAATAATCTCTCTGCAATCAATTATAGAGTAAAAAGGGGCAATAAAGTCCAGCCAAAAGGTGTCTCAAATGATGGAAGAGTCCCTATGTTCTGGAATTTACCAAATGTATATAGAGCTGATAGTCTCTCTTTTGCTATCCCTGCTGCCTCTCTTTATAGATCTATTTTATTAAATGTGGAGGAGAGAAGAGGCTTTGATCCTAATAATAACATCTATTCATCTATTTGGAGTATAGGAGATTACCTAATGCCAATGCATAAAGCTGCAACTATTCATATAAAAGCTGATGTGCCTGATTCTTTGCAATCAAAAGCATTGATTATGAAATTGAATAGTAATGGTGTAGAGAGCGCAGTTGGTGGCAAATGGGTAAATGGTGGAGTACAGGCATCTGTATCTTCCTTTGGAACATACTATGTTGCTATTGATACTATTGCACCGCAACTAAGTTTCTCATTCAAGGAGAGTGCTAAAGTTACATCAAGATCTGTTATCTATGCCAGAATGAGAGATAACCTTTCAGGCATCAGGAGCTATCGAGTTGAGATTGACGGCAAATGGGCATTGAGTTATACAAGGAGAGGTAGGATTGAAATTGTATTGGATCCTAATAGATTCAAGAGGGGTAAAAACCATAAAATCGTAGTTACAGCAGAGGATTCTCGAGGAAATAGTAGTAGAATTGAGAGTGATTTTTATTGGTAATGAATAATTTTTTACAATTTTTTTGAAATTTTATTGCTTAAATAAGAATTATTTATACCTTTGCAGTCCCAAAATAATAAGCAACCTCTTGCAAATATGCTGGCAAAGTTGCACTTAATACAATTTAACGATGGATTTAATTAAAATTGCAGAACAAGCATTAGCAACAGAACAAAAGAATTTCCCTGCTTTCAAAGCTGGTGATACAATTACTGTTACTTATAAAATTAAAGAGGAGAATAAAGAGAGACTTCAAAAATTCCGTGGCGTAGTACTTCAACGTCGTGGTTCAGGTTCAACTGAAACTTTCACTATTCGCAAAATGTCTAATGGTGTAGGTGTTGAAAGAATCTTCCCAGTTGCTTCTCCATTTATTGAAAGTATTGAATTGAACAAATCTGGTAAGGTGCGTCGTGCTCGTATCTTCTACCTAAGACAACTTACTGGTAAGAAGGCTCGTATTAAAGAGAGAAAGTTCGTAGCTCCTGCTAAATCTGCTCAATAGTAGTAGATAACGGCCCCATAGCTCAACTGAATAGAGTACTTGACTACGGATCAAGCGGTTACAGGTTTGAATCCTGTTGGGGTCACTAAGAGACTGTCGAAAGACAGTCTTTTTTTTTTATTTATAAATTTCCTATATTTGAAGAGTATTAAAACAAACCTTGTTATGAAACTCTTCAAAAATGCCCTGCTGTATGATGGTACAGGTGCTGATGCCCTTAAATCGGATCTTTTAATTGATGGGGATAGAATTGTAAAAGTTGAACCAAATATTACACCTAAGGAGGGTTGTGAAGTGGTTAATCTTGAAGGCCTTTCGATAGCTCCAGGATTTATCGATGCTCACTCCCACAATGATTGGTTTGCTATAAAGAAGGAGCCGATAAAATATTTTGAACCATTCATCAGACAGGGTATAACATCTTTTGTTACAGGTAATTGCGGCCTCTCTGCTGTTGGTTTTGAAAGAGAATCTCCACATATTGATAAGGTGGGTGCAGGTCTCTTTGGATATAATAATACGACTGGAATCTATCCCACTGTCGCAGATTTTTTCGATTCAATAGATAGAAATACCCCTTGTAATATTGCTCTCGTTGCCGGACACTGCTCTGCAAGGACAAGTGTTGCGGGATATGAGAATAGAGCTTTGACTCCTGATGAGCATAAGAGAATGCTTTCAATTATGGAGCAGGCACTCAAAGAGGGTGCTTGTGGTCTATCACTTGGTCTTATGTATGAACCAGGTATCTATGCCGGGATAGAGGAGTTAAAAGATGTGGCAAGATTGTGTGAAAAGTATGATCGTCCAATGACTGTCCACCCGAGAGCTTGTTCTGCTGTCTCTATGACATATCCTCTACTTGGCAGACCTCATCTGCTTCGTGCTCTTGATGAATTGGTAGAGATTGCTAAAGGTACAAAGATGAAACTTCACTACTCCCACGCCATATTTGTAGGAAGAAAATCTTTCAAATGTAAAGATGAATTACTGAAGATTATCCATAATTTAAGAAAGAGTGGGGTAGATGCCGGATATGATATTTATAGTGAGTTGTTAGGTGTTTCAGTAATTACTGTTGTCTTGCCTGCTTGGTATCAAGCGCTTACGCCAAAGCAAAAGCGTCATTGGTTTAATAAGTTGAAACTCAATGTTTTGATAGCTGCGACAATTGTACTTCTTGGCTTTGGTTGGGATGATATTGAGATTGCCTATATTGGACCTGGCTACGAGAAGTATGAGGGTAAAAGTGTTGCTAAAATTGCGAAGGAGATGGGAAAATCTCCTCTTGACGCATATCTGGATCTATGTGAAATGAGTAATTTCAAAGGTCGTGTCAATATGGGACCATATAGCACCCCTGAGATAGTCAGTGAACTATCTAAAGATGAGATTTCCCTTTATATGACAGATGCCTGGGTTGAGGACTATGGTGTACAAAATCCCGCTATTTATGATTGTTTCCCTAAATTCTTGAAGTATTCTTTGAATGGCACAGGAGACACAATGCCAAATACTATCCGAAAAATGAGTGGAGGGGTTGCTGACAGATTCTCAATCAAAGAGAGAGGTTATTTGAAGGCGGGCTACTATGCCGATATCACTATTTTCAATGAGGAGAAACTTAGAAATGGTATTGAAGATAGGGAGTCATCGTTTGGTATTGAGACAGTTTATATAAATGGAAAAAAAGTGCTTGATAATGATCTGCTTGATATGGAACTACTTAAGAGTTCAGGCCGTGCTATAAGGGATTTGAAGTAGATTTATGATTCTATTAAAGTTCAAATTTCACTATTTTATGGTATCTAAAACAATTATTAAAATGGTGAATTATGAATTTAAGTAAGGTAAAAACTACATTGACACAAGGTCAATTTACAGAATTCTTTTTGCAATTTGCAAAAGAATCAACTCACTTTGATGAGTTTCTCTCATTGATTAATCTAAAACAAAAAAGTGTAACTCTATTTGATTTTTCTGTTGCCCTGATCTCGGATTTGCGAGTTCAGGGCAAGTTGCGACTTGCGGAGACATATAGTACATCAGTAGAGTCTTTCAAGCGATTTTTAAAAGGAGATGATATATTGTTGCAAGATATTGATGGTCAGTTGCTTGCAAAATATGAATCGTACCTTATTTCTAAAAAATTAACCCTTAATACCACCTCTTTCTATATGAGGAATCTCCGTTCGATTTATAATAGGGCTGTTGAAAAAGGATTAATTATTCAGATGAATCCATTCAAAAGGGTCTATACAGGAGTTGATGTAACTAATAAACGAGCTTTACCTATCTCTGTAATTAAAGATATACTGGATTTAAAATTAGAAAGAGATACACTTATTTTTGCACGAGACCTCTTTATTTTCAGTTTCTATCTACGTGGAATCTCTTTTGTAGATATTGCATACCTGACACGTGATAATCTTAAGGGTGGATATCTCGTCTATCGAAGAAGAAAGACGAATCAGGAGTTATCAATTAAGTGGGAACCCTGTATGCAGGAGATTGTGAATCGATATCATCTGAAAGGGTCAAAATATCTACTTCCAATATTAAATGAGAACTCAACTGATTTACGTCATCAATATCTGAAAATGTCTCATAATGTCAATAGAAAACTAGGACAGATAGGGAGAGTGTTAAATCTTCCTCATCCACTTACTATGTATGTCGCAAGACACTCTTGGGCAAGTGCGGCAATGAATAAGAGAGTACCTCTTGCAGTAATCAGTCAAGCTATGGGGCACGACTCTGAAAAGACAACAAAAATCTACCTTTCTGCTTTGGATAAATCTGAAATTGATGAGGCAAACAATTTGTTAATCAATGCTTTGCTTTGATTTATAACTATTATCATAAGAGGTAGTCTATAAATAGAAAAAGAGGTTGACAAATATGTCAGCCTCTTTTAGTACCGCATAAGAGAATCGAACTCTTATTCCCGACCTGAGAAACCGGTTTCCTAACCGTTAGAAGAATGCGGCATTTTCTTATGCAAATATACTGAGTTTTATTGTTTTTCCAAATTTTTTCATAGTTATATCTATATTTTTTTAATTGTGAATCAATTTTTATACATTTGTAAAGATATACTAATGATATTTTTATGCTTACAGTAGATCGAATCAACGAAATCATAGAACTACTAAAAAACGAGGTTAAACCTGCACTTGGATGTACTGAACCAATGGCAGTTTCTTTGGCAGTAGCAAAGTCTTGTGAACTTCTTCGACAAAAGGGTTTTGAGCCGGTTAGGGTTGTTGTTGAGGTTAGTGCAAACATTTTAAAGAATGGTATGGGTGTTGGAATACCTGGTGTAGGTATGGTAGGGCTCCACATTGCAGCTGCACTTGCTCTTACTTGTGGAAAATCATCATACGGATTAGAGGTCTTGAAAGATATTGATAATGACGCTATTGAGAAAGCCAAAGCTTTAGTTGATGAGGGTAAAATCGTAATAGACTTGGCAAAGACCGATTTGAAGCTATATATATCTGCACAAGCATATTCTGAGACTCACTCTGCAAGGAGTATTATAAAAGATAATCACGATTCGATAGTATATCAGGAGATAGATGGCCATTCAATTGATGGGGAATTGGATAAATTAGAGAATTGCTCCTCTGGGACTATCTCAAATAGTAGGAAATCTACATTGGACTACGCTCTGGATGTCAAGACAATTTATGAGTTCTCCAAAACTGCACCAATAGAGAAAATTGAATTTATTGAAGAGTCTGCTACTTTGAACTATCGTCTGGCAGAGGAGGCATTGAATGGAAAATTTGGATTGAATGTAGGTAGAACCCTCTATTCAAGTGGCCATAGCGAAATCTTTGGTTCTGGATTAATGGCAAGAACTATGGCCGTAACATCGGCTGCTTGTGATGCAAGAATGTCAGGTTGTACATTGCCGGCAATGAGTAATTCAGGTAGTGGAAACCAAGGAATTACGGTGACATTGCCTGTTGTAGTCGCTGCACAAGAATTTGGAGCTTCTCGTGAAGAGTTAATCAGGGCATTGACTCTTAGCCATTTAATAGCAATTTATATTAAGGGATTCTTAGGCAAATTATCAGCACTTTGTGGCTGTGTAATAGCATCTACAGGTTCGGCTTGTGGAATAGTCCTATTGAAGGGTGGAACTATTGAGCAAGTTTCCTATGCTATTCAGAATATGATTGGAAATATTACAGGAATGGTATGTGATGGTGCAAAACTAGGATGTGCTCTCAAAGTTGCTTCTGGTGTCTCTTCTGCAGTCCAATCTGCTGTTTTGGCACTTGATAATATATCAATTACCCATAATGATGGTATTATTGATGATGATGTAGAGAAGAGTATCAGAAACTTAGCAGAGATTGGCTCAAAAGGTATGCAAGTGACTGACAAAATGATTTTGGATATAATGATTTGTAAATAAACAATTGTAATATGAAAAAGCTTTTACCAATTTTTGCAACATTGTTTCTTCTGCTATCTTGTGCAGAGAATGAAACTATAACCTGGAAGCCTGCAGGTGATAAAATTATGACAGAATGGGGTGAGAATATCGACCCGAATAATGTACTTCCTGAATATCCAAGACCTCAATTGGTGAGAGGTGAGTGGATAAATCTCAATGGCTTATGGGATTATGCAATCAAACCTGCCAATGAGGAGATGCCAGAAATATTTGATGGGAAGATATTAGTTCCATTTGCAGTAGAGTCTGCTCTTTCAGGAGTAGGTAAAAGTGTAGGAGTAGATGATGCTTTGTGGTATTCTCGTGAGTTTAAACTCCCTAAAGAGTGGAAGAATAGCAGAATAAGATTGAACTTTGGAGCTGTTGACTGGAAAGCAGAAGTTTATGTAGATGACAAATTTGTGGGTGAACACAAGGGTGGATATGCTCCATTCGCATTTGATATTACAGATTCACTCTCTAAAAAGAAAACTCATAAACTTGTTGTAAAAGTTACAGATGGGACTGATAGTGCATTCCAACCAAGAGGAAAGCAAGTTGCGAATCCTAATGGTATCTGGTACACAGCTGTTACAGGAATTTGGCAAACAGTCTGGATGGAGCCAGTAAATGAAGTTGTTGTAGAGTCTTACTCCGCAAAGGCAGATATTGAAAAATCAATCTTGAATGTTAGAGCAATTGCCAGAGGTGCAAAAGTTGGAGATGATTGTTTGATTGAACTAATTGAAAATGGCGAAGTTATATCATCTGCAAATGGTGCTGATGTAATATTGAATGTAGAAAACCCTAAACTATGGTCTCCAGATTCACCTTACCTTTACGATTTGAGAATTACAATTTATCGTAATGGTGAAATTTTGGATCAAGTTATGGGATATGCTGCAATGAGAGAGATCTCAGTTGTAGTTGATAAGAAGGGTTACAAGAGAATGGCTTTGAATGGAGAACCTCTCTTCCAATATGGTACTTTGGACCAAGGTTGGTGGCCAGATGGTCTATATACTGCACCTACAGACGAAGCGCTTAAATTTGATATAGAAAAGACAAAAGAGTTCGGCTTTAATATGATTCGTAAGCACGTAAAGGTTGAGCCGGCAAGATGGTATTGGCATTGTGACCATATTGGTATGCTTGTTTGGCAGGATATGCCGAATATTCACGATAACTCTTTAGGAAAATGGGGACGCCGTCACTATGATGAGGGTATTGATACTCCTGTCCCTAATGAGTGGAAAGATAACTACTGTCGAGAGTGGAAAGAGATAATTCAAACAAATGAGGTTTTCCCTTCTATTGTAATGTGGGTTCCATTTAACGAGGCGTGGGGACAATTTAATACAGAAGAGATTGTTCAGTATACAAAATTCTTAGATGATTCACGTCTGGTGAATTATGCTTCAGGTGGAAACTTCGTTCGCTGTTCAGGAGATGTCCTAGATCTACATAACTATCCTAATCCTGCTATGTATCTATTTGACATAGACTATGTAAATGTAATGGGCGAATATGGTGGAATTGGATTCCCGCTTGAGGGACATTTATGGCAAACAGATAAGAACTGGGGATATATTCAATACAAGAATGCTGACGAAGTGGCTGATACATACGAAGAGTATGCAAATGAACTAATTGGCTTTGTTAAGAAGGGCTTCTCTGGAGCTATTTATACTCAGACTACTGATGTTGAGGGTGAAGTTAACGGACTTATGACTTACGACAGAAAAGTCATTAAGTTGGATGTTGACAGAATTAAAGCAATTAATAGCAAGGTTATTGCATCAATGACAGAATAAGTTGGTAGTGGTGTAATGGAATTTTTATTACCTTTGTGCCGCTAAAAAAAGAAATTAATATAAATATCAAATTATAGATTATTATTATGGTTTATTCACACGAAGTGCAGCAAATGTGCTGCGTTAACAAGGGCCCTAACCACGGTCCAGCACCAATTCCTGAAGAGGGAAAATGGGTGAGAGCTAAACAAATCAGTGATATTTCAGGTCTAACTCACGGTGTAGGCTGGTGTGCTCCTCAACAAGGTGCTTGTAAACTTACACTAAACGTTAAGGATGGTATTATTCAAGAAGCTCTTATTGAAACATTGGGTTGTTCAGGTATGACTCACTCAGCTGCTATGGCATCTGAAATTCTTCCTGGTAAAACTCTTCTTGAGGCTCTTAATACTGACCTTGTATGTGATGCAATCAATACAGCAATGCGCGAACTATTCCTACAAATCGTTTATGGACGTACTCAATCGGCTTTCTCAGAAGGTGGCCTAATGATTGGTGCTGGTCTTGAAGATTTAGGAAAAGGTCTTCGTAGCCAAGTTGGTACACTATATGGCACTTTAGCAAAAGGTCCTCGTTACCTTGAAATGGCTGAAGGTTATATCAATAGAGTAGCTCTTGATAAGAATAATGAAATTTGCGGTTATGAATTTGTTCACCTTGGCAAATTTATGGATCTTATTAAGAAGGGAGTTGATGCAAATGAAGCTCTTAAACAAGTTACAGGTTCATATGGCCGTTTCTCTGAAGAGGCCGGTGCAGTAAAATACATTGACCCACGTCACGAATAATAATAAGGAGGAAAGAATATGATTAGAGAGGTAAAATTTGAAAGTCAGGATCGCCGTATGGCTCAAATCCTTGCTGTTCTTAACGAAAATGGTATCAAAGATATCGAAGAGGCAAATGCTATCTGTGATCAATATGGTCTTGATCCTTATTTAGCTTGTGAAGAGACTCAACCAATCTGCTTCGAAAATGCTAAATGGGCATACGTAGTAGGTTGTGCGATTGCAATTAAAAAGGGTTGTAAAGTAGCTGCTGATGCTGCTGAAGCTATTGGTCTTGGCCTACAAGCGTTCTGTATCCCTGGTTCAGTTGCTGATGACCGTAAAGTTGGTATAGGTCACGGTAATCTTGCAGCTATGCTTCTACGCGAAGAGACAAAATGTTTCGCATTCCTTGCAGGTCACGAATCATTCGCTGCTGCTGAGGGTGCTATCAAAATTGCTGCTAAAGCTGACAAAGTACGTCAAGAACCATTGCGCGTTATCCTTAATGGTCTTGGTAAAGATGCGGCTCAAATTATTTCACGTATTAATGGTTTCACATACGTTCAAACTGAATTTGATTACTATACAGGTGAACTAAAAGAGGTACGTCGTATCGCTTATAGTGATGGTCCACGTGCAAAAGTTAACTGCTATGGTTCTGATGATGTTCGTGAAGGTGTTGCAGTAATGTGGCACGAAGGTGTAGATGTTTCTATTACAGGTAACTCTACTAACCCAACTCGTTTCCAACACCCAGTTGCTGGTACATACAAGAAAGAGCGCGTACTTGCTGGTAAACCATATTTCTCAGTAGCTTCTGGTGGTGGTACAGGTCGTACACTTCACCCAGACAATATGGCTGCAGGTCCTGCTTCTTATGGTATGACCGACACTATGGGCCGTATGCACTCTGACGCTCAGTTCGCAGGTTCTTCATCAGTTCCAGCACACGTTGAGATGATGGGATTCCTCGGCATCGGTAACAACCCAATGGTAGGTTGTACAGTTGCTTGTGCGGTTGATGTTGCTACTGCGCTGAATAAGTAACCAACTGATACTTAATATGATAAGGGAATGGTTTTTCACCATTCCCTTATTTTTTTGTTACCCGGTCCCCGGTCTGTCCCGTACTGTCAAGTCTTCTCAAGTACTCCCCAGAACTGATGAAGAACCAGCGAACTGAGCGTCAGAGTGCATACGGCCCATAGTGTCGGTCATATATCCAATGGCTACCGTCCGTACGCGGTACGTCCGTGTGTAAGCCATTGGACGTCAATGCCATGCCAGCAATGACGCCAGTGGATATATAGGCGATGAATTCCAAGATGTTTCCTGCCTGCAACATCATGAGAGCGTCTTTAGAGAATGTGGAGAAGTTTGTGAAGCCTCCGCATATGTCGACCATAAGGAACAGCGCCAGGTTGCTGTTTTCACTTTGGGGCCGGCTCAATTAATTCCCATATAAGACCTATGACGAGACAACCTGTCATATTGACCATGACCGTTATCCAGCCTTTATGATGTTACTCATCGAAATCATTATGAGGTATCTGACCGCACATCCCATGAAGCTGCTTCCTGAAATTTTGGTTCCCAAATTAAATGAATTTATCTTTGCGTTTGCAATTTTGCACACGAAAAGGCATATTTGTTTTATTAAATCATAGAAACGATGTCGTATTTCAAAGCAGGTCAGGAACATTATCTCAAAAAGGAATACAAGGAAGCCATGGATTGCTTTATTCATGGCATAGCCGAATCTGACTCCATAGCCTGCCTGGCATGGCTTGGCAGCTGCTATGAATATGGACTTGGGGTTCCCGAGGATCTGGTAGTGGCAAAGGACCTTTATGCCGGAGCTTACAAAGTAATGTTTACTTCAGAGAGGCGAAACGAGCTCGGAACATGGATTCAGGAGCATCTTGAACGTCTCAAAGACATTCCTGTATACGACACCATGTGTAAATTCATTGAGGGAGTCGGCAATGTGAAGGTCATACGAAGACTCGAGACACCGTATGATCCCCAGTTGAGATATAATCTTGATGAACTGGTCGTGACTATCCAGTCAAGGAGCAGTCTCTATCGCGGCTTCGCTTTCGCCCAAGTCAATGTGCCGGAAATGGCCAGGACATGGACCTGCGACGGTGAGAGACGTTTCTTTGACGGATATACACTTGATACAGATCTCTTCAGTCTGAAGGTACTGCGAGGCAAGACCGACAGATACACAAGCAGCCTGGACGGCCGGAACTGTCATGTGTATTTCCCGCAGAATGCCAACCTGGATTATATATATATACAGCAATCCATCCTTAAGAAAGTCCGTAACCTGCTTGTCAAGCGGGCCCAAGTGGCGCTCCCGCCGATATTGAAGGAAGTAGCAGACAGGATAGGCACCACTTTTCAAAATTGCGAAGTCACGTCCGCTGTCCGAGACTACCTTGCCTATAATTACGGCCAAGGCAAAAAAATAATCTTCAGTGTTGATGCCGTACAGCTGCCTATGGACTCTGTGGAGGCGCTATGCATACACGAACTCACCCATAACTTCGTAACAAATCACAGCTCAGACTTCTACAACAAAATGATCGAACTGGGAGGAGAGGCACCCTACAGACGTGACCAGAACATCCGCTACAAAGGCAAATGGCCTTATCTGAAGTTCATATAGCAGCTCCTCTCCACCCAGGTCGTTCATTGGGTGCTGGAAGGTTGTTCTGTCCGTAAATTCCGCCAAATTATGGATGAGACGGGCGAATTTGAAGGTTCCATCCGCAAAACTCAGAGTTTTGCGGATGGAACACTGCATCTAGATGATCCTGTCCATGAAAAGGGGCACTTCCGTGGACAAGGTGTTGATTTGACGGGCTTTATCCATGAAAAGTGGCGTTTTCATGGACGAGAGTATAGCACAAAAAAGAGACACCCCCGAAAGGATGTCTCCGTAAAGTATTGAGATTTACTTGATTACTTGTTAAGTGCGGTTGACGTTGCTACTGCGCTGAATAAGTAATCCCTTCGGTTACATATAGTTAAATACTCTCGGGTTTGCTCCGGGAGTCTTTTTTCGTGTGGTATCTAGTGCACTTTCCCTATGAAAACGCTTGCGGTACCCCAAATTTTCAGGGTACTAAGTGCAATTTCGCGGTAAAACTGCATTCGATACCTTCTGTCAGCGACCAATGAGCGACCTGTTTCTGAAGGGGCGCAGATGGTAGTTCACTCCTCGAGACCTTTGACAGACAGCTTTACAACATGAACAGTGAAAACTCCGAACTTGCCCTAGTCAAGCTGATGGAACTGTTCAATCATAGTTCTGTAGCCATTACCAAAAGATACTTGGGGCTAAGGCAGGAGGAGATTTTGGAGACTTATGATTGTCTGACATTCTGATTTGATAGGGTGACATTTTTTGAAGAAAAATACTTTTATAGGCGTTGTTCAAATTTTGTCACCTTTGAAATTACTCTTTCACATTTTTTTGTTATATTTGTAGCAATTCCTTTCCGCAATAGTGGTTTGGAAGGACATTTTGAATAAAAGGTGTTATTGAAATTATCTTCTTAGATTGAATTCTCGCAAAATTCCTTTTAGAGTGAAGATGGTTGGCAATAGCACCACATCATTTGATATGTACAGCCATAATTGGCTTTTCACATATCTTTTGGTGTGGGCTGTTACTTTATCCACTCTAAGGGCAATGCGAGAAGCCTAATCTGAGAATAAAGCAATAAGTTCCCACACCTTCTTTTTTATCCGCTATCATCTGGGAATTAGATGGCGTAACAATTTTACAAAATGAAAATATTTAGATTGGTTGGAATGGCTTTAATCGCTATTTTGATGAATTCAAACCTTACTTCTTGCAGTATGTATGATCCCGCAGAGAACAGTGAGCCACAAAGACTCACAATACCATTGACCTGTGTTGGTGAAATTTTGGATGTAACGCATGAAAATTTAACTAGATCAGGCGAAAACAGTAGCTCAGGTGACTATGAAATTTATGTTTATACATCAAATGGACTTACATATGCTTCTGGTAGTTTTGATATAATAAATAACATTACAATTGAGTTATTAGACAATGAAACATATCGATTTGAGGTGATTTACTATCCTGATAGGTCATGGGGAGCTGCAAATAAATTCACATATAATGTCAGCACGCCTAATCCTAATGATGATTACATTTTACCAGGATGCTATTGTGATGATGATATATATTATGGTACTTTGTCTGGATATTCTCCCAATATTGATGAAGGTGTTGAAATTTACCTGAAGCGAATGACATTCGGATTGAAACTTGTAGCAGAGAATCTAGCAGATGGTGCATCAATTAAAACGAGATTGCAAAGAAGATTAATGACAATGGAGGATACTGCAACACCTGCCCCTGACGTTTTGACAAACAGTTCACCGGAATGTGAAAAAATTTACTCTTTTCATAAAGCAATGTGGAAGACTGTTTATAATGGCACCTTGAAAGATGATCAGTATGTTAACTATAATGAAACCGCAGATTTACAAATAATTTTAACTAGAGTAGATGGGATAGAAGTAGATTTGGGTACTTATGCTATCAATATTGAAAGAAATAAAAAAACATGTGTAAATATCAATGTTGGAGATAGTGATTCCATAATAACAAATCGAATTTCTATAACATTAGAAGATGAAAACATAACAGACGGAAAACAATATAAAGTTGATACCTCTGAAGGAACCATTACAGAAAGCCCTACATCTCAGAACTGATTCTTATCAATGATAGAAAAGCCAACCTACCAAATCAACGGTAAGTTGGCTTTCAGTTTTAGAACATTCCCTTAGGTAAAAAAGTAGGTCTTTAAGACATTGTAAGGGATAGCTTTGTAGGTGTTTTCTGTGACAATCGTTTCCTTTACATCATCAAGAATGTAGGTGACAGGTCTGTCGCCGATTGAGTATAGAGAGGGCTATCGGTAGCCAGTAGAAAACCCATTCAAATAGTTTCCTGCCTCCCATTCATTCCTTTTATATTCAAATTTCTTGCTTGCCATTTTTTAATCATATATTTTTGTCACGTAAATAAAAAAATCGTTATGAAGCAACTTAGAGAGCGCATATTGAGTGATGGAAAATGCTTACCTGGAGGCATCTTGAAGGTGGATAATTTTATTAACCACCAGATTGACCCTGTACTTATGCGAGAGATGGCAAAAGAGATTGTAAAAAGGTTTTCTGACCATAACATAAACAAAATCATTACGATAGAGGCGAGTGGGATAGCACCTGCAATAATGGTTGGCTATTTTATGAATCTTCCGGTTCTTTTTGCGAAAAAGAAGGCACCAAGCACAATGGACAATATGCTTGTTACAGATGTTGTCTCTTTTACAAAGGGAATATCATATAGTGTATGCGTGAGTAAAGATTTTCTTAAAGAGGGAGATCGTGTGCTCTTTATCGATGATTTTCTTGCTAATGGAAATGCTGCAATAGGTATTATGAATTTAGTGCAACAAGCTGGTGCAACATTGGAAGGTATGGCATTCCTTATTGAAAAGGCCTTTCAGAGTGGTGGTAAAGAGTTGAGAAGTAGGGGAGTTCACATAGAGTCTCTTGCAATAATTGATAGTCTGGATGATTGCCAAATCAAACTTAGATAAACAGATTGATGTGTAAAAATAGGGCTGTATTCATCATAAGTGATTGAAATACAGCCCTATGTGTTTATAGGTGAATGATTAATTTAAATCTTTTCGCAAATATAATGTTTGTAATATTATTTAACTAAAGCAATTCTTAATCTTTATTTAAAAGAGATGTTTTTAATATTTCTCAGAATTTTCCAACTCCTCCTTTGTTATCGATTTCTTATCCATTTTTCTCCAGAAATATGCGATATATGCCACCACAAATGGAATAATCAGTGATACAATCGCCATAGTCTTGAGTGTAAATTCACTGGAACAACTATTAGAAAGAGTAAGTGAGTCTTGAATATCAGCAACTGAAGGATAGTATGCAGTTCCATTATATCCAACTATCAAAAATAGAGATATAACTGCCAAGATAGTACCCGGCCCGGCAAACCAGATACCTCTTTTAGAACCCTTCTTGAATAGTGTTAATGCCACAGCAATAACTAATAATATAGCTCCAATTAGTAGCATTGCCATTACTAATGGCATCTCAAGATAGTTGTTAATATACTTTCCTTTCTCCATAGATACTACACCATTTTCATCTACAGCAAATCCCTCCATTACTATAAAGTTAATAACAACTGCTATGAAGAAGATTAGGAAACCAATGAAAGAGAAAATAATACTCTTGCGCAATCTTTTATTTACACTCTCGTCGGAAATATTATTAATCATATACAATGCTCCAAGTGTAATGGATAAAAACATCACCATCAATCCAAATTCTACATTGAAAGGAACAGTTACTGCCTCTAACCCGTGCCAACTACTGCACCAACGACTGATAGTTGGAGATACTATATCCATAACAGCATCTTTATTAACAATAAAATTAGATCCGGTAAAGAATGTACCTACCGCTGTGCCTATAAGTAGTGGACCGAGACATCCATTGATTGTTAAGAACGCACGGAAAGTGTTCTTTCCCAATATGTTACCAGCTTTGCTCTGGAATTCATAAGAGACAGCTTGCAATACAAATGTTATAAGGATTAATATCCATACCCAATATGCGCCTCCGAAACTTGTACTATAGAATAGTGGAAAGGATGCGAAAAATGCACCACCAAAAGTTACCAATGTGGTAAAGGTTAACTCCCATTTCCTACCTGTGGAGTTGACTATCAATTGACGTTCGTCCTCTTTTTTACCAACTAAAAATATAAGAGCATTTCCTCCCTGTACAAATGATAGGAAAATAAGCAACCCTGCAAGAAGTGCTATTAGAAACCACCAATAATGTTGTAAGAATTCATATGTAATCATAATTCTATCCTCCTGCTATATCTCTGTTTTAGGCCCCTCTTTGATGGCCTTTATCATAATACGTATCTCTATTGCAAGGAAGAGTGTAAATATTGCAACAAAAAGGAAAAATGTTGTCTGAACAGATTGAACACTTACACTCGAAACAGCTGCTTTTACAGGTAGAAGCCCCTCAATAGCCCAAGGTTGACGTCCAACCTCTGCAACAATCCATCCTGCTTGTCCAGCCATATATACCAATGGGATTGAGAGAAGTGATACCCATTGTAACCATTTCATACCTTCAAGGCGTTTCTTCCATTGTGCCCAAAGAACCACAATCATCAAAAGCAAAAGGAAGGAACCAAATCCTACCATAACTCTGAATGCCCAATAAACAATAGGAACAGGAGGTATTAACTCTTCTGGGTCATCAATGTAACCGTAGCCGAAAAATTCCACATTCTCCTCCAGTTCTGCTCTGGCAACAGCTGCAGAATCGGGATCAACATCCTTTAGCTCTCTGTACTCCCTGAAGGCCTCAATGGCATATCTTCCTCTCTCCATTTTCTCTTCGGCAGATGGGTGTCTTGCTCCATCAGGATCACGATATCCACCGATTAGGTCGTTGATACCAGGAACATATCCATCTATGTCGTGAGTTGCCAAAATAGAGAGCATACCTGGAATCTCTACGCCAGGAACAATTGAGAATGGTGCTCGTTGACCACCAACTTCAAGCCCCTCAGCGGCAGCAAGTTTCATAGGCTGATACTCAGCAGCGTGAACACCTGATTTATCTCCACTAAACATCACCGCAAATGTGCCGATAATACCAACAATTGCAGCCACCTTGATACTGGCAAGGGCAAAGCGAGTCTCCCGTTTTTTCAAAAGATACCAACAGCTGATGCCAATGACAAATATTGCACCTGTCATCCATCCACTAAAAACTGAGTGGAAAAATTTGGTAATTGCCACAGGATTGAGGACAAGTGCCCAGAAATCAACCATTTCGTGTCTTACAGTGTCAGGGTTAAACTCCATTCCGACAGGGTGTTGCATCCACGAGTTGGCAATAAGAATCCAAATAGCAGATATGGCAGCTCCAATACCGGTCATCCAAGTAGCGGCAAGGTGGAATTTTTTACTTACTTTATCCCATCCAAAGAACATTACTGCAAAGAAAGTTGCCTCCATAAAGAATGCTAATATCCCCTCTATTGCAAGTGGTGCCCCAAAAATATCTCCTACAAACCAGGAGTAATTGCTCCAATTGGTTCCGAATTCAAATTCCAGGATAATACCTGTTGCAATACCAACAGCAAAGTTGATTGCAAAAATTTTCATCCAGAATTTGGCTGTTCGTTTCCAAAATTCATCTTTGGTATATACATAAATACTCTCCATTGTCGCCATTATCACAGCTAGGCCTAAGGTTAATGGGACAAATAACCAGTGGTATCCGGCTGTCAGAGCAAACTGCGCTCTTGACCAACCAATTAATGCTGAATCTACCATATATTACTTATTAATTAATTGTGTACTAATGTGTTCAATCTTCTCCTCCTCACTTTTTCCGGCTAGGACGGGTTTGAAGAAAAAGCATCTTAAAACTAGGAATAGAATTATTACTTTGAGAATAATAACTCCCCAGAGAGGTTTTCCCCAAGTCATTTGGCGAAATCCTTCAGCATAAAAATTCCATATAGATCTGAAAATTTTCATACGATTCTCTATTACGTTATGTAAAGATAATTAAAAACAAATTTGTAACAAACATATTTAATAAATAATAAACACTCCGAAAGAAAATTATAAAATAATTTGGTTTATAAAATAAACTTGTTTATCTTTACATTGTCTTCGCGAGACTACTACCCTCTATGGAGCGAATGCGCATAGCGAAGTAGGGGGTGTAATAAAATTTTTTAACTATTTAATTATTGAAAAATGGAAAACAAAGAATTTACACCGGAGAAGAGTCTCCAAATTATTAGCGAAGCGATAATGAAGAGTCGCAGAGACTTCGAAAAGAGTGCAGGTACTCCACTTATTATCTGGGGTTCTGCTGTTGTTTTGACAGCATTAATAGTATGGTTCTTGTGGAGTAAAACAGGAAATCCCGCTTGGAATTATCTTTGGTTTGCAATGACCGCAATCGTTGGCCCTATAATGCTGATACTCAATAAAAAATGCACAAATAAAAGTGAAGGCATTATTAGCCAGACATTGGGACAGATATGGAATTCATTCGGAGGAATAGCAATAGCGATTGCAATTATTGGTTCTCTTTTGATTCCAATCGACATTACTATGGTAATAGTTATAATTCTTGGTTATGCAGCTGCTTTGACAGGTCTTGTGCTTAGGAATTGGGTTATTACTATCGGAGGATTTGTAATGGCAATACTTGCTCCAGTTGCAGTTACCTATTTAGTAGGTTCCAATGTTATGTTATTGATGGTTGGAGCTGCCTTGATAACACTTTTAATACCTGGAATTATTTTGAATATCACCAACAGAAAACGCTAATATTATGTTTAAGAGACTCGATCCACTGTTGCACTCTGAGTTGCGATTGGCTATTGTTTCCATATTGGTCAACCTCAATGAGGCAGACTTTGTCTATATTAAAAAGACAACACAGGCTACATCGGGAAACTTGAGTGTTCAGATTGATAAACTTGCGGAAGCGGGTTATATTGCTGTTGAGAAGGTATTTGAAGGTAAAAAACCAAAAACTATTTGTAGAATTACCGAAGAGGGATTGAATGCCTTCGAGGAATATGTAGATGCAATTAAATCATATTTGCAGAAATAATTAGGGGAAATGTTATATGAAGGCCGGATAGATTTTCTACCCGGTCTTTCTATTTTTAAACAAATTTGTCTTAATAATTCTTAAATTTGTCGAAAAATAGGTAATTATGAATAGTTTTAAGATAAAGAGAATTCTAAATATCACCAATCATATAGATACAAATGCTGCAGAGACTTCGATCAGGGGAAATATCTATTTCCGAGGTCCTAATGCTTGGATTCTTGCATTTTCAGTGATTATTGCATCTGTAGGATTAAACATAAATTCAATTCCTGTAATTATTGGTGCGATGTTGATTTCTCCTTTGATGGGTCCTATCTTCGGCTTGGGATTAGGTATGGGAATCAGAGATATGGAGTTGATGAAAGATTCAGCAAAGAATCTTCTTATAATGGTGATAATCAGCTTAATAGCTTCAATATTGTACTTCTTGATTACACCGTTGCAACTGAATAATCCAACGGAACTATTGGCAAGAACCAATCCCACAATATATGATGTTTTGATTGCACTATTTGGCGGATTTGCAGGTATTTTTGAGCAATGTAGAAAGGAGAAGGGAACTGTTTTTGCCGGAGTGGCAATTGCAACAGCTTTGATGCCTCCTCTATGTACTGCAGGTTTCGGTATTGCAAGTGGTAATCTACACTACTTTGTAGGTGCGTTGTATCTGTTTTGTATAAATAGCATCTTTATCGCATTAGCAACATATTTTACTGTTAGATATCTAAAATTTAGAGAGAAAGAGTTTGAAGATAAAAAGAAGGGGGTAAGAACTCAGAGATTAATCACTTTGATTATCATCCTTTTTATTGTCCCAAGTATTTTATCTGCAATTACAATGGTAAGACAAACCGATTTTGAGCAGAGGGCTATAGCTTTTGTTGAGGCCAATAGAACTCTTGGAAAGTCAATTATTTACAACCACAATATTAACCATACAGATGGATCTAAGGTGGAGATTTTGTTTACTGGAGAGAGACTTAGTGATGTGGATAGACAGAATCTTTATGAGAGTGCTAAAACATTCAATCTTGATGAGGATCAAATCGTTATAAATGAGCATACTACAGGCGATAGAAATGATAGTAGAGAACTAATTAAAACAATCTATGAAAGAAGTGATGTGAAAATTCGTCAACTTACTTCTGAAATAGATAGTTTAAATTCAGAATTGCATTACTATACATCAACGCAGATTCCATATGAACAGGTTACCAAAGAGTTGGTTGCAACATATCCACAGGTTACAGAATTACTTCTATCCAAGGGATCAAATATTATTGTTGATAATTATCAAAATAATAAATGCGTAGTTGCAATAGTTAAGTCTGATAGTATAATAGACAAAGAGACCTCTCAAAGAATCATCAATTGGCTTAAGGTTAGATTGGATATTGAAGATTTGCGTTTCTATGCCGTTGATAGTGAATCAATTCATCAATGATTATCCAACTGAACCCTCCTCTTAATCCAACCAATTGTTGCGTAAGCAAACGGAGTTCCGAAGAGTGCTTCGATGGCAAGTTTGAGGATATACTGCAATATAATCATATAAATTAGCTCCTTAATAGCTACTACACCTGCAAAAGCAATCAACACAAATGGCAGACTATCAAATAGATAGGCAACTGCTGAACTACCTATTGTGCGTATCCATAGCGGACTTTTACTTCCTCTTTTTTTCTTGATTCTATCCATAATATATGCATTGGATAGCTCTCCAAGAAGAAATCCCACTAAAGATCCTATAACAATTCTTGGAACATAAGTGAAGATGTGGTTGTAGGCCATCTCTGTCTCTGAGAGATATTCAGGAGATGGTAACCAGACACCTATCTGAGTGCATATTACCATTAGTATATTGCAGAAAAATGTCATCCATATCACCTTTTTTGTGCGTTTGTATCCCCAAATTTCTGTTAAAACATCACCCAGCATATAAGCAAAAGGGAATGTTATAGTTCCTGCATCGAAATACAAAAAGTCAAATAATGATATTACCTTGACAGCCATTATATTAGACACCAGATATAGTGTCACAAAGAGGGCCGTTACGACCATAAAAGCGCTCTGTTCGCTTATTCGGTTTTTGAAAGGGTTTTCCGATACCTTATACATACTTATAAATTTTGCACGAAAATAGTATTTTAATTCAAAATCAACAATTCCACGAAGTTTTTTTTCAATAAAGTGCTTTAATCAACGCAATATATCCACGAGATAAGAGCTTAATATCTAAAAAAATACTATATTTGCTAGAATGATATACTAGTTTCCATTTTGTCTGTTATTAACTAAAAAATATTTATTATGAAAAGAGTAAAAAGTGCTATTATCGTAGTTATGGCTGCATTTTTGTTCTTGGGAACATCTTGCGGTAACAATTCTAAAAAAACTGAATCTGTTGAGACAAAAGCAGTTGCTGTAATAACTGTTGATTCTCTTTTGGCTAATGCTGAAGCTTTGATTGGCCAAGAGGTTGCTATTGAGGGCGTTTGTACTCACACTTGTTCTCACGGTGCTACAAAAATGTTCCTAATGGGAAGCGAAAAGAGCAAAACTATCAGGGTTGAAGCTGCTGAACTAGGATCTTTTGACGCAAAGTGTGTAAATGCCATTGTAAATGTAAAGGGTATTGTTAGAGAAGAGCGTATTGATGAGGCATATCTTCAGAAAATGGAGGCCGATGCTGCATCTGGCGAAGCTGAAAAACACGGAGAAGGTGATGGCGAAGAGGGTTGCGATAACGAGAAGAATGCTCGTGGTGAGACAGGTAACTCTATTCAAGAGAGAGTTGCAGACTTCCGTGCCAGAATTGCTGAAAATGAAAAAGCAACAGGAAAGGCATACCTTTCATTTTACTATGTAGAGGCCTTATCTTATGAAATTCAATAAATTAGGGCCTCAAATACGCAAGTGGAGTAGGATACTACATAGAGATTTCGGATACTTCTTCTCTGGAATGATATTGATATATGCCATTTCGGGATTTGTTATGAATCACAGAGACTCTATAAATCCTAACTATACAATTGATGTCAAAGAGTTTGTCCTTGATAATGTTCCTCCAAAAGATTCTATCACGCAAGATTATGTTCTTACTCTTTTAAAACCATTGGACGAGGATAAGAACTATACAAAACACTACTTCCCTGAAGATAATACAATGAAAGTATTTCTTAAAGGTGGTTCCAACTTTTTGCTGAATTTGTCTGACAATAGTGTAGTTTATGAAAAACTTACTCGTCGTCCGATATTGGGGGCTTTGACAAAATTGCATTATAATCCTGGTAAATGGTGGACCTGGTTCTCAGATATTTTTGCCTTCGCATTGATATTTATAACATTAACCGGGATAATAATGGTTAAAGGAAATAAAGGAGTATGGGGAAGAGGTGGAATAGAGTTGCTGCTTGGTATATTGATACCACTGCTATTTTTGTTACTTTAGATTATTAAAGTCATAAGTTAAAAAGAGTAAAAAGATTGTAACACCTTTTTACTCTTTTTTCTTTTTATTTAGTTGAGACCTATCCTTTGATATTCTGAGCAATTTTCTCTACCAAAAGTTTTCTGGCCTCTTTGCTAGCCCATCCAATGTGAGGAGTAAATCTAAGTTTATCCTTTTTAACACTCAAATATGGGTGATCTTGTTTAAATGGCTCATTTACAAAGACATCTACAGCTGCTCCAGCGATAATATCTTCGTTCAATGCTCTGCTTAAATCCTCTTCGTTAATAATACCGCCGCGTCCCATATTGATGATATATCCCTCTTTTTTCATAAGAGATAATTTATCATAGGTTATAAGATTGTTAGTTCTCTCGTTTTTAGGTGCGTGAATTGAAACAATGTCGCAACTTGCAAGAAGCTCATCCAATGATAGGGCAGGGTATTTATCACTGTGTGCAATGCCTGAGGTAGGGTAGTATGATACTCTCATTCCAAATACCTCTCCTATTTGAGCTACTCTCGCACCGATATTTCCAAGACCTATAATTCCTAAATGTTTACCTTTTAATTCAAAAAATGGTTTTGTAACATCTGTAAAGCAATTGCCTCTGCTATATTCTCCTGATTTTACGTGATTGTCGAAGTAATCTGCTTTGCCAACCAAATTCAAAATGTGCATAAAGGTAGTTTGAGCAACACTCTCAGTTGAGTAATTTACTGCATTTTTTACCTCAATTCCTTTGCTTTTTGCATATGGGATATCAATATTATCTGTGCCGGTAGCAGCTTCGCATATCAATTTAAGATTTGGAGCTGCATCGATTACCTCTTTTGTTACTTTTATTTTATTGATAATGAGGACATTACACTCTTGAATTCTCTCCTTTACCAATTCTGCAGGAGTCTCTTCATAACCTTTATAATCTCCAAGAGAAGTAATAGGTTCAAATGAAATGTCATTGCCAAGTGTGTTGGTGTCAAGAAATACAATTTTCAAATCAGAGTTCATAGATTGATGTTTAAATATTCTTCTACAAATTTATTAAATAATTTCTAATTTGGAATCAATGGAAAAAGTGGGTTGTTTTGGGTATTGTACAAGAATAACCTCTTTGATGGCGAAGCCGGCAATCTATAGGTTGTCAGATTATTCTATGGGTATATACAGATTCCCGAGGCAAGCTCGGGAATGACGAATTTGGGAATGGCAAGCTCGGGAATGACGAATTTGGGAATGGTAAGCTCGGGAATGATAGAGTAGAACGTCATTGCTGGGCGCAGCCCGGCAATCTATTTGGATTCTAATTTGAGTGTTTAATAACTTGATATTTTGATTGGAAAGAAATAAAAGAGCCATCCAGAATAACTCTGAATGGCTCTTTGTGCCCAGAACAAGACTCGAACTTGCACACCGAAGTCGGCACTACCCCCTCAAGGTAGCGTGTCTACCAATTTCACCATCTGGGCGTTGGGGTTTGCAAATATACAATAAATAATCATAATAGTAGAACATCAGCAATTTTTTTTATAAATTAGCAGAGTTAAAAATTTACTCTTATGTCTTGGTTAGCTTTTTGGCAAGGAGTTGCGACCTTTCTCTACTTTATGAATATCATTTTGGTGGTATTTATTACTATCAATTTGGTTTACAGAAAGTTAGATCCTATCAAAACCCTCTCTTGGGTTTTGGTTGTTAATCTATTGCCATATATAGGAGTCATCATCTATCTTCTTTTGGGACAAAACTATCGTAAGAAGAAAATTTTTAACAGAAAAGGTTGCGATGAGGATCTTCTGAGAAAAGATCTTTGCGAGAACCAACTCGACTTCTTTGAGAATATTGATGATTTAGGTATCTATACGCCATATCGTCGAATGTTGATACAGAACCTTACCTCTTGTCACGGTATGGTAGGTATAAATTCAGATATTCAACTCTTCTTTTCAGGCAAAGAGGCACTTGATGCTATGTATAAAGCAATTTCCGAAGCAAAGCATTACATCTATCTTCAGTCATTTATATTTTTAGATGATACAATTGGTACAAAATTCAAAGAGTTGTTGATGCAGAAGTCCAAGGAGGGGATTAATGTAAGTGTCTTATATGATAGTATCGGATCTTGGAGCAATAAAAAACAATTTGATATAGATCTCAAAGAGAGTGGGGTAGAGGTACTTGAATTCTCTCCGGTTAATATAATGATGCCTACATCTAAAATTAACTATCGAAACCATAGAAAAGTTTTGGTGATAGATGATGAGGTGGCATTTATTGGTGGAGTAAATATAGCAGATAGATATTATGATGGAGGTCCATATAAGGAGTGGAGAGATACACAAATGCTTGTGAGAGGTCAGACAGTTTTGTCTCTACGTTCTAGCTATCTGATGGATAGATACTTTGTATTAAAGGAGAATCTTGCGAATAAGGGTAACCCTGAGACAAAAATTTCACTTCCTCAGGATATTCTGAATTCGAGATATTACTATATACAGACGTTGCGTTCAGGTCCGGATAGTGACTGGGCTGGCATTATGCAGTGTTACTTCTCTGCGATCAATTTGGCACAGAAGAGTATAAAAATTATTACTCCATATTTTACACCTTGTGAGACTCTTCTTACTGCAATCAAAGTCGCATCTCTTGGTGGTATCGAGGTTTCGATAATGATTCCGGAACGGGCGGATTCCAAGTGGATTCATTATTGTACGCGTTCATATATTCAGGAGTTACTTGATGCAGGAATTAATGTCTATCTATTTAAGGATGGTTTCAACCACTCCAAAGTTATCAGTATAGACAAGAAAATTTGTATTGTCGGATCAGCAAATATGGATAACAGAAGTATGCTTCACGACTTTGAAATTATCAATGTTATCTATGATAAGCCAACGGCAGAATTGATTGAAAAACAATTTGTTATAGATGAGGCAAGGTGCGAAAGAGTAACATCCTTCAAATGGAAAAAGGATCGAAATAAGTGGGAAAAATTTAAAGAGGGTGTTGCCCGTCTTGTGAGTCCGATGTTGTAGCCACTACTTGAAAAACCACTCCTTCTGAGCCCTTTTCGATTTTTGATCTTTAGCAACGTAGAGCTGCTCTCCAGTGTATGGATTCTTTTCGGCATAGAACATTACAGAACTAAGAGTCATAGGCGTAGGAGTCAAATCCTGTACCTGTTCCAACTTGAAATTTAAAGATTTAGTCTCTTGAGATAATCTTCTCATATCCTCATTTTTGCATCCGGGATGGCTGGAGATAAAGTATGGAATTAACTGATACCTTAGTCCATTCTCTTTGCAAATTCTATTGAAATCGCTATTCAGTTTTTTAAATAGAGAGAATGATGGTTTTCTCATAAGTTTCAATACCCCATCTTCTGTATGTTCAGGAGCCACTTTTAATCTACCGGAAGTGTGATTTATGATGACTTCTCTAAGATATTTGTCATTATTTTCAAAAAGGTCGTATCTAATACCGCTACCTATAAATGCCTTTTTTATACCCTTAACTTTGCCAATTTTATTGTATAAATCGAGAAGCTTTGCGTGACTGTTGTCAAGATTCTTGCAAGGGTGAGGGAATAGGCAGGATGGTTTGACACATTTAGCGCAGAGATCAAGATTTTTTCCACTCATTGAGTACATATTGGCAGATGGACCTCCAATATCGGAGAGATAACCCTTAAAATCCTCCATCTTGGTAACTTGTTCAATCTCAGCAAGTATCGATTTCTCGCTTCTTGAACGGATAAACTTTCCCTGATGTGCAGATATGGTACAGAAACTACATCCTCCAAAACAACCTCTATGAATATTTACAGAGTGTTTAATCATTTCGTACGCAGGAATACTCTTACCATTATAGCGTGGATGTGGTACTCTTGTGTATGGGAGGTCAAAACTCATATCTATTTCTTCCTGAGTAAATTGTGTATGAGGTGGATTTATTACAACACATCTCTCTCCAACTCTTTCAACAAAGGTTTTGTTCTGCTCATACCTATTACTTTCAACCTCTATTTTTACAAAATTATCACAAAAGGCATCTTTACTCTTGGCGCACTCTTCAAATGAGTGTAGATTGGTAACCTCTTCGTTCTCTGAAATTCTACTTACATAACTCTCGTCAGCAACAAAACCTACTTGCCTCAATTTCCTAAGTTTTTTGGCATTAAATCCATTCTTTAGTGCTTTCGCGACCTCACAGATTACTTTGTCTCCCATTCCGTATATAAGCAAATCTGCACCGCTCTCAATCAGAATTGAGGGTTTTAGAGTGTTGCTCCAGTAGTCATAATGTGTGAATCTCCTTAAGGATGATTCGATGCCACCTATTACAATTGGAGTGTGTGGGTAGAGTTCTTTTAATATTTTTGAGTATGTGACAACTGCATAATCTGGTCTGAACCCAACTTTCCCCTCTGGCGAGTATGCATCATCACTTCTTAGTCGGAGGTTTGCAGTGTAGTGATTTACCATTGAGTCCATACTTCCGGATGTAATTCCAAAGAATAATCGAGGGGTTCCCAACTTTTTGAAGTCTCTTAAGTCATCTCTCCAATTGGGCTGAGGAACGATAGCAACGCGATACCCATTTGCCTCTAAAATACGTCCTATAACTGATGCACCAAATGCAGGATGATCAATGTAAGCATCTCCACTAAAGAGAATTACATCAATATAATCCCAACCTAATGCCTTAACCTCTTTTGCAGAAGTAGGTAAAAAATCTTTAGTTGAAAATTTTGTCACTTTTTTAACCTCTTAGACCACAAAAGTAGAGAAAAAAAAGAGATTTTTGGATTATTATTTCTACTTTTGCGCTCCTTATGCAAAATATCAGAAATATAGCCATAATAGCCCACGTTGACCACGGTAAGACAACCTTGGTTGACAGGATGATTGCACAGGCAATTATCTCAAGAAATTCCGACAAATTGGGTGATCTCGTTCTGGATAACAATGATTTGGAGAGAGAAAGAGGAATTACAATTCTTGCTAAGAATGTATCTGTACCATATAAAGATTATAAAATCAATATAATAGATACTCCGGGCCACGCCGATTTTGGTGGTGAGGTAGAGCGTGTGCTGAATATGGCTGATGGAGTTTTGCTCTTGGTAGATGCTTTTGAGGGGACAATGCCACAAACACGTTTCGTGTTGCAAAAGGCGATTGAAATGGGCAAGAAACCAATCGTAGTAATCAATAAGGTTGATAAACAAAATTGTCGTCCTGATGAGGTTAATGATGAGGTTTTTGATTTGATGTTCTCGTTAAATGCGACTGAAGACCAATTAGACTTCAAAACAATTTATGGTAGTGCTAAACAAGGTTGGATGTCTTTGGACTGGAGAAATCCTACTACAGATATTATTCCTCTTCTTGATACAATTATTGAGGAGATTCCTGCTCCACAATATCAAGAGGGTACACCTCAAATGCTTATCTCATCATTGGAGTATTCTCCTTACGTAGGACGTATTGCCATTGGTAAGGTTACTCGCGGTGTTCTTAAAGCTGGTATGCAAGTTTCATTGTGCAAAAGATACGATGTTATTGAGAAACAGAAAGTAAAAGAGTTAATGGTATATGAGGCTCTTGATAAAAAGAGAGTTGAAAGTGTAGAGTGTGGTGATATCTGTGCAGTTGTTGGAATCGAGGGTTTTGAAATCGGAGATACAATTGCAGATTTTGAGAATCCTGAACCACTCCCTCCAATCTCCATTGATGAGCCAACTATGAGTATGTTATTCACAATCAACAACTCACCATTCTTTGGACGTGAAGGTAAATTTGTAACATCTCGTCACATTAAGGAGCGTTTAGATAAGGAGTTGGAGAAGAATCTTGCTCTTAGAGTGAAACCAGGTCCGAGTGCAGATAGTTTCGTTGTTTATGGTCGCGGTGTGCTTCACTTATCGATTCTGATTGAGACAATGAGACGTGAGGGATTTGAGCTGCAGGTTGGTCAACCAAGAGTGTTGGATAAAACAATCAATGGCCAAAGATGTGAACCAATTGAGACACTGACAATCGACCTTCCTGATGAATTTGTGGGAAGAGCAATTGAGATGGTTACACGCCGAAAAGGTGCATTGATTCATATGGATCCACGTGGAGATAGAACTCACCTTGATTTTGAAATTCCATCAAGGGGTCTTATGGGACTACGTAGTAATCTAATGACTGCCACTCAAGGTGAAGCGGTCGTTGCTCATAGATTTAAAGATTATCAACCATTTAAGGGAGATATTGAGAGAAGAAGCAATGGTTCTCTTGTAGCTATTGAGACAGGTGTTTCTGTTCCTTATGCAATGGATAAATTGCAGGATAGAGGTAGATTCTTTATCTTCCCAGGTGAGGATATCTATGCCGGTCAAGTTGTTGGAGAGCACACTCGCGAAAGTGATTTGAATATAAATATTTGTAAAACAAAAAAACTTACTAATGTTCGTGCAAGTGGAACAGATGAGAAAGTTATGCTTCCTCCACCTATCCAATTTAGCCTAGAAGAGGCCCTAGAGTACATTCAGGAGGATGAATTGGTGGAAGTTACACCTAAGTCTATGAGGCTTCGCAAGATAATTCTTGACGAAATTGCAAGAAAGAGAAGTAGAGATAAGGTGCAATAGTGTTTGAGTAATTAAAAAATTATTTATACATTTGCATCCCATTTTGCAAAACTATGGAAGATAGAGACCTTAACGTTGTCATACCGATAGTTGGTTTATCAAACGGAGAGCACAATTATAGTTTCTCTATCGGAAATTCGTTCTTTGAACAATTTGGTAACGAAGAGATTAAGTCCTCGGATATTGCCGTAGATGTAGTTATTGAAAAATCTTCGGCTTGGATGGGTGTTACTTGCTCAATTTATGGCTCAGTGGTGGTGGAGTGCGATAGATGTCTCGAGGATCTGTCAGTGGAGATAGATGTGGAGAAAAACCTTACAGTAAGGTTTGTGGAGGAGGCGCAAGAGTCTGAAGATGACCAAGTTATGTTGATGGAGAGAGGGGAACCAGAACTGAATCTTGACCAAGTAGTCTATGATTTCGTATGCTTATCGTTACCATTAATCAGAGTTCATCCCGATGGCGAATGTAATGCCGGGATGATTGCAAAATTAAATCAAGTACACAACAATTCATCAAGTGATGAAGAAAACGATAGTCCTTTCAGTGCGCTGAAAGACCTATTTAAATAGAAAATAAAACAAATTAAAATAGTAAGAAATGGCACATCCAAAACACAAAGTCTCTAAACAACGTAGAGACAAACGTAGAACTCACGACGTAGCTGTGGTTCCTACATTGGCAACTTGCTCAAACTGTGGAGCAACAGTAATGTATCATCACGTATGCCCAGAATGTGGTTATTATCGTGGTCGCCAAATAATTGACAAAACTAACGCATAGTTTTTAAATTATTCGATATATGAGGGTGGCTAATTTTAGTCGCCCTCAATATTTTAGAGCGATATTAAGCCCCTGTAGTTCAACGGATAGAACGAAAGTTTCCTAAACTTTAAATGGCAGTTCGATTCTGCCCGGGGGTACTGATTATGTCAAAGATTGAAGAGGCAAAAAGCAATATAGTGCTTTATGAAAAACATTACTCTGAAAAGGGTCTTAGGCGTAAATTAAGCAGATTGGCAAAAAGAGCCGGATTAAAGGTTGCTTATTGTGCGCTACTCCTCTTCTATGTCCTGAAGGATCCTGCAACATCTACAGCAGACAAGAGCAAAATCTATGGAGCTTTAGGATATTTTATACTTCCGATTGATATTATCCCTGATTTTACTCCAATTGTGGGTTTGTCTGATGACCTATCTATCCTTTTATGGGCACTTTATGCTGTAGTAAAGAATGTTACGCCTAATGTTAAGCAAATGGCACACAGTAAGTTAGCTGAATTGTTCGGTAAATATGATTCAGAACTTTTAGAAGGAATAGAGTTGCGAGATAAGCAAAGCAAGGTATAGATTCCCGAGGCAGGCTCGGGAATGACGAACTTCGGGGATGGCAAGCTCGGGAATGACGAATTTGGGGATGGTAAGCTCGGGAATGACGAACAATCTCTGCACTATTCCAACTCCCTCTGAGGGTGGAACTTCAATATGGTATTTTGCCATTTACTTTGATCTATGTGGGTATAGATCTCGGTAGTAAGAATCGATTCGTGTCCAAGCATCTCCTGAACAGCTCTTAAGTCAGCTCCATTCTCAATAAGATGAGATGCAAAGGAGTGTCTGAATGTGTGAGGAGATATATTTTTCTCAATGCCTGCCTCTTGGGCAACACTCTTTATAATGATAAATACCATCTCACGTGTCAATTTCTTACCACTTCTATTCAAGAATAGAATATCCTCCGCCTCTTTTGATACTTTCCCTTTTTTTCTTATACTATAATAGTTAACTATTTGATTTATAGCAATTTCTCCAATCGGAACCAATCTTTGTTTACTCCCTTTTCCTTCAACTTTTATAAAACCATCTTTAAGATAAAGATTAGATATTTTCAGATTTATCAACTCACTTACACGTAACCCACAACTGTAAAGAGTCTCTATCATAGCTCTGTTTCTGTGACCAAATGGCTTGCTCAAATCGATACTGTGCAAAATTCTCTCAACCTCCTCTAAAGAAAGTACATCTGGAATGTTTCTGCTTATTTTTGGGGTGTCAATTTTATCGCAAGGGTTAACCTTGATAGTCCCCTCAATTTCCAGGAAGTGAAATAGTGCCTTGATTGAACTTATTTTACGAGCTTGACTTCTTTTAGATATGCTATTTGATTGAATATCAACAAGATACTCTTCCAAAATCTCTTGGGAAATGTTAGTTACTGAATGAATATCTTTACTTGAACAGAAATCAAATAGTTGAATAATGTCGGATTTGTAGGAATTTATGGTGTTTTCGGAAAAAGATCTCTCAAGTTTCAAATATAGTGAGAAATCATAAGTGACTCTCTTCCAATAGTTATTGTGCTCTTCTGACATTTTATCAACTCTTTCTGCAAATTTAAAAAATTTGTAATTAATAACTCTAATTATTATCTTTGAGTTTAAAATAGATTGTTATGAAGAGAATTTTATCAATTATTGTTGTTGCTGTTATCTCAATTTCAGCACTTTCTGCACAAAATGCAAAGCTAAGTGATAAGTTTTTAACAGGTGGTATTCACGCCGGTTATGGCACAAATTATCACACTCTTGTGGGTGTTCACGGAGATTTTTCTAGTAATAATTTTAGAGGAAGACTTCTTGTAGATGCAGATTTTAGTTCTCATTTTGCTTTCGGTGCTGCTCTTGATTTTCACTATATCATAGGAGTTGTTGATCGATTGCAAGTATATCCAATAGTAGGTGCTGCTGCCTGCATTCACCCAAGTTGGGAGAGAGACCTCTCTCTAGGAGTTGATTTAGGTGCAGGTATTGAGTTTGACCTTACTAGAGAGTGGGCTATTTTCTATGAAACAAAATACCAATTAATGCTATTGGGATATAGGAATTACTCAAACTATGTAGGCGTTACATTCGCTTTCTAGATAGATTTGAAATAGTCACAATGAGGTGCGATTCCACAAGAGTCGCACTTCTCTTTTTTTGCAGTGCATACATATCTTCCGTGCAGAATCAACCAATGGTGAGCAATTGCTCTGTATTCCTGAGGGATATTATTTGTCAAATCTTTCTCTACCTCAAGCGGACTTTTTCCAGAAGATAGACCAATCCTTCGTGCTACTCTGAATACGTGAGTATCAACCGCTATTACTGGTCTGTCGTAGATTACAGAAGCGATAACATTGGCAGTTTTTCTACCAACCCCAGGTAGTTTTTGTAGCTGGTCAATATCATCTGGGACAATGCTATTGAATTCGTTAACAAGCTTTTTCGCCATCTCGACAAGGTGTTTTGCCTTGTTATTCGGATATGAAATAGATTTGATTAACTCATAAACCTCTTCTGTGGTGGCTTGAGATAGTGATTCTGGTGTCGGGTATTTTGCAAAAAGGGCAGGTGTGGTGAGATTTACTCTTTTATCTGTGCATTGTGCAGATAAGATAACTGCAACAAGTAGCTGATATGGATTCTGATAATTCAGTTCACTCTCAGCAACAGGCATATTTTTAAGGAACCACTCAATAATGTTCCTATATTTAAGCTCTAATCTCTTTGCACTCATTCTCTTTGCAGACAAAAACGCGTCCTGGGTACTGTTCTAAAAGCTGTTGATTATGGGTAACAATGATAATTGCTGCTCCTTGTTCTTTGTTAATCTTAACAAGAATATCCATAATCGTATTGGTTGTCTCATTGTCAAGATTACCTGTCGGCTCATCAGCAATTATCAAGCTTGGCTCATTCAGAAGAGCTCTGGCAATGGCTATTCTTTGCTGCTCTCCACCAGATAGGTGGTGAGGCATCTTGTGTGCCTTGGATTTAAGACCAACCATTTCCAGTACTTCATTAATTCTCTTGTTTATAGCACTTTTACTCTTCCAACCGGTTGCTTCCAATACAAATCTTAGGTTATCTTCAATAGTTCTATCAAAAAGAAGCTGAAAATCTTGAAAAACAACTCCAATTTCTCTTCTAAGGTATGGTATTTGTCTATTCTTTAATTTTAGAAGGTTGTAATTCATTACTGTGGCCTCGTCACCGGTTATAGGATTTTCTCCAATAATCGATCTGACAATGGAGGTTTTACCGGTACCAACCCTTCCTGTAAGGTAAACAAATTCACCTTCCGATATGGAAAAATCGAAATCTGAGATAACTAATGAATCACCATTGGATATCTGTGCATTTTTAAAGCATACAAGAGTAGTAGTGTCTTTCATATCGTTGTGATATTTATAGTGCAAAAATAAATAAATTGAGGATTTATTACTATTTTTGCTTGGATAAAAGTTTGATAATGAGGAAAATTATTTTTAAGACGATTGTGTTCCTTGCGTTTATGTTTTCATTTACGCAAATGACCTATGCCCAAAATAATGAAAGTTCTATATTAAAAGAGTTTGAAAAAGCCAGAGAACTATATAATAAGAAGATGTATATCTCTGCTAAAACCATATTGGCTGAGATTACTTCCAGATTAGATGGGAATCAAGATATTCAGCGTTCTCAGGTTGAGGCATATTTTGCATTATGTGCTATTGAGTTGGATGATTCCTCAGCTCCTGCAATAGTGGAGTCATTTGTTGAGAACTATCCACTCTCCCCTGATGTTGCACTTGTTAAGTTCAAATTGGCAAATAAACTATTCGGGAAAGGGGAGTATAGTAAAGCTATGACCATCTATAGAAATCTGGAGAGTTCAAAAATTTATAACTCCCAAGTTGACCAATATCTTTTTGAGAGGGGATATTCTAGTATGATGATGGGTAATATTCCACTTGCTCAAACTACATTCAAGGAGTTGATTGATAGGCCAATGTCAAATTATACGACAGCTGCCAACTATTATTACGCCTATATTTTGTATAAAAATAAAGATTTCCTTCAATCAATTCCATATTTTGTAAAGGCCTCAGAGGATTCAAAATTTACAACAATTGCACAATACTATATCATTGAGTCAAAGTTGATGCTTAAAGATTATGATTATGTAATTGAAAATGGACCAGCAGTTTATGATGTTATTGAGGATGATTTTAAAACATCTTTGGCAAGAATTATCTCTGATGCATACTTTGTAAAGGATGATATGGATAATGCCAAGAGGTACTTTGATTTTTATACATCAGAAGTTACACACTTTTCAAGAAAAGATAACTACTATGCCGGACTATTGGCGTTATCGTCAAAAGAGTATGATAAAGCAGTTGTCTCTTTTAGAAAATCCCTTTCAACTGACTCTTTAGGGCAAAATGCATACTACCATTTAGCAGATAGTTATCTAAATCTGAAGAATAAATTGGCAGCTTGTGACGCTTTTAAGTCTGCATCAAAGTTAGACTATGATCCAGTCATTAAGGAGGATGCATTTTTCAACTATGCCAAACTTTCATTCGACTTGAACTCTGACATATCGCCATTTAATGACTATTTAGCACTATATCCAGATTCAGAGAAGGGTGATATTATCTATAATTACATTGCAAAATCATATATTCAAAAGAGAGATTTTGAATCTGCAATCAATGCTTTAAGGAGGATTAAAAAGCCTGATAATGAGACAGTTGCGTCTCTTCAGAGAGCCGCATTCTTCCGTGGTGTTGAGTATGTTGAGATGGGATCTTACAGGAATGCAGAGGGATATTTTAATGTAGCCCTTGACAACTATTCAGATGATTTGCTTCATAATATGTCATATTATTGGTTAGCAGAGTGTTACTTTAGAAGTGGAAAATATAAGGAGTCTATATCAATATTGAACAGACTCTATAATATGAAGGAGTTGCGTAAATATGAGTTCTATCCTATGGTTATCTATAATTTGGGATATTCATATTTCAAGAGTAATAATTATGGCGGTTCTGCAGATTGGTTTGAGAAGTTCCTGGAGTATGAATATGCAGATAAAGCATATTTAGGTGATGCAAAAATACGTCTTGCTGATTCTTACTATATGTTAAAAGATTATGAAAAGGCGGGAAGAATGTATGAGGAGTCTTCACATAACAATCCATATTCAAAATTCCAGTCAGCTATATCTTATGGTTTGACAGGTAATGATCAAAAGAAAATCACTCTTCTTCAAGACCTAGTTAAAATGGGCAAACAGTCTGGAATATATGAACAGTCAATTTATGAATTGGGAAGAACATTTGTTCAGACTGGCGATGATTACAACGCAGAAAAGAGTTTCGTGGATTTGATGGAAACTACCTCAGATTCAACATATTACGCTCGTGCTATGCTGGAAATGGGACTTATGGCTGCTAATAAAGGTGATTATAATGGAGCTCTTGCACGATATAGAACAATCATAGAAAAGTATAGTATGACATCTTCAAGCGAGGATGCCCTGAGTGCTATGGAGAGCATCTATCAGACTCAAGGTAATCCTGAAGAGTTCCTTGCTTACCTTGATAGAATTGGCTTATCAACCTTCAAGAGTGAAGATGAGAAGGAATTAATGCTCTTCAATGCAGCTGAGCAGAAATTCTTGTCAGGTAATCTGGTTGCTGCACTTAACTCATTTGAATCATTCTTAAAATTATATCCTAAGAGTAGTAAAGCTTCCTATGCAAATTACTATATGGCAGAATCCTTTAAGGATGCCAATAGAATGGAGGAGGCAGCTGATCACTATTACAAGGTTATGGAGTTGGCTGATGAAAAACTTATTGAGCAGGCATCTCTTAACTATGCAAAAATTTCATACGATTTAGCTAGATATGACAAGGCAATAGAGGCCTACGAAACATTGTCATATATTGCGAAACTGCCTGAAAATAAAAATATTGCAATTATAGGAAAGATGGAATCCTATTATGCTGCTAAAAATTACGAAAGGGCTATTCAGAATGCAGAGAAGGTTTTGGGCATTGAAGATATAGAGAGTGATTCTAAAATAAAGCGTAAAGCGGAATATATTCTCGCAAAATCACACTTGTTGCTCTCTGAAAGAGAGAAGGCAAAAGAGTACTTTAAAGCTTTGGCAGAAGACAAAAATAGTCCAGAGGGAGCTGAAGCAGCTTATTTCCTAATTCAAGATGAGTATGATAATGGTAATTTCGAAGAGGTGGAAAGACTTGTCTATGATTTTGCTGATTCAGGTTCATCGCAATTATATTGGTTGGCAAGATGCTATATAGTATTGGGTGATTCATTTGCCGAGAGAGATGATTTCGATCAAGCATTTGCAACATTCCAAAGTATAAAGGAGAGCTATACACCTGTTGATGGAAGAGATGATATTTTAGAACAGGTTGAGTTAAGACTTGAGACAATTAATGAAATGGAAAATGAGAATTAATATGAAAACGATACATAGTTTATTTATATCCATACTACTTCTATCTATTTCAGTATCAGCGGCTTATGCGCAAGCCATTGATCCTAAGGTAGAGGTTAGCAGGGAATTTGATGTAAAGTTGATAGAGATAAACAAACCTAATCTTTCAACTAAAATAGCAGATTCTTTAAGTAAGTTTAATATCTCTTTTGACTACTCAGTTTTTGAAAAGCCATACAAGGATCTATATGAATTTGTACCTCATAGATCATTACTTTTAGAGAAGAGCCGTCCGCAAGAGTATCCATTGGCATACTTGAAATTGGGGATGCAGTATCCTATCATACCTTCTGGTGAATTTTATATACAGAAGAATAAGGAAAATGGATTCTCAATATCTGCTTACGGACAACACAACTCCTATTTTCCTTGGAAATCTGAGAGTGTTGCTACTACCAATATGATAAGGAATTCTTTAGGTGTTGAGGGAAAATATATTTGGAGTACTGGATCCACAACTCTAGATTTATTTTATGATAATACTCAATCAAAAACTTTGAGACCGGTTAGTTCGATGATTGATTCAATGGGTGTTAAAAATGGTCGTTTTGGACTTCGTGCAAAGGTAGGTTCCTTTAATAGGGAGAGCAAAGGAGTGCTTTATGACCTCTCTGTAACCTATTTAAGTACACAAGCCAAGCAGAATTTTGCAAACTCATTAGAGACATCTTCTAATAGGGCTAGAGAGGATAGATTGGATGTTACGGCTCGTCTTGGTGGTAAATATGAGAGATTGTTCTACTATTTGGAATTTATTAATAGTACATCTTTTATGAATAGTGAGATTATTAATAGAGTTTCAGATAATTCATCTTTGGTATCTATCCCACTGCCAAATTATTACGCAGGAATATTTGCCCTTTCTCCACAGGTAAAATACTCTACTAAACGATTTAGTGGTTTGATTGGGTTGAGTTTAGAGGGAAAATATAGAACAAATGTTGATGTAAAAGATGAGTTGGGAAGAATCGATGTAATGGATGCTTCAGGCAACCTTCATAAAGTGATGGCCAATCACCAGAAATCGATTACTCCACTACTTTTGAAGGTAGATATGGAGTATGAGTTGATTAAGAATTATGTATGGGTAAGGGGATATCTTAATGGTAAAAATGAATTAAACTCTTTGACTCATATTCTAAATAATAACCCTTGGTTTATTCCAACTCAGTATATCGATTTTACTTCTACCCCATATGTGGCTGGATTTACAGTAAAGGGAAAGTTTATGGATAGATTTTCTGTAAACATTTTTGGTTCTCAGTCTAAGTATAACAATAGACTATTGATCTCTTATCAGCGTGGCGGTTATCAACCGAATTATGTTGATATGAAGGAGAGTGTAATAGGAGCTGAGGTTTTGTGGAAATCTGATGGGTTGATTGCCGGTTTAGAATTGGTGAAAAAGAGATATAATATATCACAGGGAATCAAACCATATCTTCTTCCAGAGTATGAAGGTAATATCTTTGCTCAATATAATTGGAGAGATAGAATCATAGCTGATATTTCATTAGGTTATCGCAGTGAAGTCTACTCTAATAATGAAGAAAAGGAGGATAGTTATTTTAATTTGAGATTGAATCTATCTTATAGACTAACTCGTTCGCTTTCAGTATTTTTGAAGGGTGAAAATCTATTGAATGACGATATTTACTATGTACCTGGATTTGATGCTCCGGGCATCAATTTTGGTGGTGGAATTGTGATGAAATTCTAACAGAAAAGAGTACTCTTTTTTAACCTTTTTCTCTTCATTTTCTTGTGATTTTTTCTTATCTTTGTATGTTTTAATTTTAAAGAAATTATGGCAGAAAATGAAGTAAAAAACAATGAATATTCAGCCGAGAGTATTCAGGTCTTAGAGGGCTTAGAGGCAGTTAGAAAACGCCCTTCGATGTATATTGGAGATATTGGGGAGAGAGGTTTACACCATTTGGTTTATGAGGTTGTTGATAACTCTATCGATGAGGCTCTTGCAGGATATTGTTCTGATATTGAGGTAATTATAAACGAAAATAATTCAATCACTGTTAAAGATAACGGTCGTGGTATTCCAACAGGTATGCACGAAAAAGAGGGTAAGTCTGCTCTTGAGGTTGTTTTGACAGTTCTTCACGCCGGAGGTAAATTCAGCAAGGATAGTTACAAAGTTTCAGGTGGTCTCCACGGTGTGGGTGTTTCCTGTGTGAATGCTTTGTCTTCATATCTTAAAGCTGAGATTCATCGTGAAGGTAAAATCTTTGTTCAAGAGTACAGTCAAGGTAAACCACTAAGTGAAGTTAAGATCGTTGGCGAGGCGGCTGATACAGGTACAATTGTAACATTCCTTCCAGATGCAGAGATCTTTATTGGTGATAGAGTTTATAAATATGATACTCTTGCAGCTCGTTTGCGTGAGTTGGCTTTCTTAAATAAGGGTATCAAGTTGAATTTAATTGATAAGAGAGTACCTGAGGGTGAAGAACCTCGCTCAGATTTGTTCTATTCAGAAAAAGGTCTAGTAGAGTTTGTTCAATATCTTGATTCAAATCGCGAGAAACTAACCGAGAATCCAATCTGTCTTGAAACTGATAAAGTAATCCCTATCGAGATTGCAATGCAGTATAACACAGATTTTACAGAGAACATTCACTCATACGTAAATAATATCAATACAATTGAGGGTGGTACACACCTTCAAGGATTTAGAAGAGGTTTGACATCTACATTGAAATCTTATGCTGAAAAATCAGGCGCTCTATCTAAATTGAAATTTGACATTGATGCATCAGACTTTAGAGAGGGTTTGACAGCTGTAATCTCAGTAAAAGTGGCTGAACCACAATTCGAGGGCCAAACAAAAACAAAATTGGGTAACAGCGAAGTAGTATCTGCTGTAGCTCAAGCAACAACACACGCTTTGGAAATCTACTTGGAAGAGAATCCAAAAGATGCAAAGACAATTATCGATAAGGTTATTCTTGCAGCAACTGCTCGCCACGCGGCACGTAAAGCAAGAGAACTTGTACAAAGAAAGACAGTAATGTCAGGTTCTGGCCTGCCTGGAAAACTTGCAGACTGTGCAGATAGAGATCCTGCAAATTGCGAAATCTACTTGGTTGAGGGAGACTCTGCGGGTGGTACAGCGAAACAAGGCCGTAACCGTCAATTCCAAGCAATTCTTCCATTGAGAGGTAAAATTCTTAATGTTGAGAAGGTAATGGAGCATAAAGTTTTTGAAAGTCAGACAATTAGAGATATTTATACTGCTCTGGGAGTAACAGTTGGTACAGAAGAGGATAGTAAAGCATTGAACTTAACAAAATTGCGTTATCACAAGATTGTAATTATGACCGATGCCGATGTCGATGGTAGCCACATATCGACACTAATTCTTACATTCTTCTTCCGTTATATGCCAGACCTTATCAAAAATGGATATGTCTATATTGCAACTCCACCATTGTTCCTTGTTAAAAAGGGTAATGATGAAATATATTGCTGGACAGAAGAGGAGCGTAGTGCTGCAATTCAAGAGTTGGGTAAAGGAAAAGAGAGCAGCTTGAAGGTACAACGTTACAAAGGTCTTGGTGAAATGGATGCTGAGCAACTTTGGGATACAACTATGGATCCTGCTAAACGTGTGCTTCGTCAAGTAACCATTGATAATGCAATGGAAGCTGACAGAATCTTCTCTATGTTGATGGGAGATGATGTTCCACCAAGAAGAGAATTCATTGAGCAAAATGCTAAATATGCAAATATTGATGCTTAAGCAATTTTAATCCTATCAGGATAAGATATACGATTGTGATAAACCTGTTTGAGGTCTTTCTTAAATGATGCCTTAACCAGGTTTATCTCTTTTATGGAGATATTCGCTTTAGATAACTGTTTATCATTCAATCTTGTAGAGATAATATTTTCTACAAGTTCTGATATACTTTCACTTGTATAATCTTTCAATGAACGTGAAGCAGCCTCTACGGCATCTGCCATCATAACTAAAACTTGCTCTTTCGTAGTAGGATATTCTCCATCATACGTGAAGTTATCAATCAATGATGGATCTCCACCTTCATTGCAGAATTTATTGTAGAAGTATAGTGTTTGAGATTTTCCGTGGTGTGTAAGTATAAAATCACTGACAATAGTTGGTAAAAAGTACTTTTTAGCAGTTTCTACACCAAATGGGACGTGGTCTAGGATTATTTTTGCACTCTCTTCCGGACTCTTGCCTTCGTGAAGATTTACACCAGATGATTGGTTCTCAATGAAAAATTGTGGGTTCTTCATTTTTCCAATATCGTGATAAAGTGCTCCAACACGTGTTAGAAGAGGATTTGCTCCAATTTTTCTTGCAGCAGCTTCACTTAAATTTGCAACTTGTAGTGAGTGTTGGAAAGTTCCCGGTGCTTTGCGTGATAACTCTTGAAGCAGTTTATTACTTGTGTCAGTTAAATCTCTTAGTTTAGAAGTAGATACAAATCCAAATAATTTTTCAAATAAAAATACAAATGGATATGCTGCAAATACAAGAAGTGCTGAAAGGAAAATAGAGATGTGATACTCTCCCAACAATGGGAAAACTCCCTCAGTAATAAATGTATATGCGATGTAAACAATACTCATTGATATATATATGAATACTGAATTCAGGAATTGTAACCATCCACGGTAGAAATATTTGAATGTATTTATCGTGATTGTACCAGCTGTCAAATTCATCAGGAATAGCATTAAACCCTTATCTGGAATAATCAAAAGAGGGAGTAACATCACTATATAGACCGAAAAGACAACCTTTGATTTAAAGAATGCCATCATATATAGTGCAAAAACTGTATATGGTAAGGCAAATAGATAGTCAGGATTGTGTTTGTTCAGAAGTGCTGTAAAGAGGAACGATAAGAAGAAGAGTAGCAAAATGAAGAATATCTTCCTCATATCCTCTAAAATAGTTAAATCTGAAAATACAATTGAGTAGAATAGTACTACCAAAATAACAAGGAAAATGAGAATCTGACCAATTTTAAGTAGGGTATATGATCCTGAATATCCATAAGTATTCTCATATTCACTTTTATATGAGTCCAAAATCTGTTTTATATCATCAGTAATTGTCTCTCCTTTATTTACAACGGTTTGTCCTTCATAAATAATTCCTTTAGTTGGAGATATATACTTAATTGCCTCAGTATGAAGTAAATCTGTAGTTTTTTTATCCAATATAAGATTTGGTACAATATATTGATTCAGATTAATGGAATTAATTATTGAATCATATTTGTTAGCAGGAATAACAAGTGATAACTCGCTCTTAATCACACCGATAGCTCTGTTGGCATCATATACATTACCTATAGAGACCTCTCTAGTCTGCTTCCCATTCTGGACCATTATTACCTGAGAATTCTTATACTCATCTTCAAATTTTGAAACAACACCGTTTGAATATATCTCCTCGAGAGTGGCAATGATAATATCATCTATAGTTTTGCCTAATTCACTTGAATCAGATGTCGCTCTATTTTCAATAAAAGATTGGAATTTGGACTTAACTAATTCATTATCAGTCGTATAGTAAGGTATAACTTCAGCTGCTCTTTGCTCTTTTTCTGCCCAGATTTCATCCTGACTCTTCAAAATAGGGAAGTCAAATTCAGTAATAAGTGTCTCGTAAGTCCAAGGTCTTCCTCCGCTATATTCATAAGGGAATTTACCAATATTTGGATTTACAAGAATCATTGCAATTAGCAAAAGAGCAAATGCAACATAAATTTTATAATTATTGAAAATATTATTCTGTTTCATAAAAAGATATTTCTAATTTTGTAAAGATAGTAAAAGTTGAATTAAATCTATTAATAAATATTATGAGAAAATTTTTTATCTTTTTATCCCTATTTTTCACACTCTCTATATCTGCTCAAGAGTTGATAGTCATTGAGAGTATAAAGAATCTTAAGTGTAATGACTCTATTTGGGTTTTTTCTCCATTGAAGAATCACTCTGCTCAATCAATACCTACTCTTTTCCTGCTTCACGGATATGCAGGTGACTATTCAAACTGGGGTACTAAATATGACTTGCAGGAGATTTCCGACAGAACTGGCTTTAGAATTATTTGTCCTGATGGATTTTATGCAAGTTGGTATTTAAATGATGTAGACCCTTCAAAAATGCAGTACAGAACCTTTTTTGACGAAGAGTTATATCCTTTGATGAATGAAAAATATACGTTGAATCCAGATTACACATTCATTACAGGTTTATCAATGGGAGGACACGGTGCTATGAATATTTTCTTGGATGATCCATCTCGTTTCCGTGCTGGTGGCACAATGAGTGGAGTAGTAGATTTGACGGGCATCGTCAATCAATATAGATTGAAAGCCATTTTGGGAGATCCTACTGATGAAGAGCCATTCGCTAAAGAGTCTGCTATTAATCGCGTTGATGTTTTGGCTGGAACTGATAAATATGTTGTAATTAGTTGTGGTTATGGAGATAAACCATTCTATCCTATGAATAAGGCATTCGCAGACAAATGTGTTGAGTTGGGAGTGAATAATATTGCTTTATTCTCGCCTGGAGTTCATAGTTGGAAGTATTGGGGTTTTGCTCTGGAGCAACATCTGAACTGGTTTACAATTATTATGACCGGAGGAAATATTGGTAAATAGATTTCTCTTTAATGAGATGGTAATTAGTTGATTATCAGCATAAAAAAATCCCTGCAACTTTGTTGGAGGGATTTTTTATGTTGTAATAAAAACTATCTTCCTATTGAGTAATAATTGAATCCATAAGAGAACATCTCTTGAGGATCGTAGATATTTCGCCCATCTACAATAACATTCCCTCTCATTGTGTTTCGGATCTCCTGCCAGTCTGGTAATCTAAATTGTTTCCACTCTGTGACAAGCGCAGCAGCATCAGCACCTTTTGCAGCATCTACCATACTTGAAGCGTAGTATATTTTATCTCCGTAACGCTCTCTGACTCTGTCAATTGCGATAGGGTCAAATACTCGTATATCTGCTCCATTTTCCAATAATTGATCTATCAAGGTAAGTGCTGGAGCTTCTCTTATATCATCTGTTCCAGGTTTGAAAGATAATCCCCATACAGCAATTACTCTATTCTCAACACCATTTAGGGCGATATTTAGTTTGTTGTATAATATCTTTTTCTGATTATTATTAACTTCATCAACTGCACTGATGATCTTCATTAGAAGACCATTGTCAGATGCAGTTTTGATAAGCGCCTTGACATCTTTTGGAAAGCAACTTCCACCATATCCACATCCAGGATAGAGGAATTTGTTGCCAATTCTTGTATCTGCTGCAATACCTTGTCTTACGAGCGAAACATCAGCTCCTGTTTTTTCACATAGAGCAGCAACCTCATTCATAAAACTAATTCGTGTCGCAAGCATAGAGTTTGCAACATATTTAGTCATCTCAGCCGATGGGATATCCATAAATATTACTCTAAATTTATTTAGAAGCAATGGGCGATATAGACGGCTCATCAACTCTTTCGCTTTCTCACTCTCAACACCAACAATTACTCTGTCTGGTGTCATAAAATCTTTTGTGGCAGATCCCTCTTTCAAGAATTCTGGATTAGAGGCAATATCAAATGGAATATTTTCTCCTCGCTTGGATAATTCACTGATTACCACCTCTTTAACCTTTTGTGATGTGCCAACTGGAACAGTGCTTTTAGTCACTAAAAGAGTATATTTTTTTATGCTTTGACCAAATGTCCTGGCAACATCCAAAACATACTTTACATCTGCGCTTCCATCCTCATCAGGGGGTGTGCCTACAGCGATGAATACTATATCAACATTATCAATGATTGCTGATAGGTCTGTTGTAAAATGGACTCTTCCGTCTTTATAATTTTTATCGAAAATCTCTTTTAATCCCTCTTCATAGATCGGGATAATACCCCTCTCCAAAGCATCAATTTTGCTTTTATCAACATCAACACACCAGACATCTACTCCCATTTCAGCAAAGCAGACACCAGTAACCAATCCTACATATCCTGTTCCTACAATAGCAATATTCATAATACTCAGATTTCTATTATACAAAGTTATAATTATTTTATAACTTATTCTTCATTTTACGCCAGTTTAATACTGGAAGAATAAATGATATGGCAGCAGCTGCCAACCAGAAAATAGCAACCGGAGTAAAGTTGTAGATAGTTTCATCTCCGATAGTTGTTGTATTGCACTCAATCAGATAACCGCTTGTAATATCCTGAAGACCTGCTGCTACGTAACTTGAAATTCCAACAATTCCAAGTGCTGCTCCGGTGGCTTTCCTTGGCACTAAATCAACTGCCATAAGACCTCCTACGATGCAATAGAGAACACCAACTGCCAAACTGAATATTGAAACATAAAGAATATTTAAAAATTTTCCTCCCTCAGTAAAGATAAATAGTGCAAGTGAAATAAGACTTACAAAGCCGGAAAGAATTGTAGGTTTAATTCTATCTCCTTTGAAAAGTTTATCAGAAAGCCATCCTGCTAATACTGTTCCAACTACTCCAAATGCTGCGGAGAAAGCAATAATTTGGGTAGCACTCTCTAAAGAGAAATCTCTTGCCTTTTGTAGGAAAAGTACACCCCAACCGGCGATGGCATACTTAGTTATGTAGATAAATGCACTTGATAATGCAATAATCCATAATCCGGGATGTCTGAAAACTTTTTTCTGAAGTTCTTTAGTAGGAAGTTGATCCTCTTTGGAGATTGTCTCACCGGATAACTTCTGTATTGACGGTAATCCTTTACTCTCTGGTGTGTCAGAAACAAATAGAAGAATTACAGCTGTACCAATAAAACCTCCTATTGCAGCAATAATAAACCCATATTGCCACCCTAATGCTCCCACAATGACACCAGTAATTATAAATGACAAGAACTCTCCAATGTAAGGAGTAGAACTGAAAATGCTATAGTAGGTACCTCTCTTACTCAATGGGAACCATCTGGAAAGGTTGATAATTCCAGGGGGAGATCCCATAGATTGCATCCAACCATTAATGCCCCAGAGAAGTGAAAATGTGATAAAAATTATTGCAGTAGGGATTGCGCAATTATTGTTGAAGAGACCAAGAAGTCCCATTAATAAGTTGACAAATGATGAAATAAAGAGGCCTGTGGACATAAAACGACGGATATTGCAGTAGTCTGCAATGAATCCATTCATAAATTTTCCTACAGCATAGACGAAGAATAGGGCAGAGCCAATGATTCCTAACTCTCCGGCTGTCAAAATATCATCATCAATAAGTGGTTGTTTTACAACACTGAGACTTAAACGACATAGATAGTACAGACTATATGCCGCAGTCGCCCCCCAGAATGTCTTGTTTCTGAGTGACTTATATGTAGCGTCTATTTTCTCTTCCGGAACTTTTTGTCCCGATGGTTTGCTAATTCTATAAAATGAGAATAGGCTCATATTTTCTATTAAGGAGTTGCAAAGTTATAATAAAGAATGGAATAACCATAAATAGTTGAAATTTTGAATTTTGAGGACATTTTGTCATTGGCAAAAAATTTGTACTACTATTTCGTCAAAAAAGATTACCTTTGTGAACTTTATATGGGGATGTTTTGGTTTTGACAGCACCAGATATCTGACAGTAAGCACGTCGAGCGTTGCAGCTTTGCTCGTAAATCTCAGGTTGTAAGCCAATAACTGGCAACTCATCTTATGCTCTCGCTGCGTAGTTAAGCCAAGCTTAACTCCTTAATCGCGTTGCCAAGGGCAGTCGCGACGAGTACTCTGGTCGGGTTTTCCACACTCTATACCTGACATTCAGAGTATCATCCAAGAGTGTTGCTCGCATGGACTTCTCTAAAGTGCGATAAGATTTAGAGAATAAGGTTTGAATGGCCTGTCTTTCGGCAGTTCTTTCCCGACAACCAAAGAAAGAATAAGCGTGTAGAAAGCTCTTGGGTACGATGTTTGGACGGCGGTTCGAGTCCGCCCATCTCCACCAACAGAGAAAGCCGACCATTTGGTCGGCTTTCTCTGTTGATGAAGATACCTTATCAACGCCTGTCACTTCGTGATGTCGGTCATTATTCATTCATATAGTTCCTCTCTACCTCCTCTCCTTCACTAATCCAGCCCTTTATGCCAGTGGAAAGTTCAAAGACTTTGTGACCTGCATTTGATAGTTGTGTGGCGGCCTTTTTACTACGATTTCCGCTGCGGCAATAGATTGCAACAGTTGATTTTTTTGGAAGTTTATCATTGATAATCTCTACAAAGTCATCTTTAAGAACATCAATGTTCAAATCAGTATTGGGAATATGGCTCTCAATGTACTCATCAACTGTTCTGACATCAATTACAATTACTGAACTATCTTTTATAATCTCTTTGAACTCAAATACTGAGATACTCTGAAAATTCTCTTTTTCCTGACACGATACGCCAAGTGTCATTAACAGGAGCATTACAACGTGTAAAAATCTATTCTTCATTATCTTATTTTTATAAATCAATATTATACTTAACTCTTTCCTACAATAAAATTATGCCAATTAATTAAATCTTCAAAACTATTTCAGTGTCTTGTAAGATAGAATGTGTATAGTGATTGCTGTAGCCAGAATAATGAAAAATAGGCGGAATGCCCAATGTTCGGCCACAAAAATTGCACAATAGAGTAAAGTAATCCAAACCATCGATACAGATAAAACCTTGATTTTCAAAGGTATAGACTTGTGGATCATAAAGTTTTGAATGTATGGCCCCAGTTTTGGGTGGTTGAGTAACCAATTATAAAGTCCTTTATGACTACGTAAAAAGAGAGCAGCAGCCAAAAGTAATAAGGGTGTGGTAGGTAGTATTGGTAAAAAAATGCCCAGAATACCCAATCCCAGAGATATGAGTCCCAACAATGTCAAAATCCACTTCATCCTTATCTATTTCTTCAAAAAATTGAGCATTATATCTGCAAGCTCTTTAATAAAATATCGATTTTCAGAGGCAAATTTAAGCAGTATTATCATTTTAAAAAAAAGATTATAAAAAAGATATAAATAATAGATCTATTGCACGATTTTTGGAATATTAAAAATAGGTTAATTATTAATTATAGTATTTATGAAAACATTACTTTATGCGGTCATCGCTATTTGTGCTTTGCCGCTGATCTCGTGCTCATCGCAGATCGATAACACTACGGTCAAAAAATTTGACCTCAATAGATACCTTGGAATATGGTATGAGGTAGCCAGATATAACCACTCCTTCGAGAGAGGAATGGATAATACTATGGCTGAATACATTCTTCAAGATGACGGCACAGTTGCCGTAATCAATACTGGATGGAAAAATGGCAAATTCAAAGTTGCCGAAGGAAAAGCGAAATATCCAGATCCAACAGGCAAACCAGGTGGTTTGAAGGTATCATTTTTTATGTTCTTCTACTCCCCTTATAACGTAATGTTGGTCGATGAAAACTATCAGTTATCATTAGTGGGAAGTAAGTCAGACAATTATTTATGGATTCTATCCAGAACGCCTGAACCAGATCCAGTGCTTCTTGAGGTAATGCTTGCAGAGGCAGAGGATCGAGGGTATGATACTTCAAAGTTGATATGGGTAGATCAATCTCGAAACAAGTAATATCCATTTAATGCAAAACTGAGAATTAAAGCGGTTTGCAACAGTTTAAGCCCGATTAGTTCGGGCTTTTTTTATTGTTGAAAAATAATAATATGACAAAATTTCGTCACTGCCACACTATGAAATTCTTAATGCCAAAAGGGAGTCTAAAGCTCACTTCTTCTCTTTACCACCAATTGAGAGACCAAAAGCAAGATAAATACAAAGTAGGATACTCTTCCAACGATATCACCATAGATTGTAAAAGGTGTAAGTTTATCGTTGCTGTTTGCTATGGCATTGAATGATTCTTCTACCCAATATTTAGTTTTATGGTGAGCAACTCCACGCTGATCAATAACTGCAGAAATACCAGTATTTGCACAATGAATCACACTTCTGCGAGTCTCAATAGCGCGTAGGCGAGCATAGTCAAAGTGTTGTCTATACCCAGGTGTGTCTCCCCACCAACCATCATTTGTAATAACGAAGATAAGGTTGGTTCCTTTTTTTACGCACTCTCTGACATAATCGGAATAGATTGATTCATAGCAAATTGGGGCACATATCTTTGTACCATCTTTTGCCTCCATAACACTCATTCCTCCCGGCATTCTTGCATATGATGATGCTGCTCCTCCAAATTTTGAAACCAACTCCCCAAGGAACGGAATATATTGTTGATAAGGAATAATCTCAACACCTGGCACCAATTTAGATTTATGAGAATAACTATAATTACCCTCACTATCTAAAAGAAAGGCACTATTATATGTATCATACCAAAAACCGGTACCCTTTCTTGCTGTATATGTAGGCTTTTGGGCTTGATAAAACCTCTTATATGTTAATGCTCCAAACAGAATAGAAGCATTTGGGTACTCCTCTAACAATTCAAGGTATCTCTTGGCAGAACTACTGTTTGTAGCATTATCTACATCAACACTATATGTAAATGTTTCAGGTGTAACAATAAAATCAGTTTCAGGGGTAAGAACCTTTTTACTTAAGTCTATTAAATTGTGGTCTAGTTTTAATTGAGAAATGCCACCATATTTACCATTAAAAGGATCTACATTTGGCTGAACAACAACTACCTCTTTTGGATTTGAAACCTCTTCGTAGGTGTTAAATCTGATAATTGAATATGTAATAGGGACAATAATAAAAACTGCGTAGATGATTGAGTTTGAGATAATTGCCCTTTTCTCTTTTCTCTGTATTGCCTCTAAAAGAAGGAATAATATGAGATTTGTAAATAGTATCCAGAATGTTCCTCCCAAAATACCGGTAAATTCATACCACTGTGCGAGTTCAATAGACTTTGCAAAGCTGTTGCCAAGTTGTAACCAAGGCCAGGATATCTCAATGTCGCAGTATATTTTCTCCCAGGAAATCCAGGTCGCAATAAAAAATATGTATGGTAAAATTCCTTTGCTTCTGCGCCTGCTCCACCTGAATATTGCAAAAATTGCACTCATTTGTAGCGCATTTAGCAACAGGGCAAAGATACTTCCAATTGCTGAGACAAAGTATATCCAAAAAGTAGTGGCAATATTAAAAAGAAAGAATAGTGAGAAATAGTATAACCAACCCCTTTTAACCTTATACTCTGTCAATAGTTTATCTAGATAGAAAAGTGGTACAAAAGCAAAAAGAGAAGTAAATCCACAATGAGGAATTAAATAAGGAATGGACATTAAAGTGGCTGATATCAAAATCAGTAGCCAGATTCTAATTTTTATTGCTTTTTCTACTCTCATTATTTCTCTATTTTGTGGCATTATATATGGTTATAACTTTACTGTTCTCATTCTCGATAACAGAGATTTTAGATTTATCTATATTCTCTAAAAGTTCAGTTATATCTCTTTTATTTCTAATTGTAATATCTTCGTTTACAAATATAAGTGATTGATATTCAGGCACATATTCGCTATAGATTACCCTTTTTGCAACTCTTTGGATATTATTGCACATAGAGTCGGGTAGTTTAAAAATTATATACCTGTTTTCACCATCTTCGAAAAGGTGCAAATCTATGATTTTTATATTGTGGAGAGTATTTAAGGCAAATAGTAAAAATCTCTCTCCCACCATATTTATATATTTTCTCTGAATCTTCTCACTTTTGTCGCTATTGACCATAATTACACCCTCTTTACGATATGTAACACAGCTGATGTGAATTTTTGGATACTTCTTCCCACTTTCAGGATCGGTATATAATTCATCATTCTTCTGAATATAACCCTCTAAAACAAGGTCGTAATCAGATGCAATTGCAATATTTTGAGTCAAAGCATTTGTTACATCAACTCTCTTATTGAGTAAAAATCCTGAAAGGGAGTATATTCCAATATTTCCAGGAATATGAGACATTGATAGTATCGTGTAAATAGGATTTCCACCAAATGTTATTGCTATAGGAACTCTATACTGTGATGAATCTTGAAGGTTATCTATGCAAAGTGTCTCATCGTTAGTGATAATGGCAAAACTATCCTTTGATAAAACTTTCAATGGGAGCAATTCGCAATGTGTTGAACCTTTATGAGAATTGTAACTATTTACTAATGCGCTGAAAATCAAACCATTATCCTTGTAATACTTTAAAAAGGATATATTCTCTAAATCAACTTTATACTTAATTATATCCTGGCAGGGTGAGTGTCTCTTTTTTACTCTTGGAGAGGAATTCTTGAAATGGTTTGCACTCTTGATATAGTTTAGTCTGTCAATTATAGAGTCGTTGCACCTCGTAAATGATTGAATTGCAGTAGTGATTGAACTTGTAATCTCCTTAAAAGAATCAATTTCCATTGCACACTTTACCCTTGCAACAGAGCCTAAAGCATTGAATAAAAATGAGAAATCAGAGTTTCCAGAGAAGAGGATTGCACTTGGCTCATTTGCCCCTTCACATAACTTATCAACCATATCAATCATATTCTCAAAAGATTGGTTATCGTCACGTTGGACTATAACTTGATCTAATGAGGATATCTCTTTTATATAGTTGTTAAGGTTGAGACTCATTATTTCTTAATATCGACTCCGGATGCCTCTGCAACAAGGTATAGAATAGATTTAAATACTATACCACTATTTTTAGATAGACCAATCTCACAAGTTCGACTTGTAGAGTATCCATCTTGGCATCCTTCAAGTTGTTTCTTCAAATTTCTTAATCCGTGAGAATTGAGTTCAGGCTTGAAAAAGCCTCTGTCACCTGCAAATCCACAACAATTAGTATCTGCAACGACAACCTCTTTAGCACATCTCTTGGCAATATTCACCAAAGTTTGATCTACTAATAATTTCTTAGCGGTACAAACAGCAAAAATTGCAACCTTCTTATCTACTTTTTCAATTGGAAGATTTTCCAAAAGGAATGTATCAATAAACTCAGCAGGTTCGTAAAGTTTCAACTCATCATCCATATTTGTATGCATTGTGTAGAGGCAAGGACTCATATCACAAAGAATAGGATATTTGCCATTCTCCGATGCCTTTATAAGGGCAGCTTTTAGTTCATCAGAACTTCTTTTACCTGCTTCAACATAGCCCTTGCTTGAGAAGACCATTCCACAACACAATTTATTCAAATTTTCTGGATAAATAATCTCATAACCAGCCTTAACTAACAATGCTTCAGTGATTTGACTAATCTCCTTTTCTTCACTGTAGGCCTTGGTTGTTCCCATACTTCTTGTAATACAAGATGGGAAATAGACAACCTTCTTATCGCTACTGCCGACTCCTTGTTTTTTTATCTTTTTAGCACCGGTAGGCATATATTCATTCCACAATGGAATGCTGTTACCGCTAATTTTTCTCATACTTGTAGCAACACATCCAAAGAATTTCTTTCCAACTACAAGTCTGATTCCGTTGAGGAATTTCAAACCACCTCTTGCAAAGGAGGTAATCGGACCAATTTGTTTACTTAGCCAGATTGCTCTCTTTTCTCCTTTAGGAGAGTGAGATTCGTGTCTCAACTCCTTGATAAGTTTACCTGCATCAACTCCAACAGGACATTTCAAGAAGCATAAGCTATCTGTAGCGCAGGTATCCATACCCATATATTTATACTCTTTAAGCATTTCTGAAAGAACAGCAGTCTGCTCTCCAGATGCTTTAAGACGCTCAATTTCTCTGAAAGATGCTACTCTCTGTCTTGGAGATAGTGTCAAACCTTCAGCAACACAACTACCTTCACAGAAACCACACTCCATACATTTATCTACTACAGGTTTAGTGGCAGGGATAGGTTTTAGATTCTTGATGTGAGCCAATGGGTCATTATTGATAATTACACCTGGATTCAAGATTCCATCAGGGTCAAATGCATTTTTAGTGGCAATCATCAATTTGTAAGCATCTTCTCCCCACTCTAATTCCACGAAAGGAGCCATATTTCTACCTGTACCGTGTTCTGCCTTTAGTGAACCATTATAGTTGCCAACTACCATATTTGCAACGTCGTCCATAAAGGCCTTGTATCTCTCAACTTCGCTCTCTGTTCCGAAGTCTTGATTAAACATGAAGTGAAGATTACCCTCAAGTGCGTGACCAAAGATTACCGCTTCGTTGTAACCGTGTTTAGTAAAAATAGTTTGTAACTCCAATGTCGCTTTGGCAAGAGACTCTATTGGGAAGCATACATCCTCGATAATTGAAGTAGTTCCGGCCTCTCTCATTCCGGCAACAGTAGGGAGTGTCTCTTTTCTGACTCTCCAAAGATTTGCCTGCTCTTTTGGATCAGTAGTAAATGTATATGGAAGCTCCGGTTCAATATCTTTGATGTTTTCAATGATTGTATCTACTTGAGTTTGAAGTTCTTCCTCATTTTCGCTTCGAGTCTCAATCAACAGAGCACTTGCACCGGCAGATAGATCTTTAACAAATTCAGGTACACCTGGTCTATTTTCAACAGATTTGATAGCAGCTCTATCCAAAATCTCAACAGCAGAAACATTGCACTTTGCTTTAAGAATCTGTACAACTTTACAAGCATCTTCAATGCTCTTGTAGTAGATAATTGCAAGCGATTTGTGTTTATGCTCTACAACTGTATTATAAGTAATGTTAGAGATAAAAGCCAATGTGCCTTCTGAACCAATAATCAAGTGTTTAAGGATATCTATACTGTCTGAATAGTCAACATAAGCATTCAAACTATATCCTGTAGTATTCTTGATTTTATATTTTTTCTCAATTTTTGCCTTTAACGAAGGGTTATTTTGAATCTCTTTAGCAATAGCTTCAATCTTTTCAATCAACTCTTTGTGACTCTCCTTGAAACTTGCAACTGATTGAGCATCAGCAGTGTCAAGGATAGTACCATCGTGAAGAATCACTCTAATATCAGCAATGGTTTTATATGAATTCTGAGAAGTTCCACAACACATACCACTTGCATTATTGGCAGCAATACCACCAATCATTGCAGCATCGATAGAGGCAGGATCCGGACCGATCTTTTTATTGAATGGCGCCAGATATCTATTGGCTAAATTTCCTCTGATGCCTGGTTCAAGGAGAATCTTGTTACCATTATCAAGAATTTTGTAGTTGTGCCAATTGTGTGAGGCAATTACCAAGATAGAATCACTGATTGCCTGACCGGATAGAGATGTGCCGGCAGCTCTGAATGTTACAGCAATTTTCATTTGATTAGCCAGGCGCAGAATCTCCTGAACTTCATTCTCATTATTAGCGCGAATTACTAATTTGGGAATTAATCGATAAAAAGAAGCATCTGTACCAAATGCTAATGTACTTAAGGCATCGTGTCTTAATCTTTCGGTAGGAATAACTTTACGAATTTGGTCATAAAATTCTCTGTATTTGCCTGTAATCATTATCTCTAATTTTGAATATTTAAATCTTTTATACCTTTAATGAGAGAATCAACGATCACCTTAGCTCTGCTTGACTTTAAGGAATCGCTCAAATCTTCAAGTTGTTTTGCAAAAAGCAACATTTTCTCATTTAAACGGTAAAAATACAAAATTGTTCTATTTGATGGATTTTTATCCTCAGTTTTTTCGTAAAAATATAGCTCACTCTTACAATCATCAACAAAATTATGACTCCATAATTGCTCATTACCAAGAATATATTTCTGAGAGATGAAGTATGCGCTCTCTTTAAGTAGGGGAGAGTCACTCTCTTTCAGAAAGTTGTAAAGATCAAAGAAGATGGATCTGAATGCACCCTCATCTTCCTCGCTAATTACCTCAAGACTATTTATAATTGATAATATATCTTCCTCATTATTAGCACTTTGTAAGAGTTCTTCGAAAAAATAATAGTTATCGGAAGTATTTAGATGTGATAACTCGATAATCTGTTTGATTACATCTCCATTAAGTTTTCTTCCGACTATAGTGTTGCTGTTATCAATTGCAAAGAGAGCAGGTGTTGTTAACACTCCATACTCTTTATGAAACTCACTCTCAACCTCAGGATCCCATAAATGGACAATATCAACTTTCGGGTTATTAATGTTGTCAAAGTGTTTTGCTATGTAGTCCGACCACTCACTTTTATCTGATTGAGTATAAATAGCATAGAAGGTGAGATCACTATCTGAATACTCTTTCAGAAATTGGACAAGTTTGGACGTTTCACTTTTACAAGTTATGCAATTTGTATCGTAAAAATAGAGAATTTTCAGGCCGTATGGCTTTGTGTCAATTCCATAGGTAGAGGTGTATCCACCAAAATTATTTTCAAGAATCAATTCTGGTGCAAGATTTCCAACCATTGACCGACGATTAAATTCGGCGAATAGCTGTAGCATCATAAACCCCTCATTGTCAATCCATTGTAATTTGTTATTGAGAAAATAATTATCAGCGATATGTAGAGCAATCGCCTCATTTCCCATATAATTACTATTGTAGTAATAATCAAAGCAGAGTGCAGCAACTTTAGATTGTTGCTCAATATCATCTATTGACAATATTAATTCATCAACACTTTTTTTGATATTGGCAACACCTGTCCCATCAAGTGACTGAAGATACTCTGTAACACTTGCAAAGTGTTGCTGTCCATTAGATTTTAATGGAGAGATTAACATCAATAATAGTATAAATATTGATACAAACCCTCTCATTTCTCTCTACTGATTGATATAATTCTTGATCTCTATACCCTCTGGAAGGAATATTTTTGCATCACCACCATTAATCAGAACATCTCTGACAACAGTTGAAGAGATAAATGAATACTCGCTACTTGCCGGAATAAATACGGTAAGAATATCATCATACATTTTCTTATTTGCCTGAGAAATAACTCTCTCCAATTCAAAGTCTGTGGTAGTTCTTAGTCCTCTTACCATATATTTGACATTCAGCTCTTTACAAAGATTAACTGTAAGTCCTGTATATGAAACAACCTCCACATTATCAATGCCCTTTATGGAGTCTTTAATAATTTTTATTCTCGTTTCGGGGGTAAATAAACCATTTTTAGTGGCATTATAACCGACAGCAATAATAACTTTATCAAAAAGCATTAAAGCAGATCTAAGAACATCCAAATGTCCCAAAGTGAATGGGTCAAACGAACCTGGAAAGATCGCAGTTTTCATTATCTATTTTCTTTTTTTAGTTTTTGCGAAGTTACACCTATTAGAGAGAAAAACAAATTATTAGATACTCCAATCGATGGCTTTCTTGCCATTTTGAAGTAAAATATCATTTGTCTTTGAAAAATGTTTGCACCCGAAAAAAGCACCACCGGCAAGTGGTGATGGATGAGCAGCCTCTAAAATGTAGTGTTTAGAGCTATCTATTAAGGTTTTTTTGCCTTTAGCATAGTTGCCCCATAGAAGGAAGATAATTCCCTCTTTTTTGTCAGAGATGGCTTTAATTACACTATCTGTAAATTGTTGCCAACCAATTTTACTATGAGATGTTGGTTGATTTGCCCTTACTGTAAGAACAGCATTCAAGAGAAATACACCCTGTTCTGCCCACGAACGGAGAGAGCCATCCTTATTTACCTTTACTCCAAGATCGGATTCAATCTCTTTATAGATATTCTTCAATGAAGGGGGGATTCTAACTCCGCTTGGCACAGAGAATGATAACCCTTCTGCCTGACCTGGATTGTGATAAGGATCCTGTCCAATAATCACCACCTTTACCTTATCGAATGGAGTTAGAGCAAATGCATTAAAGATAAGGGCCCCAGGAGGGTAAATAACCGCTCCTTGAGCCCTCTCTTGATGTAAAAAACTGACTAAATTCGAGAAATAATCCTTCTCAAATTCATCTTTAAGAATCTCCTTCCAAGATGTTTCAATCTTTACATCCATAACCAATTAAAAAATGTAGTTCAGAACATCTTCGATTGTATTTACATATTTGAAAGTAAGACCTTCAATGTAAATATCCTTAATGTCGTTTATATCTTTTTCATTCTCCTTTGAGAGAATAATTGTATGAACACCAGCACGTTTTGCAGCCAAAATCTTCTCTTTAATACCACCTACAGGAAGCACTTTACCTCTTAAAGTAACTTCACCTGTCATTGCAATAGCATTTTTGACACTCTTATTACATAGAGCAGATGCCATAGCACTAACCATAGTTATACCGGCAGATGGACCATCTTTTGGAATTGCGCCTTCAGGAACGTGAATGTGGAAATCGGTCTCTTGGAATACTTTTGGATCTACACCAATCTTTTCGCAATTTGCTTTAAGGTATTGTCGAGCAATTGTTACAGACTCCTTCATTACATCTCCAAGATTTCCTGTTGTTGTCAAAGCACCATTTCCTTTGCTCAAACTGCATTCAACGAAGAGAATCTCTCCACCCATCTCTGTCCATGCCAATCCTGTTACCACACCTACAGATTCATTACCCTTTTGAATGTCGTGCTGATTTGTAGGTAAACCTAAGATCTCCTTAACCTCTTTTGTTGAGATAGATTTGAGTTTTGTCTCTCCAAAAGCTCTCTTTTTGGCTCTGTTTCGAGCAATTTTTGCGATTTGTTTATCCAATCCTCTGACGCCAGATTCACGAGTATATTCGTCAATTATTGTTTCAATAGCACCTTTATTAAATTTAAGATCACTCTTGTTAAGTCCGTGTGCCTCTCTTTGTTTAGGGATCAGGTATTTGTTTGCAATCTCAACCTTCTCCTCAGCGAGATAACCCGAAATAGGAATCATCTCCATTCTGTCTTTAAGAGCAGGATGAATAGTTGAAATGTTGTTTGCAGTAGTGACAAAAAGTACCTTAGAGAGATCATAATCTACATCAAGATAGTTGTCGTGGAATGTTGTATTTTGCTCAGGATCAAGCACTTCCAATAGTGCTGAAGCTGGATCCCCACGATGGTCTGTGCCAACTTTGTCAATTTCGTCAAGCACAATTACCGGATTAGATGACTTGCACTTCTTAATGGTTTGGATAATTCTTCCAGGCATAGCACCAATGTAGGTTTTTCTGTGACCTCTAATCTCAGATTCATCGTGCAAACCTCCCAAGGAGATTCTACCATACTCTCTACCCAATGCTCTGGCAATTGATTTTCCCAAAGATGTCTTACCAACTCCTGGAGGGCCATAAAGGCAGATGATTGGTGACTTCATATCTGCTTTCAATTTAATGACAGCGAGATACTCTATGATACGCTCCTTCACGCTATCCAATCCGAAATGATCTTCATTAAGAACCTTTTCAGCATTGTGCAAATCTAGATTATCCTCAGTGTAATGATTCCAAGGAAGATCGATAAACAGTTGAAGGTAATTAAGTTGAGTGTTAAATTCAGGGGAATTTGGATTTGTAATTTCCAATTTGTGAAGTTCCTTTTCGAAAACTTCTGCCACCTCTTTGCTCCACTTTTTATTGCGTGCTTTATTCCTTAAATCTATACACTCTTGATCTGTTGCATCAATACCAAGCTCCTCTTGAATTGTCTTTAGCTGATTGTTGAGGTAGTACTCTCTCTGTTGCTGACTAATCTCACTCTTCACCTTTCTCTGAATATCCTCTTTGATTTTCAGAATCTCAACCTGCTTGTTAAGTAATTCAAGAAGCACCATACCTCTCTTTCTAAGATCGCTTTCGGCAAGAACGAGAAGTTTATCATTAGTGTTATCCAGCTCTACGCTTGATGCTACATAGTTGATAATGAATTCATTACCCTCAATGTTCTTTAGCGCAAAAGATGCCTCTTTTGGTAGAGATGGTGTTAATTTCATAATCTGTAAAGCACTATCTTTAATAGCACTTATAACCATATCCAAGTCCTTCTTATTTCCAGAAGATAGTGTCTCGTTGATGATGGATATATCACCAACAAGGTATGGTTCTGATGTGACAATTCTATCTAGAGTAAATCTCTTAATACCTTGCAAAATGGCAGTAATATTACCATCTGGCATCTCTATCAGTTTGATAACTCTAGCAACAGTCCCAATGTGGAAGAGATCCTCCTCTTTTGGCTCCTCCACTCTTATATCTAACTGAGATACAGCTCCGATAAGCTGATGTTTTTCATATGCCTCTTTTACCAATTTCAAGCTCTTCTTGCGTCCTACAGCTATAGGTATCATAGTCACAGGGAATAAAACAGCATTCCTAAGTGCTAAAATAGGCAATGTCGATGGGATCTCCTTCTCATCAATATCATTAGTTGTATCAATACTCATAATTGGCACAATATCCATTTCTGCTCCTTCACTTTGTAGTAAATCCTTTAAATCTATCATATATATGTCAATTTGTCATATTTTGTTCAAATTCAACGCGAATTTGACAAAAATAATTTGATATTTCTATTTTGTCAATCTTTATGCCAAACTTTATTTAGCTAAAAATTTTATTTATAGAATAATGTGTAAAAAAAAATCTAAAAATTTTTTCATCATTATTTTGATTATTAAATAATTAAGTCTACTTTTGTAGTCCCTTTGTCGGGAAGCTCTCAGAGCTATTTGAGTGATGACAAAATATTAACAATTATATAATTTATTTAAGTACAATGACTAAAGCTGATATCGTAAACGAAATAGCAAAAGCAACAGGACTTGAGAAAATCACAGTTCAAAATGTTGTAGAGTGCTACATGGAGTGTGTTAAGGATTCTCTATCTAAAGGTAACAACGTCTATCTTCGTGGATTTGGTAGCTTTGTAATTAAAAAACGTGCTAAAAAAACAGCTCGTAACATTACTAAGAATACTACAATCACTATTCCTGAACATAGTATCCCATCATTCAAACCTGCAAAGGTTTTCTATAATCAAGTAAAGAACGTAAAATAATTATTAATAAACTTTTTGAATTATGCCAAGCGGTAAAAAGAGAAAAAGACATAAAATGGCTACGCACAAACGAAAAAAACGTTTGCGCAAGAATAGACACAAAAAGAAGAGATAGTCTAACGCTATTTTACAATTGATCTAAAGCAGAAGGTTCGTCCCTGCTTTAGATTATTGTTTTTAATATGGATAGAGAACTGGAAAAAGACCTGATAATTGATGTTTCTGCCACTGAGATCTCCTTTGCCTTAACTGAAGATCATAGACTGATAGAGTTTAGCAAAGAGCAAAATGGTGGCAAAAGTTTTTCGGTGGGGGATGTATATCTTGGAAAAGTAAAAAAGATAATTCCTTCGCTGAATGCTGCATTTATAGATATAGGTGATGAAAAAGATGCTTTCGTTCACTACCTGGATTTAGGTTTTAATTTCAAAGCATTCGATTATTTTGCAAAGCAGATCAATCCGAATTGCGATTATAGTTCTCTTTATAAAAGAACCAGATTTGATGAAATCCTTGAAAAAGAGGGTAAAATCGATAAATATTTACAACAAGGTCAGCCAATAATTGTACAAATTGTCAAGGAACCAATCTCTACTAAAGGTTCAAGACTGACATCAGAAATCTCTATAGCTGGAAGAAATATGGTTCTTCTTCCATTTGGAGATAAAATCAGTATTTCACAAAAAATTTCCTCAAAAGAGGAGAGAAGACGCCTTGAAAGGTTGGTGCATAGCATCCTGCCAACAAATTATGGCGTTATAATCCGTACCGCAGCAGAGGGAAAGAAGGCTGCTGTCTTGGATGTTGAGTTGAAATCTCTAATTCAAAGGTGGGAAAGTTGTTGGGATAAGATTGCACAATCAAAATCTACACAACTTCTATTTACCGAAACAAGTAGGACAACTACTATTCTACGAGATCTACTAAATGACTCATTCTCAAATATTTATGTGAATGATGAAACAGTTTTCCACGAGGTTAAGGATTATGTAATGTCAATTGCACCTGACCAGGAGAAAATTGTGAAACTTTATAAGGGTGCGCAACCAATTTTTGAGCATTTTGATATCTCTCGCCAGATAAAGAGTTCATTTGGTAGAGTAGTCCCTATGAAGAAGGGCTCATATATCATAATTGAGCATACAGAAGCTATGCACGTCATAGATGTTAATAGCGGTATCCGTGTTAAGCAAGGAGAGCAAGAGCAGAATGCTTACGATGTCAATCTAGTTGCAGCTGAAGAGATTGTTCGTCAACTAAGATTGAGAGATATGGGTGGAATTATTATCATCGACTTTATCGATATGGAAGATAATGAGCATAAAAATCTTCTATATAAGCGTATGGTTGAGTTGATGCATAGTGATAGAGCAAAGCACAACATTTTGCCACTAACAAGATTTGGTTTGATGCAGATTACACGCCAAAGAGTTCGTCCTGTAACCGAAATCGATACAATGGAGACCTGTCCATCTTGTAGCGGAACAGGAAAAATCAATTCAAGTCTTATCTTTGACGAAACAATTGAGAGATATTTGGCCTTCTATGTTAAGGAGAAGGGCATTAAATCATTTACTCTATCTGTAAATCCAATAATTGAAGCATATCTTACAAAGGGACTATTTAGCATCCGTTATAAATGGTGCCAAAAATATAAATGCTCAATAAAGGTTAAGGCCGATTCTGGATTGGCTCTGATGCAATTTGTTTGGGCAAATAAAAACGGAGAAAAGATAGAGGATTAATCCTCCCAAGCTCTTTTCATCTTTCTTGCAATCTCTTTCGTAGCTAAATTTCCGATAGATCCAATATGGGTGTGATGTAAATCATTGACACTTTGGTACTTATCTACATATTGAGAGAACTTGCCTTCATTTACATCCTTACCAACTTTTATATATGCTTCTCTGAATGGCATTCCCTCTAATACCAATTTATTTACCTCTTCAACTGTAAATAGATATTGATATTTCTTATCAGATATACAATCTTTATTAACAATAATATTCTCAAGCATATATGTTGATATTCTGATAATATCCAGGCAAGTGTTTATTGCAGGGAATATAATATCTTTAGTTAATTGATAATCACGATGATAACCGACAGGCATATTGGTACATAAAAGTGCTAACTCATTAGGAACAGATAGCAATCTGTTAGCTTTACCTCTAACAAGTTCCCAAACATCAGGATTCTTTTTGTGTGGCATAATGCTCGAACCGGTTGTGAGTGAATCCGGGAAGGATATAAATCCATAATTTTGACTCATATATTGACAGCAGTCTGTTGCCAATTTATTGAGTGTTGAGGCAATAGATGCCATAGCATATGCTAAACTCTTTTCACATTTACCTCTACTCATTTGAGCTTCGATAGAGTTATAGTGCATAGTTTCAAATCGCAATAACTTAGTTGTCATCTCTCTGTCCAATGGGAATGAGTTACCATAACCGGCAGCGGAACCAAGTGGATTTTGATTAGCGAATTTGTATGCAGCTTTCAACAAAATCATATCATCAGCCAATGATTCAGCGTGAGCACCTAACCATAATCCAAATGAAGATGGCATTGCGATTTGCCCGTGAGTATATCCTGCAATCAGTATATCTTTATGCTCTTCGCTAAGTCTTTGAAGTGTATTGAATAATTCAAGAACAGACTCTCTAATTTCAAGAACTTTATCTCTGAAAAAGAGTTTCAAATCTACAAGAACCTGGTCGTTTCTTGAGCGTCCGGAGTGAATTTTTTTACCTATATCACCAACTCTATTACAAAGGATAAACTCAATTTGAGAGTGAATGTCTTCTACATTTTCCTCAATCCTGAAGTACCCACATTCAATCTCTGATAATATCTGATCAAGTTCTTTTTGCAAGATTTTCTCCTCTTCGGATGTGAGCAAGTCGATGCTTTTAAGCATCTTAATATGCGCTTTTGAGCCAATTACATCATATTTTGCAAGTTGAAGATCCAAAATATTATCATCTCCAACTGTAAATTTTTCAACAACTTCTGTGGCGCTTGTGCCTTTATTCCAAAGAGTACTCATATTATTTAATTATAAATTTTCTATCAATTTAATGTATCCATCTATACCCATCTCAATTTCTGAGATTTTGATATATTCATCAGCCCTATGTGAACGGGCAGAGTCGCCAGGACCAATTTTTACAGCAGGAATGGAGAGTCTCATCCAATCAGATGTTGTTGGAGATATAAAACTCTCTATATTGCTCTTTTTCAGTGCATTAAGTAGTGGGTGCCCAATCGGAGTGGCAGAACTTTTATTTGTGAGAGATCGTGGCTTAAGTTCACTCTTTAACTCTTTTGAGAGTATATCCATTATCTCTGGATTTGTGTAGCAATCAGTCGGACGAATATCTACAACAAAGGAACAGCTATCAGGAATAACATTGTGTGCATATCCAGCGTTGATTTGCGTAACACTCATATTTACATCTCCCATTAAAGGGGAAACCTTGTCAAAGGTGAAATTTCTTATCTTGTCAATATCCTCAATAGCAATATAAATTGCATTTATTCCCTCATTCCTAGCAGCGTGACCACTTTTACCTTTAGAGGTAGCATCAATTACTAACAATCCTCTCTCAGCAATAGCTCCTTTCATTGATGTAGGCTCACCTACAATTGCACAATCTATTCCCTCTAAATGAGATGTGAGATAACTCATACCATTAGGGCCAGAGCGCTCCTCTTCAGTAGAGAGTGCTAATACTAAATTGTAAGATAAATTGTTGAGTAACTGAGGATTATCATTGAAATATAAAAATGTTTGAATCAATGATACAACACAACCGCCGGCATCATTGCTACCAAGTCCCCATACCACTTCATCACTCAATGGAGGGTTTGTTGCATCAAAGGTGTAAGTGTCACTCTCTTTGACAGTATCAATATGAGAATTAAGCATTAGTGTTGGCTTACTATCAGAAAATGAAGTAGGGTAGGCCACTATATTATTCTTAATTCGTTTACAATCTATATTCTTGGATTTCAGATAGTTATATAAGTAAATAGAACACTCCTCCTCTTCAAAAGAGTATGATTTAATAGTCACAATCTTTCGAAGGAGTTCTACAGCCCCTTTATAATATCTATCCAAAGCAACCATATTAATTTTTAAGTATCAATTTTGAACCAAGTTCGATATCAAGATTTTCTGCCTTTTTAATAATAACCTCTTCTACACCATTATTAAGTGCTGCAAAAGAGTTCTCCAATTTAGGTAACATTCCGGCAGAAACAATCTCCTTCTCGCGAAGTTCTTCAAATAATTCTTCTGTTATTGTTGGAATAACCGAATTGTCATCATCTGCAGAGTATAATACTCCATTCTTTTCAAAGCAGAAAATTAACTTTACACTATATAGTGAAGAGAGAGCCACAGCAATTGATGAGGCCATTGTGTCTGCATTTGTATTCAAAAGAGAGCCATTCTCATCGTGAGTGATAGCACAAAAAACAGGAGTTATACCATTAGATAATAGATTATCTATCAATTCTTTATTGATCTTTTGTGGTTCAACATCACCAACATATCCAAAATCTATAGGTTTTGGATCTCTTCTCTTTGCAGGAACACAATTACCATCAGCTCCTGATAGTCCTATAGCATTACATCCAATCTTTTGTAGCTGAGCAACAATACTTTTGTTTACCCAGCCGGCGTAGGTCATAGCTACAATTTTAAGAGTTTCAAAATCAGTAATTCTACGACCATTATGCATCTTTGGCTCTATGCCCATCCTTTTGCTGAATTGACTTGCAATTACTCCTCCTCCGTGGATTAAGATCTTTGGAGATGGGATATTATTAAATTTCTGCAAAAAATTCTCTAATGCTTCAGGAGAGTCAACGACATTACCTCCAATTTTTATAATTGAGACCTCTCTCATAACTACAATCCCAAAAGAATTTCTTTAATTACCGCTTGGGCTGAAACTACTCTGTTAGCTGCCTCAGGAATAACGATAGATTGTTGGCTTTCAATAACTTCGTCAGTTACTATCATATTTCTTCTTACAGGTAGGCAGTGCATAAAGTAGGCATTGTTAGTAAGTGACATTTTTCTGCTATCAACAGTCCAATCAGGGTCATTGCAAAGTATTTTTCCATAGTTTGGATCTTGATATACAGACCAGTTTTTAGCATAGATGAAATCTGCGCCTTCAAATGCCTTCTCCTGATCATACTCTACTCTGGCTCCTTGAACAAATTTTTCATCAAGTTCATATCCCTTTGGGTGAGTGATAACAAATTCATAATCAGTGCGATTCATCCATTCAGAGAAGGAATTTGCTACAGCTTGAGGTAAAGATTTTGGATGCGGAGCCCAAGTGAGAACAACCTTTGGTTTTTCACATTTCTTGTATTCTTCTATTGTAATAAGGTCTGCATAAGATTGTAGTGGATGTACTGTTGCAGATTCCAGACTTATTACAGGCCTTCCGGAATATTTTATGAACTGGTTAATGATAACCTCCTCATAATCATCAGATTTCTTCTCAAATTTCGCAAAAGATCTTACTCCGATAATGTCACAGTATGAACCAATAACAGGGATTGCTTCTAAAATATGCTCGGATTTGTCGCCATCCATAATAACCCCTCTCTCTGTTTCTAATTTCCAGGCACCTTGATTGATATCCAATACAATAGCATTCATTCCCAAGTTTAGTGCTGCCTTTTGTGTACTTAGGCGTGTCCTCAAACTTGAGTTGAAAAAGATAAGCATTATTGTTTTGTTTTTACCTAAATGCTGATCTGCAAATGGATTCTCTTTTACATATTTTGCATTTTCTATCGCTCTTTTGATAGATTCAATATCATTAACGGATGTAAAATTTCTCATAATAATAAACTATTTTGCCAAATCGTTAATTGCATCAATAAAATGATCAGCAATCTCTTTTGTTATACATAGTGGAGGTAAAAGTCTAATAACGCTCTTTCCAGCACCACCTGTGAAAATATGTTTTTCAAATAATAGTCTGTTTCTTAAACCGTCAAATTCAGGTTTGATCTCCATACCAATCATCAAACCTTTTCCTCGTAGTTCAGAAATTGCTCTATTATCCTTTAATTTCTCAAAAAGGTAATCTCCAATAACCTTTGCATTCTCGATAAGATTCTCATTTTCAATAACTTCCAAAACAGCAATGGCAGCAGCACAAGCTAAGTGGTTACCTCCGAAAGTAGTGCCAAGCATACCAAACTCTGCTTCAATTTTTGGAGAAATAAGAACGCCACCGATAGGGAAGCCGTTTGCCATACCCTTAGCAGTTGTGATAATATCTGCCTGAATATCAGCGTGTTGATGGGCAAAGAATTTTCCTGTCCTACCATATCCAGACTGAATTTCGTCTAAAATCAAGACTACGCCATACTTGTCGCAAAGAGATCTTAGTGATTGCAAGAATTCTGTCTCAGGAGCATAGATTCCAGCAACACCTTGAATACCTTCAATAATAACAGCACAGAAATCTCCCTTGATTAACTCTTTTTCAACAGCTTGAATATCATTTAGAGGTACAAAAACGATGTTATGTCCTCTGTTGAACTGAGATTGAATTTTAGGATTATCAGTTGCTGCAACAGCACCAGAGGTTCTTCCGTGAAATGCCTTCTTAAAAGCTAAAACCTTTCCTTTTCCAGTATAAAATGATGCAACTTTTAGAGCATTTTCATTAGCTTCTGCGCCGGAGTTACACAGAAAGAGATTGTAATCTTCGTATCCACTAACTTTTCCCAGTCTCTTAGCTAACTCTTTCTGAAGAGAATTCTGTACAGCATTTGAGTAAAATCCCAATTTGTTTAACTGTTCAGAAACTATTTTTATGTATGTTGGGTGAGAATGACCAATTGATATAACTGCGTGTCCACCATACAAATCTGTATAGTGTTGACCATCTTTAGCAATAATATCACAACCTTTTGCCTCTACTGGCTCAATATCCCATAGTGGATATACATTAAATAACTCCATTGTATTAAAATGTTGATGGTTTGAGTGATAAACCTCTCTTTTGGTCAAGGCCGAACATAAGGTTCATATTCTCTACTGCTTGCCCTGATGCACCTTTGATAAGGTTGTCAATTATAGAGGTGATATGTATTTTTCCATTATGTAACTCAGTGTGGATCAAACACTTATTGGTGTTAATAACCTCTTTAAGTGAGATGCCTTTATCTGAATAGTGTACAAATGGTGAATCGTTATAATACTCTTTGTATAGATTTGCAACCTTTTCAGAATCTTCGATAGAACATTCAGTGTAAAGACTTGCAAATATACCACGTGGAAAATCTCCTCTCATAGGAACAAAATTTATCTCAGGTATCTCTGAACCATTCATAGCTGACAGAGTCTTTTTTATCTCGCCAAGATGTTGGTGAGTGAAAGATTTATATACTGAAATATTATTATCCCTATAACTAAAATGAGAGGTTCCTGTAAGAGATTTTCCTGCACCTGTTGAGCCAGTAATCGCGTGAATGTGAATTTCATCAGAAATCAAACCCTCTTTGACTAATGGTAAAAGTGCAAGTTGAATAGCCGTAGCAAAGCAACCAGGATTGGCAACATTGTCAGATTTTTGAATTGCCTCTTTGTTAAGATCTGTAAGGCCGTAAGTAAAGCTCCTCTCGCCAAAAGTTCCATCAAGACGGAAATCATTTCCCAAGTCTATCACTTTACAACTATCTTCAATAGGGTTGTTGGTTAAAAACTCTCTTGAAATTCCGTGACCAAGACATAAGAAGATAACATCACAAGGAGCCAGTTTCTCCGAAAAGAGAAGTTCAGTCTCTCCAATTAACTCTCGGTGTGTCTCATAAATGGGCTTTCCTGCACTTGAAGTACTTGTTATTGAAACAATTTCAACGTCAGGATGATTGATTAAAATTCTGATAAGTTCACCTGCAGTATAACCTGTGCCACCAACTATTCCAACTCTAATCATTAAATCTCTTCCTCTTTATTTACAGTGTAATACATCTTTAATGGGTTGGCAAGAACTTTTGTAAATCCAACGATATCGTCACCAGTTAATGAAGTACTCTTCTCGCCATACTCACCTACACTCATCATATCATATTTGCTTTCACAAGCAAGTACATTGAAGTGATAAGGCATTAATTCAACTAAAACTTCACCTGTTACATTCTTTTGTGTATCATCCAAGAATGCCTCAATATTTCTCATTAGAGGATCAAGATATTGAGCTTCGTGCATAAATTGACCATACCAGTTAGAGAGTTGCTCTTTCCAGTAAAGTTGTGATTTAGTAAGGATATGTTTTTCCAAAAGGTGGTGCGCCTTTATTATAATAAGAGGTGCTGCAGCTTCGAAGCCTACTCTACCCTTAATACCTATAATTGTATCACCAACGTGTGTGTCTCTACCTATTCCATAAGGAGATGCAATATCTCTTAGACGATATATCAAATCAATAGGGGACAATTTTTGTCCATCAATACTTACTGGCTCTCCCTTTTCAAAGCCAATTTTTACAAGCATTTTTCCATCTTTAACCTTTTTAGATGGATAAGCCTCTTCTGGAAGATATGTGTGAGATTTCAATGTCTCAACGCCTCCGATACTTGTACCCCAGATACCTTGGTTGATAGAGTATTTAGATTTTTCCCAAGAGAAGTTAAATCCGTGTTGTTGAAGATATTCAATCTCCTCTTTACGAGTGATTTGTAACTCTCTGATAGGTGCAATAATATTAACCTCTGGAGCTAAAATATTGAAAACAATATCAAATCTAACTTGATCGTTACCGGCACCAGTACTTCCGTGTGCAACATTTGCAGCGCCAAGTTTCTTAACAAGTTTAAGAACTTCTATTGCCTGGAATACTCTCTCTGAGCTTACAGATAGTGGATAAGTAGAGTTTTTTAGAATATTACCGAAGATGAGATATTTGATACCCTTTTCATAGTAGGTCTCAACAGCATTGATAGTGGTGTGAGTTTTTGCACCTAAAGAGAGGGCGCGCTTTCTGATTTCGCTCTCCTCTTCCGCAGAAAAACCACCTGTGTTAACCATTACTGTGTGAACTTCAAGGTTTTTTTCATTTGTTAAATATGGAACACAAAATGATGTGTCAAGACCGCCACTGAAGGCTAATACTACTTTATTATTCATTTTTATATAGTTTTTTTGTTAAACAAGTTGGAATTTTTAAAAATGCGACCTAAGAATGGAATACCACCTTTGCGATTTGTTTCAGATTCACTCTTCTCCCAATCAGGATCGTAGAGCAATCCAGTACATAGACACATCTTATAATTGTTTCTCTCCAGAATATCAAAATTTCTGCATCCTTTACATCCAGCCCAAAATTCAGGGTCATCAGTTAACTCAGAGAAAGGAACAGGTCGAAAGCCCATAGCAGAATTAATCTTCATTACAGCTGCCCCTGTTGTTATGCTAAATATCTTTGCATCTGGATATTTACGTCGAGAGAGGTTAAATATCTCTCTTTTGATTCTGGTAGCAAGACCTGTATTTCTATATTTATGAGCTACGATAAGTCCGGAATTGGCAACAAATAGAGTATGGCTCCAAGTCTCGATATATGCGAAACCAGCCAACTCGCCATCTTCAGCAATAGCAATCACTGCTTTTCCATATTTCATTTTTTGAGAGATATATTCCGGTGTACGCTTTGCAATCCCAGTTCCTCTCTCTTCTGCTGAAATATAGACTAAATCACATATTGCCTGAGCATAAGAGGTGTGGCTCTCATCTGCCACACAAACATTAATATTCATCACTTTTTATTATAAAGAAAATCGTACAAAGATAGTGTTAATTTGCTTTTATTGTTATGGGTGATAGCTAAAAATGATGCAAATTGTACTATTTTTTACATTGTATATTCTTTTTTGTTTTCAAAGTATCTCTTTTTTGAATTTGTAATCTGATTGAAATAAGAGACAAAATGTAAATAACTTAAAAATTTTTAAAAAAGTTTAAAATGTAACTTACTGAACGATAGTGAGTTGCAAAAAAAGTGTTATAAAAAACACAAAAAAAGGTAAAAATAAATTTGGAAGAGAAGAAAAAAGCACTACCTTTGCAGTCCGTTTGAGAAAAAACGGTAGTTGTTTGAAATGATGGAAGACAAAAAGTACAAGCAAAAGTACCGAAGAAATTCGATAAGCGTCAAT
>JAFXFS010000017.1 GCA_017513445.1 Bacteroidales bacterium | reverse complement strand
CAAGTACATACGCTACTACAATAATGATAGAATCAAACTGAGGCTAAATGGAAAAAGCCCGGTGCAATACCGAGCTCTGTTCCAATCTAAGTCAGCCTCTTAATAATGTTAAACCGTCCAACTTTCGGGGGTCACATCAAAGTCGTCCCCTTTTACTTTATAACTTTAGATTTTACATTTATTTTAAAATTATGACTTTCAAATTGAAAGTCTTTTGTTTTTTAGAAAAGTGTGCTATATCTTTCTCAAAGGCAGTTGAGAGGTGAAAAAAAATTCAATTCTGTTTTGAAAGTATTATTATTTTTTTTAAATTTGCTCATTGAAGGAACTATTTTTTGAAGAAAATGATTAAAAAATTCAAAATATTATTTGCCGAAAAGTAACAATTTGAAACTATAAAACGCATTTTTTTTACAAAGAGAATCTAAATATTTACTATTATTATTATTTATTAACCTTTAAAAATTATCTACATGAAAAAAATCAGACTAATTTTAACATGTCTGTTACTTGCAGTAACTAGTTCTGTGTTTGCACAGAATATTCAAGTATCAGGTATTGTTACTGACGCTACTGATGGATCAGCACTTATTGGTGCTTCTGTAGTAGTCAAGGGGACTCTTGTAGGAACATCGACAGACCTAGATGGTAAATATACCATTAGTGTCCCAGCTGACGGTGTATTGGAGTTTGTCTATGTAGGTTATACTACAGTCACAAGAGCTGTTAATGGTAGCACTGCAATAGACGTAGCTCTAGCTCCAGATTCAGAGTCTTTGGATGAAGTAGTAATGGTAGCTTATGGTACTGCGAAGAAATCTTCTTTCACAGGATCTGCTACAACAATCAAGACTGAGAAACTTACTAAACGTTCAGTTTCTAACGTCTCTAAGGCAATTGAAGGTCTAGTTGCCGGTGTAACATCAACATCAGGTGGTGGACAGCCAGGTGATGGTGCTTCAATCCAAATTCGTGGTTATGGTTCAATCAACGCATCTTCTAGCCCACTTTATGTAGTGGATGGTATTGCGTATGATGGTTCTATCTCTTCACTTAACCCTAACGACATCGAATCAATGACTGTCCTTAAAGATGCTGCTGCTTCTGCTCTTTATGGTGCTCGTGGTGCTAACGGTGTTGTGATGATTACTACTAAAAAAGGTAAAGATGGTATCACTAATGTAAACTTCAAAGCTCAAATGGGTTTGCAACAACGTTCTCTTAAGAGATACGATGTTCTTTCACAAGATGAGTTCGTTGAAATTACTTATGAAACATTGAGAAACGACTACTACTTCAATGGTGGTTATCCAATGGATGTTGCATCTCAATATGCAATCTCAGACCTTGGTGCTAAACTTGGTGGTGAAGCTTACAACCCTTACAAAAACTACACTTGGGAAACAGTTATTGACCCAGCTACTGGTAAAGTTCGCGCTGATGCAGTTTCAGCTTGGAACGAAAACTGGATGGATGAGTTAACAAATGACAAATCTATTCGTCAAGAGGTTCAAGTTGGTGCTAATGGTGGTAACGACAAAACTAAGTATGCTATCTCTTTGGGTTATTTGAATGATCAAGGTGTATTGATTACAACAATGTTCCAACGTTATTCTGCTCGTGCAAACGTTGACCATACAATCAACAAATGGTTGCAAGTTGGTGTTAATACAAACTACTCATACACTAACTCTAACTCATCTCAATACTCTAGTACACAAACTGGTAATGCTTGGTATTCAGCTCAGTTTATGGCTCCTATTTACCCTGTATATAGAAAAGATGCAAGTGGTAAAACTATGTTAGATGAGAATGGTAACAAACTATATGACTATGGTGAAGATGGCCGTCCAAAAGCTGGTGGTTTCAACGTAGTTGGTGACCTTTATGACAACTTCTATGAGACTCTACGTGACAACGTTGGTGTTCGTACATACGCTGTTTTGGGTGGCGATGACAAGAGTCTAGGTGCTTTGAGAGGTCTTACACTTACTATCAACTATGGTACAGATATCTCTAACAGATATATAACTTCATACTACAACCCATTCCACGGTGATGGTGCTCAAACACAAGGTTCTGTTGACAAATATGCAACTCGTACATTCTCTCAAACTTTGAACGAAATTTTGAAATATGACCGCACATTTGGTGATCACCACATTTTGGCTCAAGCTGGTCACGAGTACTATTCATATAACTACAGATATTTGTATGCATCTAAGAATCAAGTATATCCTGGTATTCCAGAACTTGCTCCTGCTGTAACAATCGGTGGTGCAAACTCTTATTCATCTGACTATCGCATCGAGTCTTATCTAGGTCGTTTGGCTTATGACTTCAAAGATAAATACTACTTCGAAGCAACTTGGCGTACTGATGGTTCTTCTCGTTTCTACAAAGAGAACCGTTGGGGTCAATTCTGGTCAGTTGGTGGATCTTGGAGAATTTCAGAAGAGGACTTTATGGATGATGCTTCTTGGGTTGACAATATGACTTTGAGAACATCTTATGGTCAACTTGGTAACGATGACCTAGGTTCATACTATGCTTGGCAATCATTCTACGATTTGACTTGGGCAAATGCAGGTAACCCTGGTGCTCTTGTTTCATCTCTAGAGAACAAAAACGTAACTTGGGAAAAGAAAGGTACTTGGAATGTAGGTATTGATGCTACATTGTTCAACAGATTGTTGAATGTTAATATGGAGTATTATATCAGCAACACTCACGATATCCTACTAGCATTCCCTATGGCAATGTCAACTGGTTTCACTGGTTACAATGCAAACATTGGTTCAATGAAGAACACAGGTGTTGAAGCAACTATCCGTCTAAATTGGTTGCAAAAACACAATATGCAAGGTAGTTCTACTTTGATGTTGTACACAAATAAAAATACTGTTACAGCTCTAACTGGTGATCAAGATGAAATTTCAGGTACACAAACTATTAAAGTTGGTATGCCAATTTACACTTACAACATCGTTAAGACTGCTGGTGTAGATCCTGCAACAGGTCAACAACTTTATTGGGCATATAAGAAAGATGACAATGGTGAGAGAATTGAAGGTTCAGATTATGTTACAGCTAACAAAACTGAAGCACAAAACTCTAAATACTATTTGGACAGTAGAGCTCCTAAATTCCAAGGTTCATTTGGTTCAGACTTCCAATTCGGTCCAGTTGACTTCTCATTCTTGACTACATTCTCATATGGCGGACACGTATATGAATCTGTTTATGCTCAAACAATGGAAGCAATGTACTATGGCGACACTTGGAACAAACAAATCCTACGTCGTTGGCAAAAACCAGGTGATGTAACTGATGTTCCTGCAGTTATGATGAACTCAGGCCGTCTTGCTACTGACAAATGGTTGATTGACGCATCATACTTCGCAATTAAATCAATCCAACTTGGTTATACATTGCCTCAAAAATGGACTCAAAAAGTAAACATCAAAGGTTTACGCGTATTCTTAGTGGGTGACAATATCGCTATGTTCAATCACTTGAACGGTATGGACCCTCAATATAGTATTTCCGGTGGTACTAACTACAGTTATGCTCCTACCAGAACATTCTCTTGTGGTATAGATATTAACTTCTAAACATCGAAACTATTATGAAAAAAATATTATTATTATCATTAGTAGCTTTGTTACCATTTTTGACATCTTGTAACAAAGAACTACTTAACACAAACCCAACAGATGCAGTTTCTGGAGAATTCATGCTTGAAAACACTGATGGTGGTAAAATGGCAATGAATGGTGTGATTCGTTATATGTGGCAATGGGGTGCAACTACTACAGGTAACTATCACCAATGTTTCGGTATCCAATCATACGCTCTTATGGGTGACCTTATGGGTGAAGATATGGTAATGGACAACCAAGGTAATGGTTGGTTCTGGTATGACTATCTATATGATGTAAAAGATGCTTACACTAGTGGTAGCTGGCGTTCTTATGACTGCTGGAACTACTACTACACTCTAATTTCTCAAGTAAACTATATCATTGCTGCTGAAGAGACAATGGAAGGTACTGAAGCTGAAGTTGCTTATATTATGGGTAATGCTTATGCAATTCGTGCATACTCTTATCTATATTTAGCAATGACTTTTGCTCGTAGCTACATTGGACACGAAGATAGACTTTGCGTTCCTATCTATACCGAACCTTCTGCTGCTGGTACTGAGGGTAAACCTCGTGCAACAAACAGAGAAGTTTATGCTCAAGCAATCTCTGATATCAATAAAGCAATTGACCTTCTAAGTAAAGGTCAAGCACAAGAGCACTGCTCACACATTGACAAATATGTAGCTAATGGTATCAAAGCTCGTATCGCTCTAAATATGGGTGACTACCAAACAGCTTATGATGCAGCTAAAGTTGCAATGGAGGGTGCTTCTCTTAGTGCTGATGTACTTGATGGTTTCAACGATGCAACTGCTGATGACGTTCTTTGGGGTGCTGAAATTATTCGTGACCAAGGTACTACTAACCCACAATTCTTAGCTCATATGGACCACGCATTTGATGGTTATGGTCGTGATGCAAGAAAAGCTTGTAGTGCTTGGTTGTATGACCAAATCCCTGAAAGTGACCTTCGTAAAGGTTGGTGGAAATATGAAGCTTTAGCTAATGGTAAAACTATGGGTTACCAACAATACAAATTCAAATTTGCTAACCCTGCTGACCCATATGTAGGAGCTGACCATATCTTTATGAGAGTTCCTGAAATGTACCTTACAGCTGCAGAAGCTGCTTGTAGATTGAACAACGAAGCAGAAGCTAAACAGTTATTGAACACATTTATGAGCTACCGTCAAGAGGGATATGATTGCTCAAATCTAACTGGTACAGCTCTAGGCACACTAACTACAGAAACTACTGGTTCTCTACTTGAAGAGATCATTCTTCAACGTCGTATTGAATTATGGGGTGAATATGGTCGTGTTTACGATATCAAACGTCTTCGTCAAGGATTTGTTCGTACTGCTGATATGGGACACCCTGTTGCTGGTCTACTAAACAACCGTAACTGCGATGATCCTGAATCATTTGACTGGGTACTGACTATTCCTAAGAAAGAGTTGGATGCTAACGACTATATGGTTCAAAATCCAATTGATAGCTACCCTGATGGCGAAACAGGTGACGATCCAGCTTTAACTCCAAATGTTCAATAGTTTTAAGTATTTGTATTACATAGATAAAAAAGAATTGTTATGAAAAAAATATTTAAAGCAATATCAACATTAACACTTGGACTTCTATTAGTATCATCTTGTAATGTAGAAAATATTAATGCTACATATAGTCCATCAAACGATGAGGTCTCTTTCGTTCAATCAATCAACGTTAACACTGAGATTCCTACTCAATCAACCACCTATGATGTTCTTATAGGTCGTAACTCTACTGAGAAAGCTTTAACAGTTAACATTGCTTGTGATATTACTGAAGATCTTGTTTGTCCTTCAAGTGTTACATTCCAAGCAGGTGAAAGTTCAGCAATTATCTCATTGGATATATCAAATATGAAAGTTGGTAAGCAATATAAAGGTAAAATCACAATTACTGATGAATCTGTAATTAACAAAAATATTGCTATCTCTGCTATATCATTAACTCTTCAAAAAGTTTACACTTGGAACTCATTGGGTGAAGGAGAATGGTGGGACAATTTAGCGTTGATGTCAGAAACTAGCCTAGGTATCCAAAAAGTAGAGGTTCTTAAAGCTGAAGGTTTTGAACGTTATCGTATTATGAAACCTTATGCAAACACTGCACAACTTGCAGAAGCTTGGGGTGCTTCTGCTCTTGGTGGTGCAAAGAATAACTACATTGAATTCTGGGCAAATGAAGATATGACAGTTGCTTGGGATGGTTGGTGGTGTCCTGGTCTTCTTTATGATGGAGCTGGTACTGATATTAAAGCATACTATCCATCTTATCTAACAGGCGACCCAGCTGAAGATGGTAAGAGCAAATTTGTAATGGAGAAAGTGGTTGCATTCTATCCTTACTGGTACATTGACGGTTTGGGTGGATTTGGAACAAAATACCCTTGTTTCCTTTCTCTTCCAGGAGGTCCTAGCTTAGAAAGTCTACTTCAATAGACTAATCACCTAGATGTTTTAGAGGCTGACTAAAGAGTCAATAGACTTGGAGGTTGGCCTCTTTATTAATTAAGTATTATTTACCAAATAGATAGGTTATGAAAAAAAAATATATTCTATTGGCAACATTTATTTCAATTTTATTAGGAAGTTGTACGATTGACGAAGCAAAACGCGAATACAATCAGCCTAAAATGACACATATCGAAAAGGTAGGTGATGTCTATAATGGAAATATTGTTGTAAAAATGAAAAAGGAGGTACCTCTGAGTGCTTCACACTTTGAATCTATTAGCGGATTGGAGATATATAGTGTAAACAAGCTATTCCCGACTGATCCAAGATTCGAAGAGAGACATAGAGAGGCAGGGCTTCACCTTTGGTATCATATCACATTCAACCCAAACACCCCCGTTACAAAGGCCTATCAAGATTTTAATTCAATAGAAGGAGTTGATATTATCGAGTTTTTACCAAAAGTGCAAAGGTCTCAAAGTGTTGATATTAATAACCCTTTCAATGATCCCCTATTCTCTCAACAATGGCACTACAACAATAACCAACAAGGTAGTGGATATGTGCAAGGAGTTGATATAAACTTGCTTAAAGCTTGGGGTATTGAGACAGGAGATTCATCAGTAGTTGTTGCAATTATTGATTCCGGAGTTGATTATAAACACGAAGATCTTGCTGACGCAATGTGGGTAAATAAAGCAGAGTTTAATGGTGAAAGAGGAGTTGATGATGATGGAAATGGATATATAGATGACATATACGGCTATAACTTTTCTGTAGGTGCTGATGGTTCTAGTATGAAGGGGGGAATTGTTCCCGAAGATCACGGTACACACGTTGCCGGTATTGTAGGTGGAATAACTAATAATGGAAAGTTTGGAGCTGGAATTGCAGGCGGAAATGGCACAAAACCTGGCGTGAAACTTATGACTTGCCAAACAATCGAGGGCAAATCGCCAGCTTATATTGCTACAGCATTCGTATATGCAGCTGATAACGGAGCTGTTATTGCTCAAAATAGCTGGAGTATACAAAATGAAGATACTTATGTGATTGATGCAATAAATTACTTTAAAAGAAATGCTGGTACTGACAAAGATGGAAAGCAAATATCTCCTATGAAAGGTGGTGTAGTTATCTTTGCAGCAGGTAATGAAAATGTATCTGTAGGGCACCCTGCATCTTACGATGGAGTGATTGCAGTCTCTGCTATTGGTCCATCTGGAGCCAAAGCATCATATTCTAACTATGGTGACTGGGTAGATATTGCTGCTCCTGGAGGGGAAGTTAATAGTGGCTATGTTGTTGGGGATATTTATAGTACCACTACCAACAATGGCTTCAAGGGTATGAGTGGCACATCAATGGCTTGTCCTCACGTTTCAGGTGTAGCAGCACTGATTGTATCTCGTTTCGGAGGGCCTGGCTTTACAAATGATATGCTGACTACTAAACTTTTAAATTCAGCTGACAGCTCAAAATTATATAGTGTAAATGAAAATTTTGCTGGTCTATTAGGAAAAGGAACTTTGGATGCATTTGCAGCTCTTTATGAAGATAGTGATGCAGTTCCAGAAGTCGTAAAGAATGTTAAAGTCGAACCATTCTCTAATCAATTGAATATCAGTTGGAATGCTACTGAGACCAAAGGAAGACCGACCTATGGATATAGGGTTTATTATAGTGAGGAGGATCTTTCCGAATTCACTCCAAATGACAAAAACAGTAATGTAAATGTAGCGATTGTGTCAGGAGGAGGAATTCCAATTGGTCAAACTATCAATTGTAAATTAAAAGGATTAAAATTTAATACAAAATATTACATTCGAGTTGCCTCTCTATCAGAGAGCAATGTTGAATCTGAACTATCCTCTCTGGAATCAGTATCAACAGGAAATAATATTTCCCCTGTACTAACACCAGATGAAGATATTACTGTAACTCTAAAATCCTTTGAATCAGTTCAGTATAATATCATAGTAGAGGATCTTGATGAACATAATTGGGGCTATGAATTTACTGGTGCTAAAGAGGCAATAAGCGGTAAACTGGCTAAGGACACTATTTTAATTAAAATTGATGCAAAATATGTCGGAGCAGGTAGCTATGAATCTGCATTGGTTGTCACTGACGAACACGGTGGAGAGAATTCAATAAAGATAAACTACACTGTATTGGCAAATAATCCTCCAAAAGTGACTGCTCAACTTCCTAACCTATTGATTCCTAGAGGTGAAACTAAAACTATTGACTTGACTCAATATATCAATGATCAGGATGGTGAAATCTTACAATATACATTTGGAAGTTCATCAACTGCCAAAATTGTAGAAATGAGTTTAGATGGTACAACTCTAAATGTTAAGGGAAACTGGTATGGTTCTACTACTATATCAGTGACAGGAACAGATATTAAAGGAAGCAGTGCTACAACCACTTTTGATGTCCTTATCAGAGACTCATCAATTCCTGTTGACATCTTCCCTAACCCAATGAAAGATTATTTGACTATTAGGACTGGAAGCGATGAAAGAGCAAAGATTACAGTCTCATCTTCTCTTGGTGCAATAGTGTATCAAAGCGAAGATACTACAGTTGGACCTTTCAATCCATTATCTTTAGATGTAACAACTTGGGATAGTGGAATTTACACAATTGAGATAGTTACTCCATCAGTTAACTTTAAACGAAACGTTGTTAAATTATAATAAGTGTGAGATATGAAAAAAAGAGTATTGATATTAGTTATGACACTAATTACAGCACAGCTATATGCTCAAAGTGTAGCTTTTGTAAATATTTCATCAGATCCTACCTATTATAGTTTAGGAGGTGCAACACTTACAGCTGATGCAAATGCCTTCTCTGTAAGCGGCAATTCATCTGCGATTGTTTTTGGAGAGCAAAAAATCTCTGCAGCTGCATCTTACGGCATTTGGCAGCCAACAGGCGTAAATGATGGTATCATCTCATTATCAGGTTATGGATTATTGACTGATAAAATTGCTGTTGGTTTGAGTGGTAAATATTTATTACATCAACCATACGACGTTATTGGCAATGATGGAACAATCTTGAAACAGTACACTCCTCAAGACCTCTCTTTGGAGGTAGGCGTTGCTTACAAAGTAATGGATGGACTATCTGCCGGTTTGAATCTCAGATACATATCTTCTAATCTTTATGAAGATGCACAAGGTAGCGCAGTTGCGGCAGATCTATCTCTATCATACCGTCTTAATGGACTTCGTTTAGCTCTTGCTGCTACAAACATCGGCTCAAAGATTGATTATGGATATACTCCTTACAATCTCCCTTCAATGGCTAAATTTGGAGTTGGATATGCCCTAAATCTTAATGAAAAGAGTACTTTATCATTCAATGGCGAATGCGATTACCTTATTAATAAAGGTGGTTTAATGGCGGGACTTGGAGCAGAATTCAACTACAACAAAATGGTTGCTGCAAGAGTAGGTGTTCATTATGGCGATAATAACTCAATCCCAACTTTTGCCTCTGCAGGTTTGGGAGTTAAATTTGCCGGAGTAAGTCTTGATGCTGCCTATATCTTAGGTATTACTGATTCACCAATCAACGGATCAATGATGATATCTTTGGGATATAGCTTCTAAAGAGTTATAATTCAACTGTTTGAATTGAATTATCTGAAATTTTGGGGTCTATCTGTAACAAGATAGACCTCATTATTTTTGTGTCACCTGTAGAGTAAAAACTATATTTAGAATTAGATTCCTTTCTGGTCTCTATAGATTCAATGACTCTCTTTGTCTGCATAGCGACAGCTGGTGCCGGATTAAAGATAGTAACACCTTCACCTGCTATTCTCGATATTGCTGACTCTAAAAATGGATAATGAGTACACCCAAGGACTATTGCATCAGCGCATTCACTCTTCATATCATCAATGTAACGATGCAGAAGTGTTTCAACCTCATCACCTTCAAATTTTCCAGACTCTACACACTCAACAAGCCCCTCTCCTACTCTCTCAATCACTTTAATATTTGATGCAAACTTCTCAAGAGTAGTGTTATATAGTGAACCCTTAAATGTATTGGCTGTCGCAAGAACACCAACAACTCCACTTTTTGAGGCAATTGCGGCAGGCTTAATTGCCGGCTCCATACCAACAAAAGGTATTGAATATTTGGCTCTAAGATGTTCAACAGCAGCAGCTGTTGCTGTATTACACGCAATAACAATAACCTCTGCACCCTTTGATATGAAGAAGTCTGTAATTGTCTCAGCGCGTGAAATGATAAAATCTACAGGTTTTGTTCCGTACGGACAATTGGCAGAATCGGACAGATATAAATAGTCCTGCTCAGGCATAAGTTTATATAGTTCACGCCAAACAGAAAGTCCACCAATTCCCGAATCAAAAACAGCTATCATATTCAACCTTTTTACAAAGGTAATAAATTATTTAATTAAGAGAAACCGTTGAAATAGATTCCCGAGACAAGCTCGGGAATGACGAAAAATAGAACTTCTTGCGGGAATGACGAAACAGACAGATTCCCGAGACAAGCTCGGGAATGACATACAACAAAAAAGGGAGAACCATTGAGCGGTTCTCCCTTATTTATTATAAGTATAGTAATTTAAATTATACTGTACCTTGTTCCAACATAGCTTGAGCTACTTTCATAAAACCAGCGATGTTTGCACCTTTAACATAGTCAATTGTGCCATCTTCGCGAGCACCAAATTTAACACAAGCTTCGTGGATACTCTCCATAATGAAGTGAAGTTTGTCATCAACCTCTTTAGCTGACCAGCTGATGTGAGAAGCATTTTGAGTCATCTCAAGACCTGAAGTAGCTACACCACCTGCATTAACTGCTTTACCAGGGGCAAATAGAATACCTTGTGATTGGAATTCGTGGATAGCTTCAGGAGTACAACCCATATTAGAAACCTCACAGCAGCACCAAGTACCATTAGCGATAAGTTCTTTAGCATCGTCACCATTAAGCTCATTTTGGAATGCGCAAGGAAGAGCGATGTCGCATTTTACACTCCAAGCTTTTTTACCAGGAGTAAACTTAGCTGCCTCTGGGAATTTAGTAGCCATATCTTCAACTTTATTACGGTTAGAAGCACGCATAACCAACATATAGTCGATCATCTCTTTAGTAATACCATTAGGAATTTCGCAAACACCATCAGGACCTGAGATAGCGATAACCTTAGCACCTAATTCAGTAGCTTTAGTTGCAGCACCCCAAGCAACATTACCGAAGCCTGAAAGAGCGACAGTCTTACCTACGATATCTTTACCTGCTTTCTTAAGAAGGTGTTGAGTGAAATAAAGAGCACCGAAACCAGTTGCTTCTGGACGAAGGATTGAACCACCCCAAGTACCACCTTTACCTGTAAGAACGCCTGTGTTGTATTCACGAGCAAGTTTCTTATACATACCGTATAGATAACCAATCTCACGACCACCAACACCTACGTCGCCAGCTGGGATATCTTGATCTGGACCAATGCAAGTCCAAAGTTCCCACATAAATGCTTGGCAGAAACGCATAATTTCAGCATCAGATTTTCCTACTGGATCGAAATCTGAACCACCCTTAGCACCACCCATTGGAAGAGTAGTAAGAGCATTTTTGAAAGTTTGCTCAAAGCCCAAGAATTTCAACATTGAAGGTGTAACAGCTTTGTGGAAACGAAGACCACCTTTGTAAGGTCCAATAGCAGAGTTGAATTGTACTCTATAACCAAGGTTTGTTTGAACTTCTCCCTTGTCATCAACCCAAGTCACTCTGAAAGTGAAAATACGGTCTGGTTCAACGATTCTCTCAACGATCTTAGCTTTTTCAAACTCAGGATGTTGGTTGTAAACCTCTTCAATTGATTCAAGAACTTCGCGCACTGCTTGAAGATACTCTTTTTCATGGCCATACTTCTTTTCAAGAGAGGCCATTATTTCAGTTACTTTCATAAATAATATTGATTAAAAAATGTGTTGTTATTTAATTATAATGTATTGAATTTCAATTATTTAACCTCCCAAGTTGCACCACTATGAAGAAGTTCATCTACCGACTTGATGTTTGATTTTCCTGTTACTTCAATAACTTGATCTTTAACAGCTTCGTCGTATGTAGCCGCCTTAACATCTCTGATAACACCCAAAGCAACAGGGAAATCAGGATATTTCATATCAACAAGCATATTGTGGATACCGGCAGATTCGCAATGTGCATCGTGAACAAGAATATCATCTTCAGTAACACCATTTTCACCTATTGTTACCACTTTAAGACCTTGTCCATCAAGAATAATACCTTTATCTTTATTCTTACCGAAAATCATCTTTTCGCCGTGTTTTAGGACAATTGTACGATCTGCACGATTCTCCCTATCTGAGATGATTGAGTGAGCTCCATCATTGAAAATAACGCAGTTTACCAACATCTCAACTACAGATGTTCCCTTATGCTTAGCAGCCTCGATAAAAATCTCTTGGTTTAATTTAATTTCAGAGTCAAGACTTCTTGCGAAGAATGTTCCTCTTGCACCAAGTACTAAAGCTCCAGGTGTAAATGGACGTTCAACTGTTCCGTATGGAGATGTTTTAGTAATTGCTCCCAATTTAGATGTTGGAGAGTATTGTCCTTTTGTCAAACCATAAATCTGGTTATTGAAAAGAATAATGTTCAAATCCACATTTCTTCTTATTGCGTGAATGAAGTGGTTACCACCAATAGCCATTGAGTCACCATCTCCTGTTGCTTGCCAAACTGATAGATCAGGATTAGCAACTTTAATACCTGTAGAAATTGCAGTTGCTCTACCGTGAATACTGTGGAATCCAAATGTATTCATATAGTATGGAAGACGAGAAGAACATCCGATACCTGATACAACTACTAAATTCTCTTTTGATAGGCCTAATTGTTCGCAAACATCCGGCAAAGCTCTGTGTAATGAAGAAATAACTGCGTGGTCACCACAACCTGGGCACCATCTAACCTCTTGATTACTCTTAAAATCTTGTGCTGTATATTTCATAGTGTTTAATTCTAAAGGATGTTATTAACTGCATCAATCACCTCTTTAACGATGAATGGTTGACCTTGAACTTTATTTAGTTGTTCATATTTGAATTGTGGCAATTTAGCTCTTAGATAATCAGCAAATTGACCGCTATTCAACTCACAAACAATAATTTTCTTAAATTTAGAGAATACCTCCGCACTATTTTTAGGAAGCGGATTGATGAAATCAAAGTGCGCAAGTGAGACACTCTTACCCTCTGCTTGTAGAGTAGAAACTGCTGTGAAAAGATGGCCAAAAGTACCACCCCAACCAACAACAAGGACTTCACCAGATTCTTCTCCAATAACCTGAATATCAGGAATATAGTTCGCTAAACGAGACACTTTTTCAGCTCTTTCAGCACACATTTTTTCGTGATTTTGAGGATCAGATGATATTACACCTGCAGTATTCTTTTCCAAACCACCAACTCTATGTTCCAAACCTGCAGTACCTGGAAGTGCCCATTTACGAGCAAAAGTCTCAGGATCTCTTTGATAAGGTTGGAAAGCACCCTCAGAACTCTTGATTACAGGAGGAATAATTTCAGGATAATCCTTCATTGATGGAATTTTCCAAGGTTCTGAGCCATTACCCAAAAATCCCTCTGACAATAGAATTACAGGCATCATATGTTCAACTGCATATTTAGCAGCATAGAAAGCAGCATCAAAACAGTGAGATGGAGAGTGTGATGCAATAACAGCAATCGGACATTCACCATTTCTACCATAAAGCGCCTGGTTAAGGTCAGTTTGTTCAGTCTTTGTAGGGATACCTGTTGAAGGACCGCTTCGTTGAACATCAACAATTACCAATGGAAGTTCTGTAATTTGTGCTAGGCCAAGTGCCTCTGATTTCAATGATAGACCTGGACCTGAAGTTGTTGTTACTGCAAGATTACCGGCATATGCAGCACCAATTGCTGTACAAATACCTGCAATCTCATCCTCTGCCTGAACAGTTTTAGCTCCCAAATTCTTGTAAATAGCCAACTCTTCCAAAATCGCTGTAGCTGGAGTAATTGGATATGAACCGCAGAATAGAGGAAGACCACTCTTTTCAGATGCAGCCAAAAGTCCCCAAGCAGTTGCTTGGTTACCATTGATATTTCTATATGTACCCTTCTCTTGTTTTGCCGGTTCAACTAAATAGGTATCAGCAATTGCGTGAATATTGCTTGCATAGTTGTAACCATCAAATAGCACCTTTTTATTAGGGGCAATAAGATTCGGTTTCTTTTTAAATTTCTTCTCAAGATACTCGTAAGTATAATCTAAAGACTTGTTGAAGATAAAGAAACACATACCAAGTGTGAACATATTCTTACAACGAAGAATAGATTTATTATCCAGACCACTATCTTTCAAACTCTCTTTTGTCAATGTTGTAATAGGAGCAAGGATCAGATTACGATCTTGAATATTAAGTTCAGCAATTGGGTCTTGAGTGGCATAACCTGCTCTCTGGATACCCTTCTCATCGAAAGTATCAGCATCAACAATAATTGTAGCTGTAGGTTTAGCCCATTTCACATTTGCTTTTAAAGCTGCAGGATTCATTGCTACCAATACATCGCAAAAGTCTCCAGGTGTATTGATTTTCACACTTCCAATATGAACTTGGAAACCTGAAACACCAGAAACAGTACCTTGTGGGGCACGAATCTCAGCAGGGTAGTCTGGAAATGTTGAGATTTCATTTCCGTAGAGTGCAGAAGCATCTGCGAACAGAGTTCCTGTTAATTGCATACCATCTCCCGAGTCTCCGGCGAAACGAATAACAACATCCTCTGTCTCAATAATTTTGTGTTGCATATCTATAAACTTTAAATTTATAATTTACATATAGAATTTATCAAACAAATATAACCAATATTTCTATAGTTTGTAATAAATTCATAATTTATTTTTCAACATATATTAAAAGTTATAAACCATAACAATAAAAAACGGGGATGGCTAAAAAAATTTGTCATCCCCGTTTTATTTGGAGGTTGAATAAAAAGATGTATTTTAGGTTTACGAAGCCCGATAAAACGAGCGTAACTACAAAATATACTTTTTATTCAGCTTCTTTATAGTTAAAATGTCTAATTACTCTGCTTGACCCTCTACTGGAAGTTGTGTTGGGGCAACTTTCTCTGCAGGAATTCCCAATTCAGCTTTTGCTAAAGGAAGCAAGTTTGTTGTTACAGCTTCATCGAAGTACAAAAGTGGACCTGCTGAAATGTCGAATACATATGTAAAGCCATTCTCTTTAGCTACTTTTGTAATTGCCTCTTGAGCTTTTTGATATACAGGACCCATATAAACTTGTTGCATTTGTTGCATCTCATTTTGAGCTGAAACATTGAACTCTTCAAGTCTTCTAACGATATCTTGTATTTGTTGCTCTTTTGATTCTCTCTTGGCTTGTCCCCAAGTAGCTTGTTTTTGTTGATACTCGTTTAATAGAGTATTGTATTCAGTCTGCATTGCCTCCATAGTTTCAGTCAATTCCATTTGATATGCCTGCAATTTAACTCTAGCTGAGTCCATTTCAGACATTAACATAACCAACTCTTGTGAATTGATCTGCGCAAACTTATATTGTTGAGCAGAAGCTGACATTGCCACAAAGGCAAAAGCGATTGAAAATAGTGTCGCGATTTTTTTCATTTTATTATTGTTTAAGGATTTTAAGCACTTCATTATCCAAACTTTGAGAATCATCAAGATATACAACCCCGGTTACAACCGCAAGGTCTATAACCAATTGATAACCTCTCTGTTTAGATACTGTATCAATAGCAGCTTGAACTCTCTCTCTGATTGGACCTAATAGTTGTTCAGATTTCTGAGCCATAACACCACCCTCTCCAAAATACTCATCCTGCATCTCTTTAACAGCTCTTTCTGCCTCTATAATTTGATTCTCTTTTGACTGTTTCTGCGACGCAGTGTAGTATGATTTGTTGTTTTGATAATTTCTATAAAGTTTATCAACCTTACCTAATTCAACTTCAATCAATGATTTATAGCTATCAGCTAATTCATCCAAATTTTGAGTTGCAATTACATATTCAGGTATTTGATTCAAAATATTTTCACTATTCAAATAGCCAATTTTTTGTGCATTAGCAAAGCATACTGTGCTGAATGCAATTGTAATAATTAATAAAAAACGTTTCATAGTAACTTTCATTAAAATTGTTGACCAATAACAAAGTGGAATTGACTCTTACTGTCGTCTGTACTATCGAAACCATAACCCCAGTCAACACCCAACAAACCTACAACAGGAAGCATTACGCGAAGACCTATACCTGCAGATCTCTTGATTTCGAATGGGTTGAAATCTCTGATATCCGCCCAACAGTTACCACCTTCCAGGAATACCAAAGCATAGATGGTTGATGATGGTTGCAATATCACAGGATAACGCAATTCCAATGTAAACTTATCATAAACATTACCAGCATAAGCTCCATCAACAACTGGAGTTAGCGAGTAATTGTCATAACCTCTAAGAGAGATAACCTCAGAGCCGTATGTACTATAACCCGACATACCGTCACCTCCGACAAGGAATCCCTCAAACGGTGAGTAGCCCAAATCTCGGTTATAATAACCCAAGTAACCGAATTGAGCTCTTGTCATAAGCACAAGGTCTCCTACAAGTTTTGTAAAGACCGCAATCTTTCCACTCCACTTATGATACTCAATCCATCTGTATCTATCCTCATCTGACATAGACTTATAATCTACATCATCACCTCTGAATGCAGAGTATGGAGGCGTAATCTGAAGTGAAAGGTTCATATCAATACCCTGACGAGGATAAACCTGTTGGTCAGTATTATTTCTTGCCAGGTTAAATGTCCAGCTTAAGTTGTGTGATACACCTGTATTAAATAGGAAGTTATAGTTCCAATCTTTAAGTCTGTAACTTTGCCATCCCAACGAATTGTATAGTACAAAGTAGTTGTCTGGCCATTTCAAACGTGTACCAATACCAACTGAAGCACCATATACCTCCATATATTCATCACTATTAAGAATATTATAATAGTAAGACATATACGAGTTTGTCTGTTTTGTATAGTATGCAGAAACACTCAATGAAGTTGGTTTCTTACCATATAGCCAAGGCTCAAGGAAACTTGCAGTAAGTGCAGTATAGTATTTACCATTAGTCTGGAATCTGAAGGCCAACTGTTGTGAGTCTCCTAATGGTACCGGACGCCAGGCCTCTTTGTTTCTGAAATTTGATGTAGAGAAGTTATTGAAACTCACACCCACAGTACCCACGAACATATCAGCACCCCAACCACCGGAAAGTTCCAACTGGCTATTTGGCTGTTCCTCAACATTATACGAGATATCAACAGTATTATTCATAGGGTTAGGAATCAAACTCCATCCCTCTTCAGATGCTGCTTTCTCTTGGTTGAAGTGTCCCATAGAGGCAATTTCTCTAACTGAACGCTCAAAATCTGTCTGTCTATACAGATAACCAGGACGGGTAAATACAGCCCTTCTTACAACCTTCTCATTGGTAATATTATTTCCGTTAATGATGATATTATTGAATGTTGCCGGCTTACCCTCAACCATTCTCATTTCAACATCCACAGAGTCTCCCTCAACCTTTAATTCAACAGGAACGACATTGAAGAAGAGATATCCTTGATCTCTGTATAGTTGTGCAATAGAGATCTCATTCTGCTTTCCGCCACCATACAATCTCTTATCCATTGTTACAACATCATAGATATCACCTTTGTTAATCATAAGGACACTATTAAGATTCTCTCCGGTATAGACTGAATTACCTGTCCAAGTGATATTTCTGAAGTAGTATTGTTTTCCCTTATCAATTGTAAAGTGAATACCCATATTAGCTGGATCAATATAGTAGATTGAATCCTTTACAATTCTGGCATCACGATATCCCAATTCGTGGAATACATCGATAAGATTTTGCTTATCATTCTCGTATTCCTCTTCATTAAACTTCTTGGAATTGAATATGTTATACCACTTTTTAGCTTTGGTTTTCTTCATTGATTTATCAAGTTTATAAACTGATATATCGCCGATACCACTATATGTAATCTCTTTAATTTTAACCTTAGTACCTTTATTTACATTGAATGTTACCTGTACAGCATTCTTGATTAAAGAGTCCTGTTTACGTTCAATAACAACTTCTGAGTTCAAATAACCCTTCTCGTGGTAGTATTCGTTAATTATTGATTTTGTAGTCTCTTCGAAATACTCTGACAACTCTCTACCTTTACGAAGATTCAACTTCTCCTCCAAATCATCTCTTTCGCTATTTTTAACACCAGCAAATGAGAATTTAGATACTCTCGGGCGTTCTGTTATATTGAAAGTTAGATAAACTGTATCTTTTGGAACTACTGAATCAATTTGAATTGCAACTGTAGCAAAGCGTTTTTGTGCAGATATTCTCTTTTGGATCGAGGAGATATCCTCTCCGGGAATCATAATCTGATCTCCCTTATTAAGTCCGATAAGACCTAAAATCTTGTAATCTTCAGTATATTTCAATCCAGAAATAGAAACACCCCCTACAGTATACATACGAGGGTTATCATAATCTACAACTACATTAGTATTTACATTTTGTGAATACGCTATGAATGGTAGAGCCAGCAATATTCCAACAATAAAAAGACGTGCAATTTTCATTAACAACAAATTATTAAACTGCAAAGATACATTTTTATTTAATTTTTCCATATCTTCTCTCTCGCTTTGAGAAATTTTCAATGGCCTCTTCAAACTGCTCTTTGCGAAAATCAGGCCAAAGGGTCTCAGTAAAGTAAAATTCAGTATATGCACATTGCCATAGCATATAGTTACTTATTCTCTGTTCTCCACTTGTACGAATCAGAAGATCCGGGTCAGGAATCCCATAAGTACTTAAATATGAAGCGAATAGCTCTTCAGTCAATGGCTCAGGAGTTTCACCTTTTGATATAGCATCCGAATAATCTATAGCATATCTTTCAGCTGCCTGTTTTAAATCCCATTTTCCGCTATAACTCAACATTATAATTACTGTCAAGTTCGAAAAATCCTTAGTGGTATCCTCTATTTTCTCAATTTTACTGACAAGATCTTTATCTAACTTTGAAAGGTCTCCTATTACTTTCAATCTGATCTGATTATCATAAAAGAGATGAACCTCTTTTACAATTGATGCTGCCATCAACTCCATCAGAGCATTTACCTCCTCTTCAGGACGACTCCAGTTCTCCTGTGAGAATGCAAAAAGTGATAGGTACTTAACCCCTCTTTTTGCAGCATATTCGCAGCAATCACGAACACTCTCTACTCCTGCTTTGTGGCCATAAACCCTCTCTTTCGAACGCAACTCTGCCCACCTGCCATTCCCATCCATTATAATAGATATATGTGTTGGTATCATAATATTATTTTGACAAACTATTTCTTCTATCCTCTCCCCAAAGGAGTTTTTCATTTATTACATCAAAAAAATTGGTATCAGGCATATTTATAGTCTTTAACTTAAAATCTCCATTCTCAATAGTCAAAGGATATTCACAACTCAAACGAATATCCCGATTATCGACATTAAGACTGTAATATCCTGATCTCGAATGAGTTACAATCTCTACACTTGATCCTTCAGGAACTATTAAAGGTCTCACATTTAGGTTGTGAGGGGCAATCGGTGAGATAATTGTAACTTTTGAATCGGGTGTAACCAATGGACCTCCTACACTCAAATTGTATGCCGTAGAACCGGTAGGAGTCGCCACTATTATCCCATCTGACCAATATGTTGGCAATGATAATCCATTTACTTTCAAATCAATAGACAACATTGAAGCATCATTTCTATGAATGCTGATTTCATTTAGGGCATAGGCAAAAAATGATTGATCTATCTCTTTTGATGATACTTTCAATGTAGCTCTTTCAATTATTGAGAAATTTTTGGCAATCAGATTATCCACAAATCTATCACATTTTTCCTCTAATTTTGTAGCAGTAAGGAAGCCCAATCTGCCAAAATTGACACCTGCAACAAGCACATTAAAATCCTGCACCACCCTCAAACTATTGAGAAGCGTGCCATCTCCTCCAAGTGAAAGAAGTATATCTACATTTGACGATATCTCCGGAATTGAATCGTAGAGATACTCCAGAACGAGATTTGATTTCAATTCCTGAGGCAGACTCTCATAGAAATCTCTGTAAAAGCCACACTTCACTCCTCTCTGATTGATAGTATCCATCAGAGATTGAAATTTATCATAATTATTTGGAGAAAGCTCCCTTGCAAAAACAGCAATATTCATCTATATTTTCATTTATAAACTTCAAAATTACCAATAATTATATAATTTTGCCAATAGAAAATCAGTTAAGTTTCAATTATGACAAAATTAAGCGTAAATATTAACAAATTTGCCACATTGAGAAATGCCAGAGGAGGCAATCTTCCCGATGTCTTAAAGTGCGCTCTTGACTGCGAAAAGTTTGGTGCTCAAGGGATTACAGTACATCCTCGACCAGACGAAAGACATATCAGATATAGCGATGTTATAGCATTAAAGCCAATTCTTACTACAGAATTCAATATAGAGGGAAATCCTATTGACTCCTTTATCAATCTGGTTTTAAACAATAGACCTGCGCAGGTGACACTTGTTCCTGATGCACACAATGTATTGACATCAAATGCCGGTTGGAATACCAAGGAGAATCACAAATATCTGAAAAGTATTTGCAGAATTTTCAACTCAGAGGGCATCAGAACATCAATTTTTGTAGACCCAGACTGCGATATGATTAAATATGCTGCAGATTGTGAATGCAATCGGGTTGAGTTATATACTGAAGGGTATGCCAGGAATTATAACATCAATCGTGAGATGGCTATAGAGCCATATGTCAAGGCATCTATTACTGCCAAGGAGTGTGGTCTGGGATTAAATGCCGGACACGATTTAAGTTTAGAGAATCTGAACTATTTTGCAAAAAATATTGTTGACCTTTTGGAGGTTTCAATTGGTCACGCACTTGTATGTGAATCAATTTATTTAGGTTTAGAGAATACAATTCAATCCTATCTAAAGGAATTAAATGAAATTTAACTATATTTGCGAATTGTAATAAAATTTGAAAACAAATAATAAAAATCAATTAATAATGAAAAAAACAACACTAATTCTTAGTATTGCAGCATTTGTACTATCTGTTGCTGTAGCTATTGTAACTTTAACTAAAGATGGAAAAACTTCTGATACAACTGTAGTATCATCAGATGAAGTAACAGCTTCAGCTGGAGACATCGTTTATGTTCAGATCGATTCACTTATCGTTCAATACGATATGTTCAACGACCTTAAGAATGAATTCGAAGGAAAAGCTCAAAAGGTTCAGGATGAATTGAATAGAAAGGGTAGAAAATTGGAAAGCGATATTAAGAATTTCGAAAACAGTGTACAAAAAGGTCTTATGACTCGTTCTGCTGCTGAAAGCAAACAACAAGAACTTCTTAAACGCCAACAAGATCTTAACACTCTAATGCAACAAAAACAAGCTGAACTTCTTGAAGAAGAGAGCGTTATGAACAACCAAGTGATGTACGCAATAAACACTTATCTTGAAAAATACAATGAAGAGAAGAAATTTTCTTTGATTTTCACTACAAGTGGTGCTACAAACACAATCATCATTGGCAACAAAGCTCTTAATGTAACAGCAGAAGTTGTTGAAGGACTTAACGCAGAATATATTAAAGTAAGAAACGAAAAATAGTCTATTTGTTTGACATTCAATTTATTACAAAGATGAACGCTATTACACGTACAGAATTTAATTTTAAACAACAGAGAGCTAAATATGAGGGAAAAGTTCGCGATGTGTACTCTATCGGTGACGACTACCTTGTAATGATTGTAACTGACAGAATTTCAGCATTTGATGTTGTATTGCCTAAGGGTATTCCATTCAAAGGGCAGGTACTGAACCAGATAGCTTCATCATTTTTGGATAAAACAACAGACATCGTAAAGAACTGGAAAATAGCCTCACCTGACCCAATGGTAACAGTGGGCTACAGGTGTGACTCTTTTCCTGTTGAAATGATTGTAAGAGGTTATCTTACAGGAAGTTCGTGGAGAGCATATTGTGCCGGAGCAAGAGAAATATGTGGAGTTCCAATTCCTGATGGAATGAAAGAACATCAAAAATTTGAACACCCTATTATCACTCCTACCACTAAAGCCGAAATCGGCTCTCACGACCAGGATATCAGCAAAGAGGAGATTATTGCACAAGGTCTTGTAAGCAAAGAGGATTATGAACAATTGGAGAAAATCACTCTTGCCCTTTACCAAAGAGGTTGCGAAATTGCAGCTGAAAGAGGTCTTATCTTGGTTGATACAAAATATGAATTCGGCAAACGTAATGGTGAAATCTATCTTTTGGATGAGATTCACACTCCAGATTCATCAAGATATTTCTATGCAGACACATATCAAGAGCTATTTGATAAAGGCGAACAACAACGCCAACTTTCAAAAGAGTTTGTAAGAGAGTGGCTTATGGAGAATGGTTTCAAAGGTGGTAAAGGAGAGGTTGTTCCACCTATGGATGACGATAGAGTTGAATTGATTTCAGAGAGATATATTGAACTATTTGAAAATATCACAGGAGAAAAGTTCGTAAAGACTCCTTATAATAATGATGTTTACGAGAGAATCGAGTGCAATGTAAATAATATGTTGGCAAGACTCTCTCTATAGAAGAGAAGGCCTATGAAACGACTGATTTTATCAATTATCCTTGTACTTGCAGGGTTATCAGCCCTATGTGCTCAAGAGTATGTTGCCCCTGAAGTTGAAATATCTCAGGAAAAGGTGAATATTGATGGAAATATATATTGGGCGCACAAAGTGATAAAGAAACAGACGCTCTATTCCATCTGCAAAAAGTACAATGTTATAATTGATAGTGTCTATAAGGCCAACCCTATTCTCGTTGATGGTCTTAAAGAGGGTTCAATCATTTTCATTCCTCAAAATGCAGTAAAAGATCTTGTAAATCAAGTAGTTACTGTCATTGATAACAATTCAGATAATATTAAAGAGAGTAATTCTGAAACTCTTGTCGAGCCACAAGATGTTGTTGAAGAGAAGGTTGCAGTAGTTGTTGCCGATAGTTCTCTATATCGCAAGCACACTGTCAAATGGTATGAGACTCTACACCTTATTGCAAAAAAATATGATGTTGAGAAGGAGGATATTATTCTTCTTAATAATCTGAAAGATGGCAAGGTTAAGAGAAAAAGCACAATTCTTATCCCAAATAAGTATGAGGATATAAAGAGTGTTATTGAAGAGAAGAGCGAAGAGGTACTTATATCAGAGAATAAAGAGAGAGAGGACTCCCTCAAAAGTATAGATTATCCTGAGCTCACCTTTTCAAGTCTGCTTGACAGAATGAAACATCTTTTGGGCATTGATCACTACAGCAAGGATAATCCTGCAAAAATTGCCCTTCTACTACCTCTTAATGCCTCATTCTCCAATGCAGGAACCACAAGTTATATGGATTTCTATGCAGGATTTTTGTTAGCAATTAATTCATTAAAAGAGAAAAATATCAATCTTGATCTCTCAGTTTATGATATTGCAAAGGATAAATTGGAAGCTATTATTGATGCCAATTCTCTTAAAAATATGGATTTAGTAATTGCTCCTATTCCATATAAATCAGCAATCAAAGTTGCTAACTATTGCGACATCAATTCCATTCCATTGGTATTAACATTGGACAAGAGATCCAATGTATTGGCAGAGAAAGGCATAAATACTATCCAATTCTCTGTTGATGAGGAGAATCAATATGAAAACCTTGTTAATTCAATCAATAAAGGCATTACAGATCAAGTGACTCTAATTTATGAAAAGAGCACCTATAACAATCACATTTTCAAGACAATAGACTCTTTAATGAGTTCTAATAATATTGCATACAACACATTATCATACGATATCTTAGAGGGAAGAACCGTTGGTAATAAGTTAATGGCTAAACTCAATAAGAGCAGAACCAATAAGGTGATTGTTGCATCAGACAATGAGGCATTTGTAATGGATGCGCTCAGAAATCTCAATATTCTTCACTCAAGAGAAGAGTATGATATTCAGGTATATGGACTATCTAAATGGCATAGTTACGAGACAATGGAGTTTGACTACTACCACGCTCTTAACCTACATATAAGTATGCCATTCTACATAGATTACAACAAAGAGGAGGTTAAAGATTTTGTTAAGCAATATCGTGCCCTATACAATACTGAGCCAAATCAGATGGCTTTCCACGGCTATGATGTTGCCTACTACTTTACATCAACGATTTGCAAACTTGGTCCAGACTTTATGCAATATATAACTCACTACCCTCAATCTCTACTTCAATCTGAAGTAAAATTTGAGAGAATAGAGAATGGTGGTTTGAGAAATATTGCTACTCGTGAAATAGAGCATATCGATGGTTATACCATTCGTGTTTTAGACGACAACCACTCTTTCTCAGAACTATTCAAATAGGGAGAGAGGGCATCAAACACCCTGCTATTATAGTTATTCAGCCAATCAAGTGCCTCCTTCCCAAGGAGCTCTTTATTGATGCACTCTGTTGAAATTGGCACCTTTGTAAGTGTCTCAAAGGCAAGGAATGCTCTATCTGTTGTAATATAATCAACAATGTGAAGTACATTCTCTATTCTGATACCATATTCACCTTCGAGATATACTCCCGGTTCATCAGAGATAACAACTCCTCTATCCAAAACGATTGGGCTCTCCTCCATTCTTATTTGTGGAGATTCGTGTACACAAAGATAGTGTCCAATACCGTGCCCGGTACCGTGATAGTACATCTTACCTGCTGTAAAGATTGGTCCTCTCGCAAGAATATCAAGTTGGGCTCCTCTTGTTCCCTCAGGGAATTTTGCCATTGCAAGTTGAATCATACCTTTTAATATAAGTGTATAATCATCTACCTGAGTCTGACTAAGATTACCCAATGGAATTGTTCTGGTTGTATCTGTTGTGCCAAACTTATAGTGTCCACCTGTATCCATTAGTAAGAAACCACTATTTGAGATTTTTGCTGAGGTTTCTGGAGAGTCAAAGCTATAGTGGGGAGCAGCTGCATTCTCATTGAATGCAACTATCGGCTCGAAACTCTCTCCTCGATAATCTTCTGATAATAAGCGATACTCCTTAAATTTTTCTGAGATTATATACTCATTTAGCTCTCCACTCTCAATATTATCATCAATAAATTTCAACACTTTACACCAAGCAACGCCATCCTGAAGAAATGCCTCTCTGAACCCCTCTGCCTCAACACTGTTTTTACGACATTTGAGATGAGAGATATAGCCATTATCCTCTATATCATTGATAAAATTTGCAGAGTCCCCACCTAATGCCAGATAGTTACATAGCGATATTTGAGCAAGATTTGCCACCCTTGTAAGTGAAGGATCCAAAGTTTTCAAATATGATTCAAATGTCGAATATTCAAGTATATTAACACCCTGATTATCAAGATATTGAGAAGCTTCTGCAGTCAATGCATCCCTTCTGATAAAGATACTCTTAGAGTTATTTGTAACTACTGCATAAGATAGAGCTACAGCATTATACTCTATATCACTCCCTCTTAGGTTAAAGAGCCACATCACCTGATCGCAAGCAGATATTATAAAGGCAAACTCCCCTACCTTAGAGAATTTATTTACTATTTTATCGCACTTTTCATTAATAGATGCACCTGATATCGATTCGGGCATCAACTCGATTGGATTTGCTTTAAGTTGAGGTCTATCCTTCCAAAGTATAGTAAAGGGATCCTCAACAGGAATTAACTCCAAGGGTTGAAGTGATTGTTTTAAAGAGTTAAACTCCAATGGTGAGAATAGTTTTGAATCTATTGCCACTTTAGCACTCTTTTCCAACTTGCTTAATAGCCACTCCTCAATTGAAGGAGTACCTGCCATCTTAAGCTTCATCAAAGTTATCCCCTCGAAGAGTTGCTTCTCAGCTTGCATAAAGTACCTGGAATCGGTCCAAAGTGCTGCATCGGAGGTAGTTACCACCAAAGTTCCAGCAGAACCGTTAAATCCACTAGCCCAAGCTCTTGACTTATAATAATCTGGCACATACTCGGCAAAATGTGGATCATTAGAAGGAATTATTATAGCACTGATTGATTGCTGCGAAAGCCATTCTCGCAACAAAGAAAGAGGGGAGAAATTTTTCATAATATATCTATTTACTGTTTAACAGAACTTTTGCATTTGCTATTGCAGCATCATTGATGACTTCGCCTGAAAGCATCCTTGCAATCTCATTAACTCTCTCATCCTCAGAAAGTTGCGAGATATTTGTAACTGCCTTGCCATCAGCATTGAAACTCTTGGTGACAAGAAAGTGAGATTCACCCTTACTTGCAATTTGTGGAAGGTGAGTGATAGCCATAACCTGCATATTCTCACCCATAGAGGTAATCAATTTTCCCATCTGGTCAGCTACAACTCCTGATACTCCGGTATCAATCTCATCAAAAATCATAGTTGGCATACCACGATGCTTTGCCATTATTGCCTTTAATGAGAGCATTAACCTTGAAACCTCACCACCGGAAGCACACTTATGTAACTCCATAAGAGATCCACCATTAGCAGAGAAGAGGAATTTAATATCATCTGCACCATTAATATCAAGTCTCTCTCTCTCTTGTAGTGAGATACTGAATAATGCGTGTGGCATTGAGAGATCTCGAACACTTTCAAGCAACTCTTCCGATAATTTAGAAGCTCCTTCAAGTCTTAAAAGATGAAGTTGACTGGCAATCTCCTTCGCGTTTTGGAGTAACTCCTGACTCTGCTTCAAAAGAGTCTCTTTCAATTCCAAAAGCTCTTCAGCACCACTGACAGTTGCCTTTAATGAATCTCTTAAAGCTATCAATTCGCTCTCATCTGATTTTCCAAATTTTCTTAGAAGGTTATAAATCAGTGAAATTCTATCATCAAGATATTGCAGTCTCTCTGGAGAATACTCTACACTATCGCAAAGATAATCCACCTCTTGCTCAATATCCTTTAATTCCAAACGGCAAGACTCAACCCTCTCATAAAGGGACTCTGCCTGCGGAAGATAGTTTGAAGACTTTTTAAGAAGGTTTTCTGACTCTTTTAATAGTTGAACCAATGAGAATGGTTCACTTGTAAACTTTGAGAGCACACCTTGAAGATTCTCTTTAATTTCTTCGCTATTTGATAATAATTTCTGCTCCTGCTCCAACTCCTCAAGCTCTCCCTCACGCAACGATGCACCCTCTAACTGAGAGTATTGGAACTGAGCAAATTCACGCTCATTTTCGGCCTTTACAATATCACGTTCCACACTCTCAATTTTAGTAATAACCGATTGATAATCGGCATAATAGCTCTGATATTTCGCCAACAGTTTGCCATTACTGCAATAGCTGTCAAGCAATTCTAACTGATACTGGTAGTCTGAGAGCATAAGATGTTGATTCTGAGTATGAACATCAATCAACTTTGAGGATAACTCTTTAAGATAATCTACAGTTACCGGCTCATCATTTACAAATGAACGGGAACGACCACTTGGGGCAATTACCCTTCTGATTATATAACTCTCTCCTTCGTAAAAGAACTCTCCCTCAACTACACAGTTTTTCTCTTTATCGCTAATCACAGAGGCATCTGCCTTCTGCCCCATCAATAAAGACAAAGCGCCGAGCAAAATAGATTTGCCGGCACCTGTTTCTCCTGTTATAATAACCAAATGCTCGGGAAATCTACTCTCCAATGCCTCAATAAGGGCATAATTACAGATAGATAGACGCGAAAGCATTTCTATTGTTATTATTGATTATCAGCTCTACGATAATAGATTTCGTTCTCTTCGAACTCTTTAATTGCAACCAAAGTTGGCTTTGGTAATCTTTCGTAGTGTTTAGAGATTTCAATTTGCTCTCTATTTTCGAAAGTCTCCTCAAGAGTATCAGCAAAATTTGAGAACTCTTCCAACTTTTCGTTCAACTCTTTTTTAACATCTGCAGAGATCTGATTAGCTCTTTTAGCCATAATAACTGTTGATTCATAGATGTTTCCTGTTGGAGCAGCCAATTTTGACAAATCTCTTGTAATAGTGTTGTTACTTGCTTTTTTAACTTTTTCCATTATTTCTAACTAATTAATTTCTATTTAAACGATCTAACTCTTTCTGAGCTCTCTTGTATAGACCATCCAACTCTTTAACCTCCTTTGATTCAGGATATTCGGCTATATAGTTGTAATAATCATCTACAAATGTAAGGAATCTCTCTTTCTTCTTCTCTTCCACACTATTTATCGCATACTGATAAGAAGAGAGTGCTGTGTAGTAAAGTACATCCTTACGATAAATATTCTCCGAATCATCTCTTAAAACATTCTTCAAGGCATAGTGTGCTGCCGGATAATCCTCTATGTGATAATAAAGCTTTGCAGCTTCGTATGCCTTTTTATCAAGTCTCTCCTCCAAATCAACCTGCATTGCCTTGATTTGATCCATATATGGTGAATTTGGATCTTCATACATACTCTCCTCTATTGCCATCAGAGCTCTATGTGTTGGAATCTGGTCCAATTCATAACGATATGTCGCCTTATAGAGACATTGTAACCAGCGGAATCTTGCCTCTTGTGTAAATGGACTGCGTGGGAATACCTCCAAAAACTCCTGGAAGTTTCCTCCAGCAGTCTGGTAATCTCCGTAGTTAAAGTTACTCAATGCCCAATAGAATTGAACAGTATCCTCTTGCGGAGTACCTTTGGTTGAAAGTGATAGTGACTCAAACAAATTTGCCGCTTTCAAATAACTCTTCTTTTCGAAAAGTTCAAAAGCTGCATTATATTTTGCATCAATATCGAAACCAATTAAAAGCGCATCATACTGGGTTGTACACGCTGTCATAGATATCACTATGAACAATAGAACTCTTTTCAAAACTTTTTGCATATTAATTAATTTTGCAAGTTTAGCATAGGCAAATTGTACGCCACGATTATGATTCACGTAAAAATTTTTCAACATCCATTGCTGCAACAGCTCCACTACCAGCTGCAATGATTGCTTGACGATATGTAGGATCCTGCACATCTCCTGCAGCAAATACACCAGGAACATTTGTCTTTGAGCTCTTACCATCTGTAATGATGTAGCCCTCTTCATTTGTAGCAATGAAATCTTTGAAAATATCTGTGTTAGGGTGGTGTCCGATAGCTAAGAAGAAACCATCAATTGCTACATCGAAGATCTCACCATCTGCTCTTAATAGTCGTACACCTGTAACACCATACTCATCTCCCAAAACCTCTTGAGTATTACACTTCCAAAGCACCTCTATATTTGGGGTGTCGAATACTCTCTGCTGCATTGCTGCTGATGCTCTGAAAACATCTCTTCTTACAATCATATATACCTTTTGGCATAGATTAGCAAGATATGTTGCCTCTTCACAAGCAGTATCTCCACCACCAACTACTGCAACAACCTTTTTTCTGTAGAAGAAACCATCGCAAGTTGCACAGGCAGATACTCCCATTCCCTTAAATTTCTCCTCAGATGGCAAACCAAGATATTTGGCAGATGCACCTGTTGCAATAATTACGCTCTCAGCAATTATCTCTTTCTCATCATCAATTATTACAGAGAATGATCTTTTTGAAAAATCTACCTTTGTAACGATACCCGATCTGATATCAGCGCCAACTCTAATTGCCTGATTCTTAATATCTTCCATCATTTCAAAGCCACCAATACCATTAGGATAGCCAGGAAAATTCTCCACATCTGTAGTCTGAGTTAACTGACCACCAGGTTGAATTCCCTCATACAAAACTGGTGACAAATTTGCCCTTGAAGCATAGATTGCAGCAGTGTATCCTGCAGGACCACCACCAATAATTAAAACTTTTATATTCTCTGTAACCATACTTTTCACATTAAACTGCAAATTTAGTTATTTTTACTGAAAAATCTATCTTTTATAAAAAACTCTAATCGATATTCCCACACTAAAAGTGTGGACATTATCCAACGGCTCACTAAAAGTATCCACCAAGAGGCACCAAAAGTTACAAGTAGAAGCAAATCTTCGAAATTACTATGTGATATTGCAATATGGGTATCCACCAACAATATCTCACGTTTGGTAATTTTTCCACTATTTACTTCATCCAAAATTGCGGCTGCTCCATAGGCCAAACCTGCAAGATTTGCAAATAGCCATAGGATTGAACATTTAGGTGGAAGCCCTGAAACAACAAGCAAGGGCTTAAATATATTACTAATTTTATCTGCAACACCAAACTCCTTCAATAATCGTTGAAGAATATTAAGGCCGAATACCAATAAAAAGACCTTTATAACAAGTTTGACTGCAGATACTGCCCAATCTCCCAACTGAGTCAGAAATGGCAAAGCACTCTGCTGAGCAACAGTTTGTGAGGCAATAACTTTCGATGGATCATCTGGCATAATTATATTAAGCACCCAAGCCAACAAGAAGGCACTTAAAGTCCTTATTATCACCATTCTAACAGCTGATGCACCAGTCTTTTTAAGGACAGGTGTCTCTATCAGCATTGAGTGAGAACATAGTATCATTACTGCCAGAATTGTTGCACTTTTATATGTCAAATCCAATGAGGCAACTACTGCAAGTGCTGAATAAATATTCACAAAATATCCGGTAAGATATGCTAAGGCAGCATCACCAGGCAACCCCAGATGTTGGAATAGTGGATCTATCAAATGGACAATATGTGGCAGGATATTGAAATATTTCAACAAAAAAACTGCAAAAGAGACTCCGACCATCAATTTTGCCAGCCAAATAGAGATCTTCAGGGTATCTTTTGCTCCATCTTTTATTGATCTGATTGCCCTTTGCTTGAATGAGTTAGACATAGTTAGAAATAGATACTTTTGGGTGCCTTTCTAAAGGCGAAATTCAAAACTCTTTTTGGAATTATTGGCAAAATCGGGCGGAATAACCTGTTAATGAATCCCGGCATAACATTGGCTTTCCCTTTAAATAGTGCCTTTAATGCCACTTTGGATGCCTTTTCTGCAGAAATCATAATTCCCAACCTTCTTGCTATCTTTCTATATTTTTGAGAAAGAGGATAGAGTGGTGTATCAACTGCTCCAAAATATGCTGTTGTCACTTTGACTCCACTACCATAGAGTTCACATCTAAGAGATCTTGTAAATGATTTTATAAATACTTTTGAAGCACTATAAATCGAAATTACGGGATATTGTAGCCAAGCAGCAAGTGAGGAGATATTCATTATATATCCCTCTCCCCTATCAACCATTATTTTTGAGAAATACTTTGATAATTGTACAGTTGTATGGTCGTGAAGAGATATAAGACGTGTAATCTCCTCTTCACTATGTAAAGTCAAAGGACGACAAATCATTACACCTGCATTATTTATCAGCACCTCTATCTCAAAATTTTTTGTAAAGTCAATAATCTCTTTGTATGCATCAAGTTGTGACAGGTCAATGTATAGTGGAACTATTTTCTGATTCTTATCTATTCTAAATGATCCAATCGCCTCATTTACAGCATCTTCCAGGGCTTCCTTCTGATTACTTACAGCAATTACATTATACCCCATTTGGGTCAACTGAAAGAGATATTCACGCCCCATTCCCGATGAAGCGCCCGTTACCAAAGCATATAGATTTGGTCTGAAAAAAATCTTCTCTCTTTTCATTTTCAGTATATATAAATTGCATATAGATAGTGCAAAACTAACAAAAACTAATGAAGAATATTCAGAAGTAATAAATTTTTTTGAAATTTTATTTAGAATTATTTGCAAATTAGAATTTTTATAATTTACTTTGTATCAGAAAGGGAAAGAAATGATAACAAAGATTAGAGAACTACTACAAAAGAATGACTTGAAGGCAACCCCTCAACGCATTTTGATCTATGACAAGATGCGCGAGTTGGGACACGCAAGTGCCGATATGGTCTATCAAGAGATAAATTCTCAATTTCCCGCTATGACAATTGCAACTGTTTATAATACTTTGGAACAATTTGTAGAAAAAGGTTTATTGAAGAGGAGGATGAGTTCTACAAACAAGATGTTCTTTGATTATAACACATTCCCTCACTGTCACTTATATTGTAGAGAAGATGACTCTTACATAGATTATCTTGACAATGAACTGACAGATATGATAACAAATTATGTTAGAAAGAAAAAATTTCGTAACTTTGAATGGACCGAAATTGATATACAAATAATAGGTAAAAAGAAAAACATCAAAAAATAAATTAAAATAATAGAATTATGAACTCAATTAAAGGTACAAAAACTGAACAAAACCTACTTAAATCATTTGCAGGTGAATCACAAGCTAGAAATCGTTATACTTACTTTGCAAGTGTAGCTAAAAAAGAGGGTTACGAACAAATCGCAGCTGTATTTGCAGAAACAGCTGATCAAGAAAAAGAACACGCTAAGAGATTCTTCAAATTCTTAGAAGGTGGTATGTTAGAAATCACTGCAACATTCCCAGCTGGCGTTATCGGAACAACTGCTGAAAACTTGGAAGCTGCTGCTGCAGGTGAAAATGAAGAGTGGGCAGAAATGTATCCAGAATTTGCAAAAGTTGCTGAAGAAGAGGGATTCAAAGAGATCGCTGTAGTTTTCAGAATGGTTGCAAAGGCAGAAAAAGAACACGAAGACAGATATAGAACTCTTCTTGACAGAGTTAAAGCTGATAAGGTATTTGAAAGAGACGAAGAGATTACTTGGCAATGCCGCAACTGTGGTTTCACTCACAAAGGCAAAAAAGCTCCTGAAAAGTGTCCAGCTTGCGCTCACGCTAAAGCATACTTCGAAGAGAAGAGAAATAATTACTAATAACTAGGTTAATACTTGTGAATTACAAAGGGGTTGATTTTGGTCATCCCCTTTGTTTTATTTATATTTGCAAGATGCAAATAATAAAGAAGATAACTCTTATTCTACTCTGCTTTGTAGCGATCTCCTCACATAGAGGGGAGAGTGTAGATTTTGTAACATACACACTCGATAATGGAGAGCAACTTATCATCACAGAGGATATGTTGTTAGGCAAAGGTATCGACATAAAAGATGGCCGATGGGTGTTGTGTAACAAAAACAGATATCTCCTTGCAGAGGTTCACAAGGCATTTTATATGATGAAGGAGGCCGCTGCAAAGGATGGCGTTGAGATTGATGTAAGATCTGGTTTGAGGGATTTTCAATGGCAAAAGGATATATGGAATTGGAAGTGGAGTTTGAAGGAGAGAGCTTCATTAAATGATAAAGATAGGGCTTTGGATATTTTGAAATATAGTTCAATGCCAGGGACATCTCGCCACCATTGGGGAACTGATGTAGATATAAACTCACTTGAATTGGCATATTGGGATAGTGAAGAGGGAGTCAAGGTATATAACTGGTTAGTTGAGAATGGCTCAAAATTTGGATTCTTCCAACCATTCAAACATAGCGAGAATATGGGATATTTAGAGGAAAAGTGGCATTGGAGCTACTCTCCCCTATCCAATTATTACTATGATGCATATCTAAAACTAATTGATTATAAGGACATTAAAGGCTTTAAAGGTGCTTATCTTGCTGAAGAGTTAGATGTGATAAACAGATGGATTAAAATTTATTAAAATATCATTATTATATGAAAAGATTATTTACAACACTTGCGCTAAGCGCACTTATTCTTCCTCTATTATGTAGCTGTAATCAAGAGTGTGATTTAGTTGCGGAAGGCACTAAAATCATTGCTCACAGAGGTTATTGGAATTGTGAAGGAGGTGCAAAAAATTCGATTTTTGCGCTAAAAAAAGCACAGGAAATCGGAGCATACGGATCTGAATTTGATGTTTATAGAACTGCAGATGGTGTAATGGTGGTTCATCACGACGCAACTATCAAAAGCAATGACGGAAGCAAAACATTCAAAATCGAAGAGACAAATTACGATGAGATTAAGAACATTACTCTATCGAATGGAGAGAAATTGCCTACAGTTGAGCAATATCTTAAACAATTCAAAAAGAGCAAATGTACTAGACTTGTTTATGAATTGAAGGGACACTCTACTCCTGAGCTTGAGACAAAAGCTGTTGAAGAGTCTGTAAGATTGATTAAAAAGTATGGTCTTGAAAGCAGAACAATCTTTATTTCATTCAGTTTCCACTCTTGTAAAGAGTTTCATCGTTTGATGCCAGAGAATGAAGTTCAATATCTTTCTGGAAACCTAACACCAGAAGAAGTACACGCTGCGGGAATCAAAGGTATTGATTATCAACACTTTGTATTTACTCTTCATCCTGACTATGTGCAGAGAGCTCACGATTTGGGTATGACAGTAAATGTTTGGACAGTAAATGACACACGCATCTTCAAACAAATGATAAATCTTGGTGTTGATTATGTTACAACTGACAAACCTGATTTATTCTTGATTACTACAAATAATGCAATGATTGAGGATTAATTTCCCATAAGATTAATAGAAAAAGGAGTTAAGTCTCCTTTTGATTGAAAAAAAAGGCTGAATAGAAAGTCTATTTTGTCGTTACGCACGCCCTCAAAAAGTTCATTTACTCAAAGTAAACTCCGCTTTTTCGGGCTTCGCAAGCCTAAAAATAGATCTTTTGCTTCAACCTCCTAACAAAACGGGGATGACAAAAAAGTAATTTGATGTGACCCCCGAAAGTTGGACGGTTTAACATTATTAAGAGGCTGACTTAGATTGGAACAGAGCTCGGTATTGCACCGGGCTTTTTCCATTTAGCCTCAGTTTGATTCTATCATTATTGTAGTAGCGTATGTACT